>DASXQW010000067.1:0-27355 GCA_036506975.1 Casimicrobiaceae bacterium | reverse complement strand
GCGGTTCCTCTCGTGCAACGGCTGAAAGCAATGTATCCGGAAGCGGCCATTGTGGTCACGCACATGACCGCGACCGGCCAGGAGACGGCCGAAACGCTCTTCGGCGACCGCGTGATACGAGCGTGGTTGCCCTACGACGTACCGTTCGCGGTCCGCGCCTTCTATGCCCATTTCCAGCCAACCGCCGGGTTTCTGGTCGAAACCGAGTTGTGGCCGAACCTCATCGCCGGCGCCCGGAGCGCGAACGTTCCCTTGTACCTCGTCAATGCTCGACTGTCCGAGCGTTCGGCGCGCGGCTACGCGCGCTTCCTATCGCTGACCCGGCCGATGCTGCGGCGCCTTTCCGGAGTTGCGGCACAGTCACCTGCCGATGCGGCGCGGCTCGCGGAGTTGGGCGCTCCGGAGGCCATCGTCACCGGCAACCTCAAATTCGATGTCACCATCCCTTCGTCGGCGCTCGAGCTTGGCGCCGGATTTCGGCTCCGGTTTGGCGCGATGCGCCCGGTCTGGCTGGCGGCGAGCACGCGCGATGGCGAGGAGACGTTGTTGCTCGATGCCCTTGCGCGGCGAGGTCTGCCGGACAATCCGCTACTGGTGCTCGTGCCCCGACATCCGCAGCGCTTTGCGACGGTCGCCGAGTTGCTCCGCGCACGTGGTGTTCCTTTCGTCCGGCGCAGCGATCCTGACGCGCCCGTGCCTGCCGACGTCGGCGTCGTCCTCGGGGACTCGATGGGCGAGATGGCGGCGTATTACGCGGCAGCGGACGTGGCGTTCGTCGGCGGCAGTCTGTTGCCGCTTGGCGGGCAGAACCTGATCGAATCCCTGGCGGTCGGCACGCCGGTGCTGATCGGACCACACACTTTCAACTTCAGCGAGGCCACGGCGGGTGCAATCGACTCGGGCGCGGCGCTCCGCGTCGCGGATGCCGACGCGCTGATCGCAGCGCTCGCTGCTCTGTTCGCGGACCCGGGTCGGCGCCAGGCGATGGGCCTGGCCGCACGCGCATTTCACGCGATGCATCGCGGCGCAGCCGACCGATTGTGGGAGTGGCTCGCGCCGCAGCTCGCGGCGTGCGCGGTACAGCAAATGGGGAATCCTAGCCGCCAAGCGCCCGATTGAGTTCGTCGACGTCGGGATCGGAGAGCGTGCCGACTGCCTGCTTGAGCTTGAGCCCGTTGATCACGAAATTGTAGTATGACTGGGCCAGGTTGAAGCGTGTCTGGAAGACTTGCTGTTGCTGGTTGAGCACGTCGAGATTGGTGCGCACGCCTACCTCGAGCCCCAGTTTGGTCGAATCATAAGAGACCTGCGCCGACTTGACCGCCTGCTCGAAGGCGTTGACCTGCGCCACGCCGCTGGTGACGCCGTTGAACGCGGTCTGCGCCGAAAGCTGCGCGCTGCGCCGCGCCGTTTCGAGGTCCTGCCGCGTTCTCTCCTGATTCGCCACGGCTTGCCGCACCCTGGAGTCGATCAACCCGCCGAGATAGAGCGGAACATTGAGCTGCACGCCGATTAACCCGACCCGCGAATCGTTGGCAACTGTGGTGGTCGACGACACTGACGGCGTCGCCCCGGCGTAGCCCTGGTTGAAGCTCGCGACCAGATCGAGCGTCGGATAGTGACCGGCGCGCTGCTTGTCCACCTCGAGCACCGCGATGTCGTAGTTCGCCTGCGCGATGCGCACCTGCGGATTGTCGCGAACGGCGGCTTCGATCCACGCGTCGAGCGTGTTGGGCGTCGGCAGTTGCGGCGCAAACCCGCCCCCGAACGGCTTCAGCTCCTTCGGAGCGCGGCCGATGATCGCGCGCAAGGCCGCGAGCTTGTTATCGAGGTCGTTCCGGGTCGAGATTTCCTGCGCCACGATCTGGTCGTACTTGGCCTGCGCATCATTGGTGTCCGTGATCGTCGCGGTGCCGACCTCGAAGTTACGTTTCGCCTGCGCGAGATTCTCGCTGACCGCCGCTTTCTGGCTCTCGGTCAGTTCGATATTGAAGCGCGCCAGCAGTACGTCGAGATAGGCCTGCGCTACTCGAACGATGAGGTCCTGCCGCGCGGACGCGAGCACGTAGTCGCTCTGGCCGACCGTCTCCTTCGCCTGATCCAGCGCAACGAGGTTCTGCTTGCGATAAAGCGGCTGGCTCGCCGACACCGTGTAGTTGTATGCCGAGAAGTTCTCCGTGACCGATAGGCTGGGATCGGTGTGAAGTTTCTCGTAGAAGTTCTGCCGATTGGCATTGCCGACGAGCGTCACGGACGGCAGCAGCCCCGCCCGTGCCTGCGGCACGGCTTCCTGGATCGCGAGCCAGTTCGCGCGGGCCGAGGCGAGCGTCGGATCGTTCGCGAGCGCGTCGCGGTAGATCTGCAGCAGGTCCTCGGCGGCCGCTGACGGCAGCACCGCGCCCATGGCGGCGCCGAGCACGAACGCAAGCGTGCGTTTAAACATCGGTCAGGATCCTAAGGAACTAAGCCGGTCCCCGGCTTTAGAACACGAAGCGTGCGGGTTGCGGCGCGTTCTTGAGCGGCGCGACCACCGTCTCGAACAGATCTTGGTGAACAATTGCTCCCGGAGCACTCCAGCGCGTCAGCCGCGCCGTCATGGCTGGTGGGTCGCCGACGACGGCGAACAGCCGTCCGCCGGGCCTCAATTGCTTGAACCACGAGTCCGGCAGGATCGGTGTCGAGCCCGTCAGGACGATCGCATCGTATTCACCGTTGCGCCAGCCGCGGGCTCCGTCGCCCGCCTCGAGCCGCGCGTTCGCTATGCCGGCGCCGGCCAAGTGCGTCCACGCCTCGGCATGAAGACGGGGATTGATCTCGACGCTCGTGATGTCGGCCGAGCGCCGCGCGAGCAATGCAGTGAGGTAACCGCTACCCGTGCCGATTTCGAGCACCGAATCGTTCGCTTTGAGCTGCAGCTCCTGCAGCACCCGCGCTTCCATCTTGGGCGTCCACATGCGTTCGCCGTCGCCCAGGGGTATTTCGAGATCGGCGAACGCCAACGTCCGATAAGCCGGCGGGACGAAGTCTTCGCGCCTGACCTCAAACAGCAGGTCGAGCACTTCCTGGTCCAGCACCGCCCAGGTGCGGACCTGCTGCTCGACCATGTTGAATCGTGCCTGCTCGAAATCCATGCATCCCCTCTTCTTACAGGTCAGGCGACCCGGAGTCGACGAATGATGCCGTCCGCCATCAGCCCACGTCAATCGGCGTGGGCCGGCGTATCGGCGGCCTGCGCATCGCCGCCGCGGCGCGCCGCATGCCTCGCCTTCCGCCATTCGAACAGGCGATCGAGATAGGTGTAGATGACCGGAACGACGACGAGAGTCAACAGCGTCGACGTGATCACGCCGCCGATGATCGCGCGGCCCATCGGCGCCTGTGTCTCGCCGCTTTCACCCAGGCCCAGTGCCAGCGGCAGCATGCCGAATATCATGGCGCTGGTCGTCATCAGGATAGGCCGCAGGCGCACCTGCCCCGCTAAGAGCAGTGCATCGTGCAGCGCCGCACCCGCTCGACGTGATCGGTTGGCGAAATCGACGAGCAGAATCGCGTTCTTGGTGACAAGCCCCATGAGCATCACGAACCCGATCATCGAAAAAATGTTCATCGAGGTTCCGGTCAGCAGCAATGCGAGCAGCACGCCGATCAGCGTGAACGGCAATGACGCCATGATCGCAATCGGCTGCGTGAAGCTCGCGAACTGCGATGCGAGCACGAGATAGATGAAGATGATCGCGAGACCGAGCGATGCCACCAGTGCTGCGGCTGATTCCGCGAAGTCCTCCTGTTGTCCGGCGATGGTGAAACGATAGCCCGGTGGAAGCGTGGTCGCCTTGACGATCTTCTCGACGTCGTCGCCGACGTTACCCGAGGGGCGTCCCTCCGCGTTGGCGTAAAGCGCGACGCGCCGCTGCAGATCCTGCCGCTTGATGATCTGCGGGCTGGTCGTCTCGACGATCTCCGCCACTTGCCGCAGCGGCACCATGCGCAGCTCGCCGTCGGGCCCGCGCTTGTTGGTCGACAGATAGAGATTGCCGAGGTCGGACGCGAGCCTCCGGCCCTCCCTGGGCAGCTGTACGTTGACCTCATAATTCTGGCCGTCGGGTCCGAGCCAGTAGCTGACCGTCTCGCCTGCCAGCAGCGGGCGCACCGTGACACCGACCTGCTGCACCGAAATACCGAGGTCGGCTGCCGCATCATTGTTAAGCCGGATCGATAACGCTGGGTTGGCCGCCTTCTCCGAGGTCTCCATGTCCGCGATTCCGGGGACCTTGGCGACCTTCTCGGCGAACACGTTGATCAACTGCTTGAGTGTGTCGGGGTCCGGCCCCAGCAGGTTGACCCAGATCGGGCGATCGTAACCTAGCGCAAGTTCGATGCCGGGAATCGGCTGCAATGCCTTGCGGATGTCGCGCTCCAAGTCCTTTTGCGAGCGGGCGCGCTCGCCGCGCTCGGTCAGCTTGACGTTGACGCGGGCGTAATTGCGTCCATCTTGAGTGCCAACGCTCGTCATCGCGAGCAAGATCTCGGGAAAACGTTTCAGCACTGTTTCGACTTCGCGCACCTTGCCGTCGGTGAACTCGAGGCTCGTGCCGACGGGCGTGTTGAGACGCAGGGAAATGAAGCTCTCGTCGACCTGCGGCGAGAATTCCTTGCCGATGAGCGGAAGGAGCGCGAAGCTGCCGCAGAAAATGAGCAGCGCGGTCCACAGCACGATGCCGCGATTGCTGATCGTCGCCCGGCGGGGCTTGAGCGCGTTCCACCGCCGCGTCCGCAACGCGGTCGCCACGCCGAATGCCGGAACGTAGAGCCGATGCTTGGTATTCGAGATCGCCCACTCCAGCAGTCGCCCATATACGACGTGCACCCATTCGACGACGCGCTCGACGCGATCCATGAAGCGACCCAGCCATGGCACGCGCGAGAAGCGTGAGCCGGGTGGGTCGCGCCAGATCGAAGAGAGCATCGGATCGAGCGTGAAGCTCACGAACAGAGATACCAGCACGGCGACGGCTACCGTCAAGCCGAATTGGAAGAAGAACTGGCCGATAAGGCCCTTCATGAAGGCGATCGGCACGAACACGGCGACGATGGCGAAGGTGGTGGCCATTACCGCGAGCCCGATCTCGTCGGTGCCTTCGCGCGCCGCCGCAAGATGCGTCTTGCCCATCCCGAGGTGGCGCACGATGTTCTCGCGGACGACGATCGCGTCGTCGATCAGCAGACCGATGCAAAGCGACAGCGCCATCAGCGTCATCATGTTGAGCGTGAAGCCGAACGCGTACAGCGCGATGAACGTCGCGATCACCGCGATCGGCAGCGTGAGCCCGGTGATGATCGTGCTGCGCCAGGAATGGAGGAACAGGAATACGATCAGCACCGTGAGCAGCGCGCCCTCGACGATCGTCATCTTGACGCGGTTCACGCTCTTTTCGACCTGATCCGCCTGCGAATAGACGAGCCGCACCTCCACGTCCGCCGGCAGGCGCGCCTTCAGGGACTCCAGCGCCGCGCTCACGCCACGGCCGGTCTCGACGATGTTGGCGTCCTGGGCCTTGCGGATGTCGATCGTGATCGATGGCCGGCCGTTGATGCGGGAGATCGAATCGAGCTCCTTCTCGCCGTCGATGACATCAGCAACCTGACTGAGATAGACCGGGCCGCCCCCTTGCTGCGCGACAATGATTCGGCCGAACTGCGCGGGGTCCTTGATCTTGCCCTCCACGCGCACCACCGAGTCACTTTGACCCCGCGTGATGCGACCGGCCGGAACGTCCTGGTTCGCATTCTGCACCGCCGTCATCACCTGATCGATGCCGATCCCGAGCGAGGTCAGGGCCGAGGGTTTGATCTGGATGAGTATCTGCCGCGTCACGCGTCCGTTGACGATGACCTGCGCGACGCCGGGGATGTTCTCGAGCGCCTTGACGATCGTCTGATCGGTGAGCGAGGTCAGCTCACGCAGCTCGACGGTCGGCGAGAGCACGGCGAGCGACACCGTCGGCCGGTTGTCCTCGATGTCGACCCGCAGGACCTGCGGGTCCTTGACGTCGCGAGGAAAACTCGACCGCACCAGGGCGATCTTGTCTCGAGCGTCCTGTATCGCCCGGGTGACGTCCGTGCCGAGACGGAACTCGACGAACACCTGGCTCTGCCCTTCCCGCGAATTCGAATAGATCCGCTTCACGCCCGACACCGTGTTGACGGCATTTTCGAGCGGCTTGCTGACGTCGGATTCGACAACTTCGGGGGAGGCGCCTGGATACACGGTCAAGACCTGCACGAAGGGCAGCGTGACATCCGGCATCTGCTCGACGCGCAGCCTCGCGTAGGAGAACACCCCGAGCACCACGATCCCGATCATGACCATCGCGGCGAACACGGGATTCTTGATCGAGACTCGTGTGATCCACATCGGCCTTTTCTCCTGTGCCCGGGCGGTTTGCCGCGACCTCTAGCTCGCGCCGGCGGACTTGGGCACGCTCGGAGCCCGCACGAGCGCGGGCGCACCCGCTTTGAGGTTGTCGAACGGCGCCGCGAGGATCGGGACGTCCGGGGGAAGCGCGGTCTTGATCTCGACGCGGCCCTGAGTGTCGTCGCGGCGTCCGGCCGTCACGATGCGGCGGGCGAGCTTGCCGTTCTCGATCGTCCAGACGAAGTTCTGTCCCGCTTCGGTCCGAATCGCGATGGCGGGCAGCGTGGGTACCGGCGCGCCGGCCGCCAGCGTGACCTTGCCCGTTCCAAACATCCCGCCGCGGAGCGCCGCATCTCGATTCGGGATGTGAATGTACACGACGATCGCCCGCGTTCCTGCTTCGGCGGTGGGGTTGATGCGGTCGATCGTGCCGGTGAAGCGTCGATCCCCGAAACCGTCGATCGCCAGCTCGACTTTCATGCCCACCACGAGCTCCGGAATATCGTTGGCGGGCACCATTGCCCGCAACTCCATCCGCGTCAGATCGACGATGGTGACGAGCGGCGCATCGAAGCTCACTTTCTCGCCCGGTTGGACGTGGCGCTTGGCGACGATGCCCGAGAGCGGCGCGGTCACGACAGCGTCGCGCAGCGCGTTCCTCGCCAACTGGGCCTGCGCTTCGTTGGATTTGAGCGTGCCCTGGCTAACCGACAAGTTGCTCTCGGCGCTGTCATAGGCGTTCTGCGAGATGAATTTCTGCTTGAGCAGCTGCTGATTCTGCGTCCGCGTCTTCTCCGCCATCGCAAGCTGGGCGCGGCTCGATTCGAGCGCGCCGATCCGATCGGTAAGCTTGGCCTCGAGATCGGCAGTATCGAAGCGCGCGATGACCTGCCCAGCCCTTACCGCTTCGCCCTCGCGAACCGCGACCTGACGGATTTCGCCCGATACTTTCGCCTTGACTGTCGACTGGTCGACCGGCTGCAGCGTCCCGGAGAGAGGCAGCCAGCGGGTGAGCGCTTTCGGCTCGACGTAGGCCAGATCGGCAGCCGCAAATTCGAGCGCGACCGGCGCCGAACGGGATCCGCCCGGCGCATCTGCCGCCGTCCTGCTCGCCCGTAGCGCTACGCTGCCTGCCAAGGCGCCCAGAACCAGTAAAGCCACTAGAACGACGAACGTGCGCCGCCGTGTGAACCGTGCTGCCATGACCGAAATCTTTCTCCCGGGACCGGCTGGACCTTGTGGGCCGGCGCGGCGACCGCAGCGTTTTCCCGCCGCCCGTCGTCACCCGTTGGATGCAGCGGAGCGGGGCGCCGGATTCAAAAAAAGAGTGCGCGAGTTTAGGCCGGACCCCGGTGTCGCGACAAGCTCGAACCGACGAAACGCCGGTCCGTCGCCCGAAGGCGCTGCAGTTCCCGACGGACCGCGGCGCGACTCGCGGCCGCGTCCGGGCAACCTCGGCTTAGAATTGACAGCTTACGCCTGCCAGAGAATAATCCTCGGCTCCACGCCCGTCCTTTCATCCCGTTCACCCATCCAATTTCCGTTCATTACCCTTTTTGGGAGGAGAATTCATGACACTCAACCGCTCGCTCGGGCTCTCGCTCGTCGCTGCGGCCTTGCTGGCCGCGTACGGCTGTGGCAAGGAAGAACCGAAGCAGGCCGCGACGCCGGCCCCTGCGGCCGCGCCGGCCCCGCCGGAGATGACCGTCAAGATCGGGCATGTCGGCCCGACGACCGGCCCGCAGGCGCACCTCGGCAAGGACAACGAAAACGGTGCCCGCCTGGCGATCGATGACGCCAACGCGAAGGGTGTCACGATCGATGGCAAGAAGGTCAAGTTCGAGCTCGACGCCCAGGACGACCAGGCCGATCCCAAGCAGGGCACGATCGTGGCGCAGAAGCTCGTCGACGACAAAGTTGCCGGCGTGGTCGGACACCTGAATTCAGGTACCTCGATCCCGGCCTCCAAGATCTACAGCGATGCGGGCACTCCGCAGATTTCGCCATCCGCGACCAATCCGAAGCTGACCTTGCAGGGCTTCAAGACCACGTTCCGGGTCATGGCGAACGACGTGCAGCAAGGCAGTGTGATCGGCAAGGAAGCGGTCACGACGCTCGGTGCGAAGAAGATCGCGATCATCGACGACAAGACGGCCTACGGCGCAGGTCTGGCCGACGAGACGGAGAAGGCTGTCAAGGCTGCCGGCGGCACCGTCGTCGCACGCGAATATACCAACGACAAGGCGACCGACTTCAAGGCGATCCTGACCAAGATCAAGGCCAAGAACCCCGACATCATCATGTATGGCGGCATGGACGCGCAAGGCGGCCCGATGGTCAAGCAGATGAAGGAGCTCGGCATCAAGGCGAAATACATCGCCGGCGACGGCGTGTGCTCGGCGGAATGGCCGAAGCTCGCCGGCGGCGCGGCGGAAGGCCAATATTGCACTCAAGCCGGCCTGCCCCCTGACAAGATGCCGAACGCCAAGGATTTCGTCGACCGTTTCACCAAGAAGTACGGTCCGATCCAGGTCTACGCTCCGTATTCGTACGATGCGGCGAACACGCTGATCGAGGCGATGAAAAAAGCCAATTCGGCCGATCCGGCGAAGTATCTTCCGGTGCTCGCCAAGATCTCCTACGACGGCATCACTGCCAAGATCGAGTTCGATGAGCATGGCGATACCAAGAACGGCGCCATCACGCTCTATCAAGTCAAGGACGGCAAGCTCATGCCCATGGCGGTCAACGTAGGCGGCAAGACCGAGAAAGTTGCGGCAGCCGCACCCGCGCCCGCCGCCGCTCCGGCGCCCGCGGAACCGATGAAGAAGGATGAAATGAAGAAAGGCGAGATGATGAAGGGCGAGATGAAGAAAGACGAAAAGAAGAAATAGCCGGAATTTGGACCTGGCAACGGCGCCTCCAGTGGCGCCGTTTTTTCGTCCGCGCCGCGGCCCGCCCCAAGCCGGGGATTGCTGACCAGTCCTGTGCAGCGGAGAATCCGCACACGGACGCCGCGCGGCGCAAGGGGGAAACCGCTTGGACACTTTCCTGCAGCAATTGATCAACGGGCTGACGCTGGGCAGCGTCTACGCCCTGGTGGCCCTCGGCTACACGATGGTCTACGGGATCATCGGGCTGATCAATTTCGCGCACGGCGAGGTCGTCATGATCGGCGCGATGGTGTCGCTGTCGGTCATCATGGCGCTGCTCGGAGCGCATGCCCCGCTGCCGTCCGTGATCGTCATCCTGGCCGGACTGCTCGTCGCGATCACCGTCTGCATGGCCATCGCGTATGCGATGGAAAAGATTGCTTACCGGCCGCTGCGCAAGGCGCCGCGCCTCGCGCCGCTGATCACCGCGATCGGCATGTCGATCATCCTGCAGAACCTCGCCTTGATCGTCTGGGGCCGGAATTACCTCACGTTCCCGACCTTGATCCAGCCGACAACGCACAACGTCCTCGGCGCGTCGATGACCGATTTGCAGATGCTGATCGTCGTGCTCGCCGGCTTGCTGATGGCGGGGCTGGTGTTCGTCGTGCAGCGCACCCGCCTCGGCATGGCGATGCGCGCCACCGCGCAGAATCCGGAGGTCGCAGGATTGATGGGTATCGATATCAACGTCGTGATCTCGGCGGCGTTTGTGATCGGCGCCGCGCTGGCGGCTGTCGCTGGCCTGATGGTGATGACCTATTACGGCATCGCGCACTACTACATGGGCTTCCTGCTGGGCCTAAAGGCGTTTACCGCGGCGGTCCTGGGCGGCATCGGCAATCTCGCCGGCGCGATGCTGGGTGGAATCCTGCTCGGTATCATCGAGGCGCTCGGCGCAGGCTATATCGGCGATGTATCCAATATCTGCGGATTCCCATTCCTTTCCGATTCGCTGCAACAGCAATGCGCGGCCAGCGAGGGCCAGGTAAGCATGTTCGGCAGCAACTACCAGGACGTTTTCGCCTTCTTCGTGTTGATCCTGGTGCTCATTTTCCGACCGTCGGGCTTGCTCGGCGAGCGGGTGAGCGAGCGCGCATGAGCGCCGCCGGGCCAAGGCGCGGGCGGCCTTGCAGGCCGCGGCGTTGCGAGACGCAACGCCTCCTCGTGGCATCCGCAAGCGTGGGGGTACACCCATGAGCGCACACCAGCGCAGCAAGTCGGTTCCACCCAAGGTCTGGGCAGGCGTCGTGCTGGTGGTGGTTGCGCTGGCGCTGCTGCCGTTCGTCGCCGCGCTCGCCGGGCAGGCGTGGGTGCGCATCCTCAACTTCGCGATGATCTACATCATGCTCGCGCTGGGGCTCAATATCGTCGTCGGCTTCGCGGGCCTCCTCGACCTGGGCTACATCGCGTTCTACGCGGTCGGTGCGTACATGTACGCGCTGCTCGCGTCGCCGCACTTCGGTATCCATCTGCCGTTCTGGGTCATCCTGCCGCTGGGCGCGGGACTCGCCTGCATCTTCGGCGTGCTGCTCGGCGCGCCGACGCTTAAGCTGCGCGGCGACTATCTCGCGATCGTGACGCTCGGTTTCGGCGAGATCATCCGTATCTTCCTCAACAATTTGAACACGCCGGTGAACGTGACCAACGGGCCGCAGGGCGTCAACCTGATCGACCCTTTTCGCGTCGGCGGCTTTTCCTTTGCCCGCGCGGAGAGCGTCCTCGGCATCCCGTTTTCCGGTCCGCAGAAGTACTACTACGTGCTGCTCCTGCTTACGATCGGCGTCATCGTCATCAATATCCGGCTGCAGAACTCGCGGCTCGGCCGCGCCTGGGAGGCGATCCGTGAGGACGAGGTCGCGGCCAAGGCCATGGGCATCAACACCCGCAACGTGAAGCTCCTCGCGTTCGCGATGGGGGCGTCGTTCGGCGGCATCGCCGGAGGCATCTTCTCCGCGACGCAGGAGTTCGTCAGCCCGGAGAGCTTCGGGCTGTTCGAGTCGATCATCGTGCTGGCGATGGTCGTTCTCGGCGGCATGGGCAATATCCCCGGCGTGATCTTGGGCGCGATCCTGCTGACGCTGCTGCCCGAGGTCCTGCGTTCCACCATGGAACCGCTGCAGAACGCCTTGTTCGGGCGCGTGCTGCTCGACGCGGAAACGGTCCGGCTGCTCGTCTTCGGGATCGCGCTGGTCGCGATCATGCTGTACCGGCCCGCGGGACTGTGGCCCTCGGCGGTGCGCAAGCGCGAGCTCGAGATTCCCAAGGTTGCCGCTGAATGAGCCACCTCACGTTGCTCATCGCCAAGGACGTCTCCAAGCGCTTCGGCGGCGTGCAGGCGCTCACCGACGTCTCCTTCACGATCAATCACGGCGAGATCTACGGCCTGATCGGCCCCAACGGCGCCGGGAAGACCTCGCTTTTCAACGTGCTGACCGGCATCTATACGCCTGACGGCGGCACGTTCAACTTCGATGGCGAGCCACTCGAGCGGGTCAAACCCAACGAGGTGGCTGAACGCGGAATCGCCCGGACGTTCCAGAACATCCGCCTGTTCCAGAACCTCTCCGCGTTGGAAAATGTGATGATCGGCCGTCACGTGCGGACCCAGGCCGGCGTCTTCGGTGCAATCCTGCGCGACAAGAGTACGCTGGCCGAGGAGGCCGCCATCGAAAAGCGCGCCTACGAGCTGCTCGAATACGTCGGCGTCGCCAAGCGCGCGAACGATCTCGCCAAGCATCTCGCCTACGGAGACCAGCGCCGCCTCGAGATTGCCCGCGCGCTGGCGACCGAGCCAAAGCTCCTCGCGCTCGACGAGCCGGCCGCCGGCATGAACGCGACCGAGACGCAGGCGCTGAAACGCCTGCTCGAGGACATCCGCCGCGACGGCATCACCATCTTGCTGATCGAGCACGACATGAAGCTGGTGATGAGCGTGTGCGACCGGGTGCTGGTCCTCGACTACGGCAAGAAGATCGCCGAAGGGACGGCGGCTACGGTGCAGAATGATCCCAAGGTTATCGCCGCGTATCTGGGCGGAGAGGTCACGCTCGATTTGAAGGGTGCATAGGGTGACGACGCCGCTACTGGAGCTCAAGGATCTGCAGGTCGCCTACGGCGGCATCCAGGCGGTGAAGGGGATCGACTTGAGCGTGGATGAGGGCGAGCTGGTCTGCCTCATCGGCGCAAACGGCGCCGGCAAGACGACTACGCTCAAGGGCATCACCGGCCTGCAACCGATCAAGTCCGGAAAGATCCACTACGCCGGAGAGGACATTACGGGCAAGCCCGCGTTCCAGCTCGTCAGGAAAGGCTTGTCGATGGTGCCGGAAGGCCGCGGAGTTTTCGGCGCGCTCACGATCGAAGAAAACCTCGCGATGGGCGCCTACGCTCGCGACGACCGGCCGGCGATCAAGGACGACGTCGAGCGCGTTTTCGGGCTGTTTCCGCGTCTCAAGGAGCGGCGCAAGCAAACCGCGGGAACACTCTCCGGCGGCGAGCAGCAGATGCTGGCGATGGGGCGCGCGCTGATGTCGCGGCCGAAACTTCTGCTGCTCGACGAGCCGTCGATGGGACTCGCTCCACTCATGGTGCAGAAAGTCTTCGAGACGGTCATGGCCGTCTCCAAAGAGGGAGTGACGATACTTCTCATTGAGCAGAACGCCAAGCTGGCCCTCGAGGTCAGCAGCCGCGGCTACGTGATGGAAAGCGGCGAGATCACGCTGCAAGGAAAAGCGAACCAGCTGCTCTCCGACCCGAAGGTGCGCGCGGCCTATTTGGGTGAGGCCGCGTGAGGTCGGGTCGCACAACGAGGCGGGGCAGGCGCCTGTCCTGAGCGCGGCATGGATGCGCCGCCACCTTCGCTCGCGAGCTCATTGCCGCGCGCGGTGCCGGCCGCCAGCGCGCTGGCCTGGTTCGAAGCCGCGATGCGCATGTTCAAGCGTGCGCCCTTGCTGTGGTGCGCGCTCGGATTCATCACGCTGGGGAGCAAGCTCGGGCTGGAGCTTATCCCGGGGATCGGCCGGGCCGCGTCCGAAGTCATCGTCCCGGTCATCGAATGCGGGCTTTTGATCGGCGCCGCGGAGATCGATCGCGGCAGGCCGCTGGCGATCGGCCATGCGTTCGCGGCATTCAGAGCGCCGCCGCGCGCGTTGGCCGCGATCGTCGTCGCTGCGCTTCTGATCACCGCTGCAGAGGCGACCGCCGCCTATGCGTTGGCGGGAGTCAACCTGCTCGCCGATCCGACCGACGTCCGCCTGACGACGAGCGTGCTCGTCGCGGTGATCGCGGCGGCGACGTTCGCATCGCTGCCGCTCGCCTTCGTCCCGTTCGCTGCGCTGTTCGAGCAGGCGCGATTCGTCGAGGCTTTTGCGGCGAGCCTGCGCGGCTTTGCGCTCAATATCGCGCCGCTGCTGCTGTTCGGCCTGCTGTCGCTGGTGCTCACTTTTGTCGGAGCGCTGACGTTCTGGATCGGGCTTATTGCGGTGCTGCCGCTGCTCGCGGCCGCGAGCTACGCGGCGTGGAAGGATATCTACCGACCGCAGGCGCTGCTCACGCCGTACTGACAATTTCGAATTCGGCGACGTCGGTTGCCGCAGGCTCGACCGCTACGCGGCTCACCCTCGCGGCCGGCGGGCCGCGGCGAGCCCACGCGATCACGGCCTCGACATCGGCCTCGGGGCCCGCGACGACGGCCTCGACGCTGCCGTCGCGCCGGTTTCTGACCCAGCCACGCAAGTTTCGCGCGCGTGCCTCGTCGGCAAGCGCATAGCGGAACCCGACGCCCTGCACCTGGCCGCTGATCGTGAGCCGGCGCACGATCATCCGGAGCCGGCCGACGGCGCGCTCCGGCGCCGCACATACAGCAACAGCGCCGCGACGGTCTTCGCGTCGGTGATCTCCTCGCGATCGACCGCGGCGAGCATCTCGTCCTCGCTCATCGTTCCGACCTCCAGGAATTCGCCGTCATCGAGCTTCGCGCCGACGTGGGTCAGATCCTCGGCGACGAGGAACTCGATCTCCTCGGTCGAATACGAGACGACCGAGTGTACACGGCCGAGCCGCTGCCATTTTGCGGCGACATAGCCTGCCTCCTCGCGCAACTCGCGCTGCGCGGTGACGAGCGGCGCCTCGCCGGGATCGAGCTTGCCGGCGGGAAACTCGATGAGCGTGCGGGCCAGCGGGTAGCGGAATTGACGCACGATGACGAGCCTGCCGTCCGGCTGCACCGGAACGATCAGCACCGCCCCCGGATGAACGATGTACTCGCGCGTGGCGAGCTTGCCGTCCGGCAGCCGCACCGTATCGCGGCGCACGTGCAGGAGCTTGCCGTCGAAGACCGCTTCGCCGTCGATCTTTGTTTCGACCAGATGTGCGGGATGCGAGGAACGATCCATGGTTTTCATGTTTCCAGCCAATCCCTTGCCGTGAGGAAGTCGGTGTACAGACGCGCTTCGGGGGAGCCCGGCACCGGCCGCCAATCGTAGCGCCACTTCACCAGCGGGGGCAGCGACATCAGGATCGCCTCGGCGCGTCCGTTGGATTGGAGACCGAACAGCGTGCCGCGATCGTAGATGAGGTTGAATTCCACGTAGCGGCCACGGCGATAGGCCTGGAAGTCGCGCTCGCGTTCGCCGTAAGGCATGTCCTTGCGCCGCCGGAGGATCGGCTCGTACGCCGGCAGAAAATGATTGCCGACGCTGCGCGTCAGCGCGAAGCAATGCTCATAGCCGCCTGCGCAGAGGTCGTCGAAGAAGATTCCACCGATGCCGCGCGGCTCGCCGCGGTGGCGAAGAAAGAAATACTCGTCGCACCAATGCTTGTAGCGGGCGTGAAAGTCGGCTCCGAAAGGCGAAAGCGCGGCGCGGCAGCTGCGGTGAAAGTGGATCGCGTCTTCTTCGAAGCCGTAGTAGGGCGTCAGGTCCATCCCGCCGCCGAACCACCATATCGGCCGGAAATCCGGGGCTGCGACTTTGTCGCCTTCGTCGGCGGCTCCTCGCCGTACGTCTTGGTACTGTCTCGTCGCCACCTCCTCGGCTTCGCGTCTCGCTCCCGAATTTCCAGCCGTGATGCCAACGCCAGGCACCTTGGGCAATGCGACGAACAGGCGCACGTTCATATGCACCGTGGGAGCGTAGGGATTGCGCGGATGCAGTACCAGCGAGACGCCCATCACCTCGAATGCTCGTCCAGCAAGCTGCGGCCGCGCGGCGGTCGCGGAAGCCGGCAGCTGCGCGCCTCGTACGTGCGAGAAATTGACTCCGCCGCGCTCGAATACCCGCCCCTCTTCGATGACACAGGTGACTCCACCCCCGCCCTGCCGCTCCCACACGTCGCGGCCAAAGCCGGCAGCGTCGATCGCTTCGAGGCCGGATACGATTCTTGCTTGAAGGTCGACGAAGTAGTCGCGGGCGCTGGAGCTGTCCATGGTGACCTCTGCCGTCGGCGATGTTGGGGAACCTGGCAGATACCGCTCGCGGCGATTTTAGCCGCGGCGCACCGCCAGCGCTCGATTGCCGATGTCTTTTCGGTATTGCATGCCGTCGAAGTGGATTCCGGCAACCGCCGCGTACGCGGCGCGCTGCGCCTGGCGGACGGTCTCCCCCAGCGCGGTGACGCAGAGCACGCGCCCGCCCGCCGTCACGGGACGGCCGTCGGCGAGTGCGGTCCCGGCATGGAACAGCTTGCAGTTCTCGGGCATCGCGTCCAGGCCGGAGATCGGGTCGCCCTTGCGCGGGCGGTCGGGATATCCGGCGGCCGCGAGCACGACACCCAGCGCTGCTCGGCGATCCCACTCGGCATCGATGCGATCGAGCGCGCCGTTGGTCGCGTGCACCAGCAGCTCGACGAGATCCGACTTCAGCCGCAACATCATCGGCTGAGCTTCCGGATCGCCGAGTCGGCAGTTGAACTCCAGCGTGCGCGGATTGCCGGCGGCGTCGATGATCACGCCGGCGTAGAGAAATCCGGTGTAGGGAATCCCTTCATCCGCCATGCCCTGGACCGTCGGCAGGATGATTTCGCGCATGATGCGCGCGTGCACCGCCGGAGTGACGATCGGCGCGGGCGAGTACGCACCCATGCCACCCGTGTTGGGACCCTGATCGTCGTCGAGCAGACGCTTGTGATCCTGCGACGACGCGAGCGGCAGCACGTTGCGGCCGTCGGCCATCACGATAAAGCTCGCCTCCTCGCCGGCGAGATGCTCCTCGATGACGACGCGCGCGCCCGTCGGATCATGATGGATTGCCAAGCGGTTGGAGACGAGCATCGCGTCGATGGCGGCGTGCGCCTCGTCGACGTGCGCCGCCACGACGACCCCCTTGCCCGCGGCCAGGCCGTCCGCCTTGACGACGATCGGCGCGCCGCATTTCGCGACGTAGGCATGCGCTTCTTCGGCAGCGGTGAATGATCGATACGCGGCTGTCGGAATCCCGCGGCGCGCCATGAAGGCCTTGGCATAATCCTTGGAACTCTCGAGCCGCGCCGCCGCCCGGGCCGGCCCGAAAATCCTGAGGCCCGCTGCGCGGAAAGCGTCGACGATGCCCGCGGCGAGCGGAGCTTCCGGACCGACGACGGTCAGCGCGATCTGCTCGGCTTGCGCCAGCGCGACCAGATCGGCGATCGCAGTGACTGCAACATTGATCAACGCCGGCTCGAGCGCCGTGCCGGCATTGCCGGGCGCAACGAAGACCTTCGCGACGCGCGGCGACTGCGCGATCTTCCAGGCGAGCGCGTGCTCGCGACCGCCTCCCCCGATGACGAGTACATTCAACGCAATCCTCTACTTCAGATCAATCTTGCCAAAGATATATAGGACGCTGCCGTGGTTGACTCCGCCGCCGACCGTCGGGATGTAGGTCGATAGCAGCTCGAAATTCTGATAGCGCAGCGTGAAGAGCGGCAGCACGACCGGGACCGGCCAGCCGTTCGCGATGTCAGGCCGCTTGATGATTGCGGCGGTGTACCCCAATCCCGGTTGCAGTCCTTCGCGGGCGCCCCAATAGGTTGTCCAGCTGTACCCGAGGTTGTATTGAGCGTGTCGATGTGAATCCGAGAACACCAGGAGGAACACGTTTTCGGTGTCCCCGTTGAGCTGCTCGCGGGAGCGCGCCCATCCGGCGCCCCACGCCTTCTCGTTTTCCCGTGCGCGCGCCTCGGGTGTCCAGGTGGCAGGAATGTGCCAGTCGAATCCGGAGACGAGGAGCGAATTCCCGCCTTGTTGGTAGGTGTCGACGACATGGCGGCGGCCTTTCTCGACCCATGACCAGAACTTGGCGCATTCGAGCGCAGATGCGGGGCCCGGCACACCCACCGCGATGAGGCCGGCGATGATCAATCGCTTCAAGAACCCATCCGTTGTGTCTGCTAATGTCTGAAATGGCGGATTCCGGTGAAGACCATCGCCAGCCCGCGCTCGTCGGCCGCCGCGATGACTTCCTTGTCGCGCACGCTGCCGCCGGGTTGGATCACGGCGACCGCACCGTTGTCGGCGACGACGTCGAGACCGTCGCGGAAGGGAAAGAACGCGTCCGATGCGACCACCGATCCGGCGAGCGACAGGCCTGCGTTCGCCGCCTTGAGTGCCGCGATGCGCGTTGAGTCGACGCGGCTCATCTGCCCGGCGCCGATCCCCAGTGTCCGTCCGTCGGCGCAGTAGACGATGGCATTGGACTTGACGTACTTGGCGACGCGCCAGGCGAAGATCAGATCGGCGAGCTCCGAAGCGCCGGGTGATTTCCGGGTGACGACCTTGAGTTCTTCCGGTACGACATCGTGCGTGTCCGGCGTCTGCACCAGCATGCCGCCGCCGACGCGTTTCATGTCCCACGCGTTGCTGCTTTGCCCGGCCGCGTACGGCACCACAAGCACGCGGACGTTGGCCTTCCTCGCGATCACCGGCAATGCATCCGGCGTGTAACCGGGCGCGATCAGCACCTCCAGAAATTGGGAGCTTACCGCTTCGACGGTCGCGGCATCGACCTCGCGGTTGAAAGCGATGATTCCTCCGAAGGCGGAGGGGGGGTCGGTGGCGAACGCCTTGTGATACGCGTCGAGCGGCGTTGCGGCGATTGCCACACCACAGGGATTCGCATGCTTCACGATCACGCAAGCGGGCTCGGCAAAGGTTCTCACGCACTCCCACGCCGCGTCGGCGTCTGCGATATTGTTGAACGAGAGCTCCTTGCCCTGCAGTTGCCTGAGCGTTGCGATGGCGCCAGCGACGCGCGGTTCATCGCGGTAGAACGCCGCGAGCTGATGCGGGTTCTCGCCGTAACGCAGGTCCTCGACCTTGGCAGCTTGCCAGGTCCACCGTTCGGGAAAGGTCCGGACGGCGCCCGTCGCGTCGCGCGCGGTCAGGTAATTGCTGATCGCGCCGTCGTAGGCGGCCGTGTGCGAGAAGGCCTTTTGCGCGAGCCGAAACCGCGTCGCCAGCGACAACATCGCGCCGTTGGCGCGAAGCTCTTCGAGCAACGGCGGATAATCGACAGGGTCGACGACGATCCCGACGTGCGCGTAATTCTTCGCCGCAGAGCGGACCATGGCCGGCCCGCCGATGTCGATGTTCTCGATCGCGTCGTCCAGCGTGCAGCCCGATTTCGCGACCGTTTCCCGGAACGGATAGAGATTGACGACGACGAGATCGATCGTCGGAATGCCATGCTCGGAGAGCGCCTCCCGATGCGTTGCCAGGTCGCGTCGCGCCAGGATGCCGCCGTGCACTTTCGGGTGCAGCGTCTTGACGCGGCCGTCGAGCATCTCCGGGAAACCGGTATACGTCCCGACCTCCGTGACAGGCAGCCCCGCGCCCGCGAGCGCGCGCGCCGTGCCTCCGGTCGAAAGCAGGCGGACCCCCAGCGCATGCAGCCCGCGCGCGAAATCGACAAGCCCGCTCTTGTCCGAGACCGACAGCAGCGCCTGGGAAATTGGTGCAGACACTAGGCTAGAAGTGAGTCGTTGACTCAGCCCGAAGACCTGCAGTGGCCCGCTGAAAAGCGTAGCGAGGAGGCCGAGATACTAGGCGCCCGCGAGCGAGGCACCGGAGTGTACACGGTAGTACATGAGGATCCCGAGCGAGCGCGCAACGACGCAGATCGGCCCCGCAGTAGCTTTGCAGCGGGGCACTTAGCGGATTCCGTACTTGGATAGCTTCGAGCGCAAGGTATTGCGATTCAGCCCCAGCATGTCCGCCGCCTGCGATTGATTTCCGCCGGCGCGGTGCATGATCGTCGCGAGCAGCGAGCGCTCGACGTTGGTGATGACCATGTCGTAGATGCCGTGGGGCATCTCCCCGTCCAGCTTGTGGAAATACTCTTCGAGAGATTTCTCGACGCTGCGGCCGATGTCGTTGGTGCCGTTAAGGCGAATGCTTTTCTTCACGCTGCGAGGGCCTCCTCTACCCACGGAGCTGCAGTCATCGTCGCCACCGGCGTGAATTCGAGCCGGTCGGCGCGCGCCGCGAGCCGATCGAAAAACCGGTTCACCGCCGCGATCTGTGCCGCTGGCGTATCGAGCCGGTTGACTTCATCGCGAAACGCCTCGCCTCCATTGAGGCCTCTCGCGTACCAACCCAGGTGCTTGCGCGCGACGCGCATCCCCGTCGGCTCGCCGTAAAACGCGTAGTGATCGGCGAGATGGCTGAGAATCACGCCGCGAATCTCCTCGACGCCGGGCGGCGGCAGCCACTCGCCCCGATCGAGAAAATGGCGGATCTCGCGGAAGATCCACGGCCGGCCCTGCGCGGCACGGCCAATCATGATAGCGTCAGCGCCGGTCCGGGCGAGGACGGCGCGGGCCTTTTCCGGCGAGTCGACATCGCCGTTGGCAATCACCGGGATTCCAACCGCCTGCTTGACTTCGCGTATCGTGTCGTATTCGACCACACCGACAAAGCCGCACTCACGCGTGCGCCCGTGGATGGACAGCGCTGCGATGCCGGCGTGCTCGGCGATCCGCGCGATGCGCACCGCATTGCGGTTCTGGCGATTCCAGCCGGTGCGAATTTTCAGCATCACCGGCACGTCGACGGCGCGAACCGCGGCGTCGAGGATCGCGGCAACCAGGGTTTCGTTCTGCAGCAGCGCCGAGCCCGCCGCAACGTTGCAGACCTTCTTGGCGGGGCAGCCCATGTTGATGTCAATGATCTGTGCCCCGCGCGCGACGTTGTAGCGCGCCGCGTCGGCTATCTGGGTCGGCTCCGCGCCGGCGATCTGCGCGACAATCGGTTCGACTTCGCCGGTGTGGTCGGTACGTCGCTGCGATTTTTCGGTGTCGCGGAGCAGCGGATTCGACACGACCATTTCCGAGATGGCCAAGCCCGCACCAAGACGCTTACAGAGCTGCCGGAACGGTCGGTCCGTCACGCCGGCCATCGGCGCGACGACTAGATTGTTGTCGATGGAATGCGGGCCGATGCGCACAGCAGGAGCGATCTTTGGAGTTCGATGGAATTTGCTTCGGACAGACTCGCTCATTATACCGAGTTTGTGTGCGAGTGGTCAGCAGTAACGCGAATTACATACGCGTCGTGCCAACTTCGTTGCACAAATGTCAGTGCATGCCGAGAGTCATCGCGCGCGCGAACGCGCGCTTCACCGCCGGCAGCGCATCGAGCATAGTGAGCGCCAACCCTCGCGGCCAACGCAGCAGCGGCGCGTCGCTTCCGAAGATGCCGAGCAGGCCGTGCGTGAACGCGATGCCCGCTGCGCGGTCGGCACGACGCCGGCGCGCATAAGCGGCGAGGCGATCGCGCGCTCCGATCGCGTCGCGTGGCGTTGCAAGCAACTCCTGCGCCAGCTCGTAAGCGTCGCGCATTCCCAGATTGAATCCCTGACCCGCGACGGGGTGCAGCGCCTGCGCAGCATCGCCGAGCAACACCACGCGCTGTCCGACTACGCGATCGGCGTATTCGAGGCGCAACGGAAATGCGCGCCGATCGGTGACGCGCTCGAATCCGGCCGGTTGCGTGCTGGGTCGCGCGTTATGCGCAGTAGCATGCAACCCGAATCGTTGCTCCAGCGCTTCCAGGAATTGGGCATCGGGAAGCGCCAGCAGAGCCTCGCTCTGCGCCGGTGTAGTGGTCCACACGAAACCGTAATGCTCGCCTTCCGGGAGGAGCGCCACCGGCCCCTCGGGCGTGAAGCGCTCGAACGCTATACCGCCATGCGGCTCGCGCGGCGAGAGCTTGCCGACCAGCGCCACTTGGCCGTAATCGTGATGATGGCGCTTGAGTCGGCCGATGAGCTCGCCACCACCGCCGTCGGCGACCGCGACCAGCCGCGCGGAGAGCTCCAATCCCGCGTCGGCCTGTGTCGTGTCGACCGCGGCGTAGGATGGCGTCGTGCGGATGGCGGTGACCTTTGCGCCGTAAACCACCTTGTTCCCGGCGCGACCCAGCGCGGCGTCGAGCGCCGCCTGCAGGGCGCGATAACTGACGACGTAGCCCAGCGCCGGCAGCCCTTGTTCAAGTGCATCGAGGCGCATGCGCCCGAAGCCACCGCGCTGTGAGATATCGATGGCGGTTATCGGCGTGACCGCGTCGCGCGCGGCCGCGATCGCGCTCCAGATCCCGAGGCGCTCGAGAATCAGCCGTGCGCCGTGCGATAACGCAAGCGACCGGTCGCCGCGTCCGATCGCCCCTAGCGGGCGAGCGTCCAGCGCGACGGCGTCGAGACCGTCGTCCGCAAGGGCGAGCGCCAGCGTCGCGCCGACCGGCCCGGCCCCGACGATAATGAGATCACGTAGCATCGGGCACGGCGATCAACTGCGCTTGCGAACGGCTAGCTAAGGGGCGCGGCGCAGCCGCGCCCGCTTCAACGAGGCTGTCAGCGCGCACATGCGGCTTCCACATCGCTCAGAGTCTTCGGAGTCGCCGCAGTCAGGTTTTCGCTGCCCTCCGCGGTGACGAGCACATCGTCCTCGATGCGCACGCCGATGTCCCAGAATTCCTCGGGCACCTTGTCCGCGGGTCGGATATAGCAACCCGGCTCGACGGTAAGCGCCATTCCGGGCTCGAGCAGGCGCGACTCGCCGTCGACCCGGTACAAGCCGACGTCGTGGACGTCGAGGCCGAGCCAATGCCCGGCGCGGTGCATGTAGAACTGCTTGTACGTGCCCGACTCGAGAACGGCGTCGAGCGAGCCCTCGCACAGCTTGAGGTCGATCAGCCCCTGCGCGAGAACGCGCTCGGCAACCTGGTGGTAATCGTGGAACGCTTTGCCCGGCCGGATCGCCTCGATGCAGGCGAGCTGTGCGGCGAGCACCAGCTCGTAGACCGCCTTCTGCGCGCCGCTGAACCTGCCCCCGACCGGAAACGTGCGCGTGATGTCGGAGGCGTAGCCCTGATATTCGCAACCGGCGTCGATCAGCAACAGATCGCTGGCCTGCGTCTGCCGGTCGTTCTCGCGGTAGTGCAGAACGCAGGCGTTCGGCCCGGAGGCGACGATCGACGGGTACGCGACCGCCTGCGCGCCCAGCCGCAGGAACTCGTGCGCGAGTTCGGCTTCGACCTGATACTCGAACCAGCCAGGGCGCGTGCGCGCCATCGCTCGGCGATGCGCGCCGCTCGAGATTTCGGCGGCCCGGCGCAGCAGGCTCACCTCCTCTGCGTCCTTGATCAGGCGCATGGCGGCGACGGCAGCACGCACGTCGACGACTGCTTCCGGCGCGGCGACGCCAGTGCGCACGCGGTTACGCGCCTCGTTCAGGGTCGCGGTAACCGTGTGATCCCAGCCCGGGTACAGGCCCAGCGGCGTGTACAACGCAGGGCGGTCGCAGGTCTCGTCGGCGAGCTTGACCGCAAGCTCGGATATCGGATGCGCTTCGTCGAAGCCGAAGATCTCGCGCGCGGCATCGGGGCCGTAGCGGAAACCGTCCCAGATTTCGCGCTCCGGGTTCTTCTCACGACAGAACAGTATCTGCCGCGAGTCGCCCGCTTCTGCTCCCGCGATCAGAACCACGACTGCTTCGGGCTCGGGAAAACCGGCGAGGTAATAGAAGTGACTGTCCGGCCGATAGGGATAGTGCGTGTCCGCGTTGCGAAGCGCTTCGGGCGCAGTCGGGATCGCGGCGATGCCGCCGCCGCTGCGCGCGCGCATTTCCGCGATCAGGCGCGCGCGGCGCTCGCGGTGGTGGTGGTGGGCGTGCTTCATCCTGTCTCACGAAGAGTGACGATCTCTCGGAGCGCCATTATAGGCCGAGCCGGAGCGCGCGCCGATTGCGGTACCATCGCCGCATGACAGGCTCACTGCCACATGTTGCAAACGTTGGTTTGCGCGAGGCCAAGCGCTCGGTACGCGAGCAAATCCTGCGCGCTCGCGACGCGATGCCGGCGCATATCCGGACGGCGGCGAGCTCAGCGATCGCAGCGACGCTCTCCGGGCGCTCCGATTTCACAGCTGCCCGGGTCGTGCTGCTGACACTGCCCTTCGGCAGCGAATGGGACACAGGGCTGCTGCTGTCCGCAGCGCTCGCGCAGGGCAAGACCGTCGCCGTACCGCGCGTGAATCAGGAACGCCGCATGCTCGAGATTCACGCGGTGTGCGACGCCGCCCGCGAAATCGCGCCGGGCTATCGCGGCATTCCCGAGCCGCGCGCCGACTGCCCGCCGGTGGCGCTGACGTCGATCGACTGGGTACTCGTGCCCGGCATCGCCTTTGACGCGGAAGGCCGGCGCGTCGGCTACGGCGGCGGTTATTACGATCGCCTGCTCCCGCTGCTCGAGAGAGGCGCCGCGCGCGTTGCCGGAGCGTTCGAGCTGCAGCTTGTCGAGCGCGTCCCGGCCGCACCGCACGACACCAGCGTCGATGCCATCGTCACCGAGCGGCGCACTTTGGAACCGCCACCGCGAACGTAGCGCGTTATTGCCGAACGGCGGGCGGGCAGCGGGTGCAGCGAGCGTCGGCGATTGCCGCACGGCGCATGACGCAATGCGCAACGGGCGTCGCGGCCGCGCCGGCCAGGGCTGTCCTAGAAGCCTCTTCCGCTGCGTGGTAGCATGACCTCGCCGTACGTCCGCAGGCGGCCCGCGCCGGAGGGTGCAGCCGCCGGCTGCGGCGCATACAATCTTTCCCAAAACACCCGCGCGCCGCAGCCCATCGCAACACCGCAAACCATCGCGAGGAGCTCCCCATGGACATGAAGTCCGACGTCGACCCGCAGGAAACGCGGGAATGGCAAGACGCGATCGAGGGCGTCATCGATCACGAAGGGCCGGAACGCGCTCATTTCCTGATCGAGCAGGTGATCGACAAGTCGCGCCGGCGTGGCGCGCACGTGCCGTTCTCGGCGAATACTGCCTACATCAATACGATCCCCGTCGACCGGCAGCCGCATATGCCGGGAGACCACGCGATCGAGGAGAAGATCCGCAACTACGCGCGCTGGAACGCGATGGCGATGGTCGTGCGTGCGAACAAACACACCAACGTCGGCGGACACATCGCGAGCTACGCGTCGGCGGCCACGCTCTACGACGTCGGGTACAACCATTTCTGGCACGCCCCGTCCGCAGAGCACGGCGGCGACCTGGTGCTGATCCAGGGCCACTCCTCTCCGGGCATCTACGCCCGCATGTTCATGCTTGGCCGCTTCACCGAAGAGCAGATGGACAACTACCGCCAGGAGGTCGACGGCAAGGGCATTTCGTCGTACCCGCATCCCTGGCTGATGCCGGACGTCTGGCAGTTCCCCACGGTGTCGATGGGCCTCGGACCGCTGATGGCAATCTATCAGGCGCGCTTCATGAAGTATCTGCAGGACCGGGGACTCGCGCAGACCGAGGGCCGCAAGGTGTGGTGCTTCTGCGGCGACGGCGAGATGGACGAGCCCGAATCGATGGGCGCGATCGGCATGGCCGGGCGCGAAATGCTCGACAACCTGATCTTCGTCGTCAACTGCAACCTGCAGCGCCTCGATGGTCCGGTGCGCGGCAACGGCAAGATCATCCAGGAGCTCGAAAGCGATTTCCGCGGCTCCGGCTGGAACGTGGTCAAGATAATCTGGGGCACGCATTGGGACCCGCTGCTCGCCCGCGACAAGAAGGGCATCCTCGTGCGGCGGATGATGGAATGCGTCGACGGCGAATATCAGACGTTCAAGTCGAAGGACGGCGCGTACGTCCGCGAGTATTTCTTCAACACGCCGGAGCTCAAGGAGCTGGTCGCCGACTGGACCGACGCAGACATCTGGCATCTGAATCGCGGCGGGCTCGACCCGTTCAAGGTGTACGCGGGCTACCACGCGGCGGTCAACCACAAGGGCCAGCCCACGGTCGTTCTCGCCAAGACCATCAAGGGTTACGGCATGGGCGAGTCGGGCGAGGCGCAGAACATCACGCACCAGCAGAAGAAGATGTCGGTCGAATCGATCCGGGCGATGCGCGATCGCTTTCAGATCCCTGTCCCGGACGACAAGATCGAAGACGTTCCGTACATGACTTTCCCGGCGGGCTCGCGCGAGGCCGAGTACATGAAGGCCCGCCGCATGGAGCTTGGCGGCTTTCTGCCCGCGCGGCGACGCAAGGCCGACCCGCTCACCGTGCCGACGCTCTCCGTCTTCGACCGGTTTCTCAAGAGCACCGAAGACCGGGAGATTTCGACCACGATGGCATTCGTGCAGATCCTGCAGATGCTGATCCGCGACAAGAACCTCGGCAAGCACGTCGTGCCGATCGTCCCCGATGAGTCGCGCACTTTCGGCATGGAAGGGATGTTCCGCCAGCTCGGCATCTGGAACCAGCTCGGCCAGCTCTACACGCCGCAGGACGCCGATCAGCTGATGTTCTACAAGGAAAGCAAGGACGGACAGATCCTGCAGGAGGGAATCAACGAGCCCGGCGCGATGTGCGACTGGATCGCGGCGGCGACGTCGTATTCGACCCACGGCGTGCAGATGATCCCGTTCTACATCTTCTACTCGATGTTCGGCTTCCAGCGCATCGGCGACCTCGCGTGGGCCGCAGGCGACATGCGCGCGCGCGGCTTCCTTCTCGGTGGAACCGCGGGGCGCACCACGCTCAACGGCGAGGGCCTGCAGCACGAAGACGGCCATTCGCACGTCATCGCGGCGACGGTTCCGAACTGTGTGTCCTACGATCCGACGTTCGCGTACGAAGTCGCGGTGATCATCCAGGACGGCTTGCGCCGGATGTACGCCGAACAGGAGGACGTCTATTACTACCTGACGGTGATGAACGAGAATTATCCGCATCCGGGCCTACCCGGCGATGCAGCGCCGGGCATCCTCAAAGGCATGTATCTGTTCAAGGCCGGAAGCGAGACGCCGAAAGCGCCGCGCGTGCAGCTGCTGGGCTGCGGAACCATCTTCCGCGAGGTGATCGCCGCAGCGGAGTTGCTCGGCGTCGATTGGGGCGTCGACGCCGATCTCTGGGGCTGCCCGAGCTTCACCGAGCTCGCGCGCGACGGCCAGGCATGCGCGCGCTGGAACATGCTCAACCCGACCGCCAAACCGAAGCTGTCGCACGTCGAGACCTGCCTCAAGGACACCAAGGGCCCCGTCGTCGCCGCCACCGACTACATGCGCGCCTTTGCCGAGCAGATCCGGCCGTTCGTGCCGCGGCGATATACCGTGCTTGGGACCGACGGGTTCGGGCGTTCCGATACCCGCGAAAAGCTGCGCCGGTTTTTCGAGGTCGATCGCTATTACGTCGCGGTCGCGGCGCTGAAGACGCTCTCCGATGAGGGCGTCATGCCGGCTGCGAAAGCCGCCGAGGCGATAAAGAAATACGGCATCGACGCGTCGAAGCCGGCGCCGTGGACCGTCTGACGTATAACGACAACACTTCCACCGCAAATTCGCCAAGGGCGCAAGGCTCCGCAGAGAAGTCGGCTTTGCCTCCTTGGTCTACTTTGCGTCTTCGCGGATGAGCTTCTGAGGTCTCCATGAGCACAATCGAGGTCAAGGTTCCCGACATCGGCGACTTCAAGGACGTGCCCGTCATCGAGGTCTTCGTGAAACCCGGCGACGCGGTGAAGGCGGAGGACTCGCT
>DASXQW010000066.1:0-39745 GCA_036506975.1 Casimicrobiaceae bacterium | reverse complement strand
GTCGGCAGCACCTTCGTGCACCAGCTGCTCGAGACGACCGGCGCCAAGCCGTACGAAATCGTCCGCGCGTATCTGCTCAATCGCGAAATCTTCGGCTTCGTCGAGCTGTGGAAGGCGATCGAGGCGCTGGACAACGAGGTCGACGATGCCGTGCAGTCGGCGATGCTGCTCGACACGAGCCGGCTGATCGTCCGCGGCACGACGTGGTTCCTGCGCTCGCGCCGGCTCGCCGAGGACATGGCGGGGACGATCGCGCACTTTACGCCGCAGGTCGCTGCCCTGGCGACGCGATTGCCGCAGCTGCTCGACCCCGGCGAGCGCGTGCGGGTCGACAACGCGGTTGCCGCATACGTGGCCAAGGGCGTGCCGCAGCCTCTGGCGGCGCGGGTGGTTACATTCGACACGCTCTACGCGGCGCTCGACATCGTCGAGGTCGCGGGCACCGCCAAGCGGCCGGTGGAGACGATCGCGGAGCTGTACTTCGCGCTCGCGACTCGGTTCGGGTTGCCGTGGCTGCGCGAGAAGATCGCGGCGCTGCCGGGCGACGCGCACTGGCAGATATTGGCGAAGGGAGCGATGCAGGACGACCTGTCCAGCCTCCAGCGCACGATTACCGCCGAGGTTCTCCACGGTGGCGCAGACAGCGGCGCGCCGGCAAAACTTGTCGCGGCGTGGGAGGATCGCAACCGGCGCAGCGTCGAACGCGCCGTGCAGCTCTTCGGTGAGCTTCGCGCGAGCTCGGCGGTCGACGCGGCGATGCTCTCGGTCGCGTTGCGCGAGTTGCGCAATCTGGTGTAGCCCGGGTGAGCAGAGAGAACCCCGGGTCCACGATGCCTCGGGCATCGCGCGGTGCGCTCAGCCCGGGCTACAAGGAGGCCGCCCGCGCGGAACGGCATCACTGGCTCGAGGTAATGCCGCCGTCGACGTAGAGCGTCTGACCGGTCACGAAATCGGAGGCGGGCGAGGCGAAGAAGATCGCTGCGCCGACGATATCCTTCGGGTCCGCGATGCGGCCGAGCGGGATGCGGTCGAGCAGCTGGCGCCGGAACGCGTCGTTCTCCATGACGTGGCGGATCATCTCGGTATGGACGAACGTCGGCGCGATGCCGTTGACGTTGATCCGGTGCGGTGCGAGCTCCATCGCGTGCTGCTTGATCAGCATCAGCAGCCCGCCTTTGGTGCTGCAATAGGCGGAGTAGCCACGGCCTCGAATGCCGAGTTGGGACCGCACCGACAACAGATGCATCTGTTTCCCGCCGCGTGCGGCGGCGATCTGGTGGCGCGCCACGGCCTGCGCCACGAACATCGCCGCCTTGAGGTTGACGGCGTAGACGCGGTCGAAGGCTTCCTCGCTGACGCTGCCGACGGGCTGCTCGATCTGCGCGCCGAGGCAGTTGACGAGAATGTCGATCGCGCCGAAACGCGCCGCGACCGCGTCGACGGCACGCTCCAGATCAGAGAGCCGGGTCGCATCCATTGCGAACCCGGCGGCGACATGTCCCGCGCGGCGGAGCTCGCGCGCCAGCGCGTCGGCTTTGCCTTTGCTTCGCCCGGCGATCGCAACGGTTGCATCGTGTTGCGCCAATCCCCACGCGATCGCTTCGCCGATTCCGCCGTAACCGCCGGGCAGAAACGCGATCTTGCCGGATAAATTGAAGAGATTCGCGAGCTCGTGCCCGAAATCGATCGCCGGTGCGATGCGGCGGGGCGTCCGCTGCTTGCCGCGGATTTTCGAGCGGTCGCTCACGCTGCGGCCAGTCTGCCGAGGTAGCGCGCGACGCGGACATCGCTGCTGAAGGTCGCGAAGTCGCGTGCCGCGCTGACGGTGCCTTCGGCTACGAACAGGAAGCGCTCGCAGACTTCTTTCAGGATGTCGAGGTGATAGCCCGCCGTGGGATGCAGGCAGACGAACACGAGCCGGCCGTCCCGCCGCAACCTGCGGAAGAAATCGAGCATGAAGCCGATGTAGCCGTCCTGCGTATTGAATTGCGGCTCGTCGAACAAGTGCACGCACGGATAATCGCCGTCGGCGGATTCGAGCAGGAACGATGGGATCCGCCGCCGCATCTTCCGCACTTGATAGGACTGATGGTAATGGATCGCCAGCCGGTCACGCTGGCGATACTTCACTCGGTGGATATCCTGTCCCGCGCACAGGACGCGCCCCGACGTCGGCTCGTTGCTGCCGGTCATCATTTCGAAGAGTGTCGTCTTGCCGGCACCGTTCGGGCCCATCATGCCGACGATCTCCGGCCCCGCGAAGGTCATGTCGACTTCGAGCGAAAACGTGGTGCGACGGCGAAACAGGCCGCGGGTGTAGCGCTTGGAGAGCCGGTCGAGGACGAGCAGTGGCGAGCCGGGTGGCGACTGAGGCGTCATCTTCAGGCCCCTAGCAATTGGCGCCGACGAACCGCGTCGTCGCGGAACTCCGCCGCGTTCCCTGCGTGCACGATGCGGCCGAGGTCGAGCACATAGACGCGGTCGGCTACGGCGAGGGCGACCTCGGCATTCTGCTCGACGATCAGCACGCCGATTCCCTCGCCCTTCAGGCGCTCGATGGTCGAGAGCAGATCGGTCACGATCTTCGGGGCGAGACCCTGACTCGGCTCGTCGAGCAGCACGAGTCCGGGACCACCGAGGAGCGCGCGGGCGATCGCGACCATCTGCATCTCGCCCCCCGACAGATTCTCGGCCTCCCGGTCCATCAAGTACTCCAGCGCCGAGAATAGGCTGAAGATCTCGCCGAGCGTCCACGCCCGATAAGGGCTCGCCTTGCGGGCAATCGCGAGGTTGCGCGCGACGGTGAGCGTCGGACAGAGGCGGCGGTCGTCGGGGACCCAGCCCACGCCGGCGCGCGCGATGCGATGCGTCGGCCAGCGCTCGATCGCCACGCCGGCAAGCCGGATTGCGCCGGAACGCGGCCGGCTCAGGCCAAGAATGCTCCGCAGCGTCGTGGTCTTGCCGGCGCCGTTCGCACCGAGCAGCGCGACGACTTCGCCGGCGGCGACGCCGAGCGAGACGTCGAAAAGCGCTTGCGTCTCGCCGTAGAAGGTGTTGATGCGCGCAAGCTCGAGCATCAGCGGAGCTTCCCCAGGTTGGAAGCGCGCACCCACGGATTCTCGCGCAACTCGGCCGGCGTGCCGCGGGCGATCACCTGTCCCCAGTGGATGACCGCGACGGTGTCCGCCAGGCCGAACAGGAATTTCATGTCGTGCTCGATGGCGACGATGGTCAGCGAGCCCTTGAGGCCGCGGATCAGATCGGCGAGACGCGCCGTACCCTCGGTGCCGAGGCCGGAGGTCGGCTCGTCCAGGCAGAGCACGCCGGGCTCGGCGGCCAGAGCGACGCCGATCTCGAGCGCCCGCCGGTCGCCATAGGACAATCGCTTCGCTGGCACATGCTCCTTGCCGCGCAGGCCTACGCGCTCGAGCGTATGCGCGGCCTTATCGGTTGCGATGCCGTCGTGCGCGGCATGGCGCAGCATCGACAGACCGCGGCGGCGCGACTCCGGCACCGCCAGCGCGACGTTCTCCAGCGCGGTGAAGTCGTTGAACAGGTTGAGAAGCTGGAACGAGCGCGACACTCCTTTGCGCGCGATGGAGCGCGGCGGCAGGCCGGTGATGTCCTCGCCGTCGAGCAGCACCTGACCCCGCGTCGGCCGGTAGCGGCCGGTCAGCACGTTGAAGCTCGTCGTCTTGCCGGCGCCGTTCGGCCCCATGATGCCGCTGAACTCGCGGTCGCGAAACGTGAGCGAGATGTCCTCCAGAACGACGCGATCGCCGAAGCGCATCTGCAGGCGTCGTGCCTCGAGCGTCGCCATCTCAGTTGGCCTTTTAGTCGCCCGCCTGTGCGGCGATCGGCGGCGCGGCGCGGCCGCGCCGCGCCTGCCACAGGCCGGCGATGCCCTCGGGTTTGAGCAGCACGATTGCCATGAACATCAATCCGTACCAGAGCGGCCAGGTCGAGGTGAGCGCGCCGAGCGCATCGCGGGCAACGAAAAACACCGCGGCGCCGATCAGCGGTCCCCAGAAGCTGACCAGGCCGCCGCCGATCAGCGTCATCATGACGACGAAGCCGGAGGCGTGCAGGCTCATGACGTCGGGAAACGCGCCGAGCTGCGCCAGCGCGAAGAGCGCTCCCGCGAGCCCCGACAATCCCGCCGAGACCACGAAAGCCAGCCATTTGTAAAACCACACGTGATAACCGATGAATGCGGCGCGGGTCTCGTTCTGCCGTATCGCCTGAATCACCTGCCCGAACGGCGAATGGACGATACGCCAGAGCAGCCACACGGCCAGGCAGCAGACGGCGAGCACGAAGTAATAGAGCGAGACGTTGTCGGCGAGCGATATCGATGCGAACCCGAATTCCGCCGGTACGCGCTTGAGATTGAGCAGGCCGTCTTCGCCGCCGGTCACGCTGTGCCATTTGATCGCGACGAACCAGACGATCTGCCCGAACGCGATGGTCATCAGCGCGTAGTAGATGCCACGCCGGTGCGAGATGAACGCAGCCACCAGCGCGCCGCAGAGTGCCGCGGCGAGCACGGCGCCGCCGAGGTCCAGCCAGAGGTTGGCGCCGACGTGCTTTTGCAGCAAGCCGAACGCGTACGCGCCGATGCCGAAGTACGCGCCATGGCCGAACGAGGGGAGTCCCGTGTATCCGAGCAGCAGGTTGAACGACATCGCATACAGTCCCCAGACCAGGATCTCGATGCCGAGGTACTGATACAAGCCGACGCGGGCAATCCAGAGCGGCAGGGTGAGCAGGGCCACCGCGAGCAGCGTCAGGGATGCGGCTTGCCGGCGGCTCATCATGCCTCCAGTACGCTTTTCTTGCCGAAGAGCCCGCGTGCGCGAAACGTCACGACCGCGATCAGCAGCAGATACATCGACAGCAGCGACCATTCCGACGCGTATGCGCCGGTGAGTCCGACCGCGAGCCCGACGAGCACGCTCGCCAGCACCGCCCCCCAGAAGCTGCCGACACCGCCGAGCACGATGATCAGGAATGCGGGAACGACGGCGTCGACGCCGACGTGCGGTCGGATGCCCCAGATCGGAGCCATCACGATACCGGCGATCGCGGCGAGACCCGCGCCGAGCGCGAACACGAGCATTCTCAGCCGCGGCAGATTGATGCCCAAGGCGCGCACGATCTCGCTGTCGTGCGCGCCGGCCTTGATGATCGCGCCATACGGCGTGCGCTCGATGAACAGCCATAGCAGCCCGATCATCGCCAGCGCGAAGCCCGCGGCGAAGAAGCGGTACGTACCGTAAATCATGCCCTCGATGAGAAGGCCACCCGAGATTTGCGGCGGCACCGGCAGGACGTAATCGCGCGTACCCCATAGCACGCGGATCAGCTCCTCGATGACGAGCGCTGCGCCGAATGTGAACAGCAGGCCGTAGAGCGGATCCTTGCCGTAGGTGCGACGCAGGCAGAGCTCGATCGCCATGCCGAAGAAGCCTACGAGGAGCGGCGCGAACACCAGCGCGAGCGCGTAGCGTGTGCCCAGCGGCAGCGAGGAAAACCAGGCCAAGTTGGATGCGATCGGGCCGCTTTTCGGAGCTAGCAGCGTGAGCGCGAGATACGCGCCCAGCGCGAACAGCGAGCCATGGGCGAGGTTGATCACTTCCATTACGCCCAGGATCAGCATGAAGCCGAGCGCGATCAGCGCGAACAAGAGTCCCAGGCTGACGCCGTTGACCAGATGCGGCAGCAGGTCTGTGACGAGGCCCATCGCGGGCTAGTGCCTGCGTCTACATTTCAGCGAGCGCGTCGTCTCGCCCGCCAGGTGCGCGCCCGGTGTGAGCGCGGGGCTGATCACAGCTCGTAGGTCGGCGTCGATTCGTAGGTTTCGAGCTTGCACGCCATGTCATCTTCGCGCGCGTCGAGCGCGTCCTCCGGCTTGGTCCAGCTCACGATCTCGAACAAGTCGGTCTTGTCGACCGGCTTGTCGTTGCGCCGCGCCATGTAGATCGTCTGCTGCAGATGATGCGTGCTCGGATTCATGTACGCATCGTAATGCTGCATCCGATCAACGGCCGGCACCTTGAGCTGCTCGAGCTGTTTGATAACCGCGATGTTGTTGGTCGAGCCTGCGCGCTCGATCGCGCGCAACAGCTCGCGCGTGCACATATAGCCGTTGTAGGAAACGTTGCCGGGAACCGGGATCGGCGCGTCCTTCCACCGGGCTTGATAACGGCGCACGAAGTCGTCGACGCCGGGGAGCTTGAGTTTGTGGTACCAAGTCGTGCCGAACACGCCGAACAGGCTCGCCGCCCCCTGGGCCCACACGTCGGGCCAGTCCTGCTGGTTGTTGATCCACGCCGGTTTGTTGTCGAGCTTGAACTGCGCGACCTGCTGCCGCATGGCCTTGATGTCGTCGCCGCCGATCGCCGCGGCGACGACGTCGGGCTTGGCCTGCTGGATCTTGAGCAGATACGAGCTGAAGTCGCGCGTGTTCTGCGGCACCATCAGCTCGTCGATCACCTTCCCGCCGCTCGCCTCGATCTCCGCGCGCGTTGCCTTGGAGGTATTGATGCCCCAGACATAGTCGTTGGTGAGCAGCAGCCAGTTCTTGCCGACGCTGCTGACCGCGTTCTTGACTGTGGCCTTGGAGAAGTTCGTGCCGTTGCCGTCCCAGACGAACTTCGTCCGGTGGCAGTCCTTGCCCGCCTCGGTCGGCGAACTCGAGTTGCTGTTCAGATATATACAGCCGTACTTCTGCGCGACCTGCGAGACCGCGTTGGCGACGCCGGAGCTGAGCGCGCCGATGAGAAAGCCGCACTCTTCGCGCGTGATGAAGCGCTCGGCGACGCGTGATCCGGTGGCAGGCGTGGTCTCGGTGTCTTGCGTGATGTAGATAATCTTTCGGCCGAGCACGCCGCCCTTGGCGTTGGACTCGTCGATCGCCAGGACCATACCGCGCAGGTCGTCCTGGCCGCTGTCCGCGTACTGGCCGCTGGCGTCGCAGGTCAGGCCGAGCTTGATCGGCTTTTTGCCTTGCGCGTAGCTGATGTGACGGAACGGTCCGAAGAAGGCGAAGCCGGTACCGATCGCGCCAGCTTTGAGCACGCGGCGGCGAGAGAAAGTCTTGCTCATCGTTTTCCTCCTGTGTCAGGTCCCTGGGGCGGGCCGGTGTGCCGATCTGTGGCACAGATCCTGGTTATGAGACTCGGCGACCGTTTCGTTCTGCATGAAGCCCGAGCGGATCATCTAGATGTGCGCGACCGCCAGCGCGCCGATGGCGACTGCCCCGGCGGCCACGCCGTAGGCCACGTATTGTAGTCCTTTGTTGCGGGTGAGAATGGTGATTGCGGCGAGCGCGATCGAGATCTGGATCAGCGTCAGCGCTTGTGCCCAGCGGTGATGGACGTGCATTGACGCTTCGCTCCTTTCCTCCGCCTCCTTGGACTGCTGCTCGAGTTTCTTCGCCTCGGGCATGATTTCTTCTTTTTCCTTCTTGTAGCGCTCGACTTCCTTCAGATATCTTGCCTGCTGCTCGCCGGTGGCCAGCGTCGCGCCAAGCTCGGCGAGATTCTGCTTGCTGCTCTTCGCCTGATAGAAATTCCACTGGTCCGAAGCTTCGGTCTTGCGAATCGCGGCTTCGTTCTTGAACAGCAACGCTTCGTTCTGCGTTGCCCCGGCCATATAGCCGAAGAGAGCACCGATCGTCGCGAAGATCGCCGTCATGACCGCGATGCGGCCGGCGAACGGGTCGTGTTGCGCCCGGTGCTCGACCTCGTGTTCGTGCGGACCCTGCATTTCAAATTCTTCGGACATGCCAGAACTCCATCGATGAAGATACGGCAGAGGCGGAAGCGTTTCCCTCGCGTCAGCGATCCGTCCGCTCGTAGACGACGAAATGGTAGGTGAAGGTGTCGGGTTCGTCCAGCGCCGTGCGTGCATCGCGCGACGACTCGCGCCAGCGCGCACGATCGAAGTCGGGAAATCGTGCATCGCCCGCGAAGTCGCGATCGATCTCGGTTAAATACAGCAGATCCGCGCGCGGCAGCGCCTCGCGGTAGAGCGCCTCGCCACCGATGACGAACACGGGATCGGGAAGCCTCGCCCGCGCGAGAGCTTCGTCGAGCGATGCGGCGAATTCGACAGCCGGCGTTGAGCGCCGAATCCGATGCGTGACGACGATGTTCTGCCGTTCGGGCAGCGGCTTGCCTATCGATTCCCAGGTGCGCCGTCCCATCACGACGGCGTGGCCGGTCGTCAGTGCGCGAAAGCGTCGCATGTCTTCGGCCAGTCGCCACGGCAGGCGATTCTTGACGCCGATGATGCCATTTCGCGCGACTGCGGCGATCACCGCGATACGATGTGCGCGGGAGGCCTCGGGCGCGCTTGGCGAGGCGGCGGGGGGTGGTGTATCGTGCACGCGTCGCTCTCAAGCCCGGGCATCGTTTGACCCGAATGATTATAGCGGTCGCCCGAAATCACTCGTGTACTACCCGCGTTCATTCCTCAAGTTCATCCTGCTCGGTTTCCTGCTCGTCAGCCTGCCGCTGCTCTATGCGCTGGTCGAGCTGATCGTCAGCCTCGATCGGCTCGGGACGCAAAGCCAGCAGGCGGTCTTGCAGGCAGCGCAGGCGGGACGCGCGAGCCGGCAGCTCTACGAGCAGGCAACGACGCTGGAGCGACTCGTCCGTCAGCATCTCATTCTCGACGATCCGCAACTGGTCGACGATTACGCGCGCCTGCGGCAGGATTTCCACCAGACCACGCAGCAGTTGCAACAGCTTCCGCTGGAACGCGCGCAACTGACCCAACTCGGCAAACTGACCGACACCGAAACCAGGCTCTTTGTCCTGCTCAAGCTGTCGCATCGGCAGCCGAGCGCTAGCACGGCGCTGGCGGAGGGCTACGCGGATCTGTCCGCGAGCGCACAGGCGATGCTGACCGCCAGCAATGGCCTGACCGAGCGCGAGATCGAAAGGCTGCAGCAAACTGCGTCAGAGGGCCGTAAGACCTGGGGCTATCTCGCGCTGGCGGCGGGGGCGATCGCGCTGGTGCTCGCGATCTGGTTCGCCGTGTTGATCGCGCGACCGATCCGTCAACTCGACTTGGCGATCCGCCAGATGGGTAGCGCGGATTTTACCCATGCCATTGAAGTCAACGGCCCGCAGGACATGCGCTACCTCGGCCAGCGCCTCGAGTGGCTCCGCGCGCGGCTGCACGAGCTCGAGGAGCAGCAAACGCGTTTCCTGCGGCACGTTTCGCATGAGCTCAAGACGCCGCTTACCGCGGTGCGCGAAGGCGCGGAGCTGCTGCGCGATCGCGTCGGCGGCGAGCTGTCACCGGCACAGCAGGAAATCGTGCGCATCGTGCGCGAGAACACGCTGCAACTGCAGAAACTGATCGAGGACCTGCTGACGTATCACCAGACGCGCAACATCGAGCCCCAGACCTTGGGGCCGGTGGCGCTTGCCGACGTGATCCGCCGCGTGGTCCGGGAGCACAAGCTCGCAGCGCTCGCGCGCATGATCACTTTCGACACCAAAGTCAGACCATCTGTGGTCGTCGGTGACGCCGAGAGGATCCGCGCCATCGTGGACAATCTGCTGTCCAACGCGATCAAGTATTCGCCGCGCTCCGGGCTGATCTCGCTCGAGCTCGACACCGAGGGCAATCATGCGGTTCTCGACGTCATCGATCAGGGGCCGGGCGTCGACCCGGAGGATCGGCCGCGAATCTTCGAGTCTTTCTATCAGGGCAAGCCCGCGCCGGAAGGGCGCATCAAGGGATCGGGGCTGGGGCTCGCGATCGCCAGCGAATACGCGCTCGCCCACGGCGGAAGGATCGAAGTGCTCGACCGGGCCGACGGCAAGCGAGGTGCCCACTTTCGTCTCTGGCTCCCGCTCGCGGCCATGGATCAGCCCGCGGCGGCGCGAACGGCCGCGCAGATTTCGATACAGGAGGAAGGTTGAGCTGTCGGTACGGGCGCGGCGTCAGCACCCTATTCGGACTCGCCTTGCTCGCCGCATGCGCAGCGCCGCCACCGGCGCCCGCCCCGGTGCCGGCCGCACCGCCACCCGTGGTACAGATCAAGCCGGACCCGCTGCCGGTGACGCCCGTGCCCGTGCCGCCGATCGTGATCGTTCAGTCGCCGCCGCAGCCGACAGCGCAGCAGCTCCCCCTCCCGGCTGCGCCTGCGGTCAACGAGGAGGAACAACAAGCGCTCGCGCTCCTCGGCGACCTGCAGCGCTACGCCGTGGAAGCGGGCGAAGATCTCAGGCGCGAGCTCGCTGCGGGCAACCTGGCGCTGAGCCGCACGCGCAGCGACGCGAACCGAATCCGCGTCGCCATGCTGCTTACGCTGCCCACCGCCGGTCCACCGGACGACGCCCGCGCCCTGGCGCTGCTCGAGCCGATTGTCAGCAGGAGCGGCAACGCGTCACCGATGAAACAGATCGCCTCCCTGCTCCACGCGCAAATCACCGAGCGTGCGCGTAGCGTGCGCGAGGAGCAAAGGAAGACCGCGGTGGCGCAGGAGAAGCTCGACGCATTGCGCGCCGTCGAACGCAGCCTCTTGCTCGAGCGCAGCCGCAACGCCGGCGGCGGCGGCGGCGGTGGCGGCGGCGGCACGGGCCGATAGAGAGAACAATGGCACAATCCGCTGACATCCTGCTGGTCGACGACGATCCCGACCTGCTCAAGCTGATAAGCCTGCGGCTGACCTCGGCGGGCTATCGCGTTCGCACTGCCGACAGCGGCGAAACCGCGCTCGCGGCGCTCGCAATTGCGAGACCCGCGGCGGTCATCACGGACATGCGTATGCCCGGGATCGACGGGCTGCAGCTGTTCGACGCGATTCATCGCCAGCATCCCGCGCTGCCGGTCATCATCCTGACCGCGCACGGGACGATTCCCGACGCCGTGTCGGCGACGCAGCGCGGCGTATTCGCCTTCCTCACCAAGCCGTTCGACAGCCAGGAGCTGCTCCAGAAAGTCGCAAATGCGGTGCGACTGACCGGCGACGCTACCGAGCCGACGCGCCAAGCGAGCGGCGAATGGCGTGCGGGCATCATCACCCGCAGCCCGCGGATGGAGGACTTGTTGCGACAAGCAAGACTCGTTGCCGACTCCGATGCGAGCGTGCTTATCTTCGGCGAGTCGGGAACCGGCAAAGAGCTGCTGGCGCACGCGATTCACCGTGCAAGCCGCCGTGGTGCGCGGCCGTTCGTGGGGGTCAATTGCGGCGCCATTCCCGAACCTCTGCTCGAGTCGGAACTTTTCGGCCACGCGCGCGGCGCGTTCAGCGGCGCGGTGCAGGCGCACAAGGGGCTCTTCCTCGCCGCGGATGGCGGCACCATCTTCTTGGATGAGATCGGCGACATGCCGCTCGCGTTGCAGGTCAAGCTGCTGCGCGTTCTCCAGGAGGACGAAGTGCGGCCGGTGGGCGCGACGCAGTCGGTGCCCATCGACGTTCGCGTGATCTCGGCGACCCATCGCGACCTCGACGCGCAAAAGGCAGCGGGGCACTTCCGCGAGGATCTCTATTACCGCCTCAACGTCGTGTCGCTGAAGCTCCCCCCGCTGTCCGAGAGGCGCGAAGATATCCCATTGCTGGCCACGCACTTTCTGCGCAAGCTCGCCGAACGGTACAAGAAGCCGGCGCCTTCGCTCGCGCCCGACGCCATGGCGGTCCTGATCGCAGCGCCCTGGCCCGGCAATGTCCGGCAACTGCTCAATCTGCTCGAACAGGCGTTGGCGCTAACGACCACCAGCGTTATCCCGGCGACGCTGGTGCAGGGCGCGCTGCGCGAGGACACCGGGGTGCTCGCGCCATTCGAGGAAGCGCGCAAGCAGTTCGAGCGCGACTACCTCGTGCGCTTGCTCAAGATCACGGGCGGCAACGTAACCCAGGCGGCGACGCTCGCCAAGCGCAACCGGACCGAATTCTACAAATTGCTGCAACGCCACCGTCTCGAACCGGCGATGTTCAAGGACGCCAAGCCCTAGCCTCATGCGGACCTTCGCCCCTGCGCCACCTCCGAAGCGATAACCGGCACGTCCCAGCGCTCGCCGGGTTTGTTGCATTTGCGTCAATGCTGTCGTCATTCGACGACAGAATTAAAGACCCTAAATCAGTGGGTTGTCTCCGAGACGATTCCTGGTGTCGTGAAAATGCGACGACATTGAAGCTTGAGCGGCAACTCCTGCCAACCATCGGCAATATTCGCGCGTTATGCCGGTTACAACTTATTGATTGGGATCGCTACGCAAAACTTGGCACGAGGCTTGCTTTATCGTCTGCGAGCGGACGTAAGGGCGAAAAACGAACAACAGAGCATGAGGTAGCGACATGGATACGTTCTCCCCGGAATTTTCTGCTTATTGGCAGAGTGAGCGCGAGCTGGCCGGTGAGCGCCGTGGCACCGAGCCCGCCTCGGGCCGTCAGACTTTGTCGCCATCGCAACAAGTCGCGCTCGAAGAGTTGGCCGAGCGCGTAAACGCTGCCCGCAGCGTCGTCTAGGCAGCACAGGCACGTTCAGCGCAGCAGGATTGAATCGTTAGCTGGCCGCAGGCGGCCGCGGGACGAAAGGCCCGGAACGCCTGACCCCTCGGAGCGGGGTTGCGCTCCAACCATCGGAATCCCCCTTGCCCGCTCACTTCCTCCCAGCGGGCTTTTTTTTTACCAAAAAAAAGCCCGGGCTTGACCCGGGCCATCGAGCTAAGTCTATCTGCTGCAACTCGTCAAGGCACGAGCGGTCCGCAAGGGTTGGCGCCGGGTCCGGTCTCATCGCAGTCGACATGCCGGCGATTCTTACCATCGTATGGGGTGGGCAGGAATGGGAAGTTCTTGGCGATGCCATTCGCCGTGATATCGACGCCCACGACACCCGGCGCGCCGGCCAGGAAGTTGACGCCATCGCCGGCCTTGTTCGCGATGTAGTTCGTCCCGCCAACTACGCGTATTGCGATGTCGGTGACGTCATCATTCGGACGCCGACCGTTTGGCCAGCCCGCGGGGTCGGTGCTCAACGCCGCGCCCAGCCGGCTCTGGTTCTCCGGAGCCGTCGGAGGCACGCGTAAATCGAGCCGCAGCAGTTCCGAGCACGGCACGCCGCAGGTCGATCCCGCAAGCGCCTGGCCCGGGTACTTGAGCAGGATCGCCATCAGGTCGGTACGGTTGGACTTCGGTGAACCGTTGATCGGCACGACCGGCACGCCATAGACCAGTTCCAGGGCGGTGGCAATGACCGGGTTCGTGTAGAACGCCTGGAACTGTGCTTCATTTTCCGGTTCCGCCGCGTTCCACGAGTCCTTGGCTGGGGTGTTGATGATGAGCTCATTGACCAGAGGATTCGCCATCCGCGACACCTGCACCCACGGGCCGTTGTTGAGCGTTTGCGCGCCCGGTTGCGGCAGCACTTTCACTTTCTGCCGGGCGGTGCTGGCGTACATGCCGATCACGGGATTGGCCGATGTCGCGGCAGGTTTGCTGTCGCTGGTGATTCGGGTGATCGGCACCTCGATGGCGATGGTGCTGATATTGGCGCCGCTGAAGCGGTTCACGCCGAACGGATTGACGTTGTCGCTGTCCTCTCCCGGACCGGTGAGCAGCGGAAGATAGCGGCGCAGGTTCAAGGTGTCGAACACCGCGCCGAGATCGATGTAGAACGTCTCGGCCCGTTGCCCCGCGAACACCCGGATGCCGGTCGCCCCGTCGGTATAGATTCCCTGCGCTGCCAGCGCCGCGTAGTTGGGCATCGTGGCTGGACCCACATTGGACGGTACCGCTACCAGCGTGCTGCCAGTGAACAATGGCGTGCGATGTTTCCCGCGCACCTCCGTCACCGTGTACGTCTGGCGCCGCGTCAGTCCTTCCGATCCGGGGCCGTCGAGCGCGGTAATTCCCTGGAGCAGCCCGCCGAGCGCGGTGATATGCGGATTGCCCAGATAAGGAACGGGTGAGGTCAATCCGCCCGGCCCGCCGATCGGCCGGTTTTCGGTCTTGAAGCGAAACTCGTAGACGATGTCCTCGGCCTTACCGTCCCGGTTGTTGTCGATGTTGATGGCGTACAGCACGTCATCATCGAAGTTGTAATAATTGGGGGCATCGCTCGGGTCCTGGCCCGGATTGACGTTGAGGATGAAGGTGACGCGCCGATCGGCCGGGGCGCGGGACAGGTTTGCCGCGTCATAGCTGACGAACGCGTAGACATCCGTGTTGTCGGCCGGCGGATCCATGGCGATAAATGGAGCTTCCCGGTGACTTGCCGCATTGGCGGTAATTCCCCATGCCAACGCGACTGCCGCCAGCAAGGGGACGCTTAGCTTGAATACGGAGTTCATTTTCCATTTCCTTCTGCGTTGGACTTGATCGCGATGGCGTCCGGCGAAGCTTCGCCATCGGCACGTTATCTCTGCTTGAACCGCGGCCGGCCCGTCTTGTTAGGACGTATCCATGGCATTCCCCCATCGCTCCATCGCGAAGACCTTTTTCCCGCCTCGCGTAATACGGAGAAAGCGATGTTCTGGATGCGTCAAGTCCGCATCGAAGTCGCCGATGTGAAAGAAGCCGATGGGTGAGTTCGCGTATCACCAGCGCAGCGATAAGCGGCAGACAACGCGAACACGCATTGGCCGCACGGACAGTGCTGTGCCAGAAGCACCGACGTATGGCGTCGGTGTATGCCGCGGGATCGGCTCGGGGCGCGACGGGGTGCTACACGGCCACCGCGGCCCTGATTGCCGGGTGGGACTGGTAGCCAGTCAGCTCGAAATCCTCATAGCGATACTCGTTCAGCGACGGCGGCCGGCGCCGAATGACAAGCTTGGGCAGCGGATACGGCGTACGCGAGAGCTGCGTTTCGACCTGTTCCAGGTGATTGAGATACAGGTGACAATCCCCGCCGACCCATACGAAGTCGCCGACGTCGAGGTCGGCCTGTTGCGCCACCAGGTGCGTCAGCAGCGCGTAGGACGCGATGTTGAACGGCACCCCGAGGAAAATGTCGGCGCTGCGCTGGTAGAGCTGGCAGGACAGCCTCCCGCCGGCGACATAGAACTGGAACAACGCATGGCATGGGGGCAGCTTCATGCGCGGGATATCGCCGACGTTCCAGGCCGACACGATCAGCCGGCGCGAATCGGGGTTGCTGCGAATCTGCGCCAGCACCTGCGCAAGCTGATCGATATGCCCACCGTCCGGCGCGGGCCAGGAACGCCATTGGTAGCCGTAGATCGGTCCGAGCTCGCCATTTTCGTCCGCCCACTCGTCCCAGATGGTCACACCGTTGTCTTGTAAATAGCGCACGTTCGTGTCACCGGCGAGAAACCATAGCAGCTCGTGAATGATCGACTTGGTGTGCACCTTCTTGGTCGTGAGCAGAGGAAATCCGGCGGCGAGGTCGAAGCGCATCTGGTAGCCGAAGACCGAGAGCGTCCCGGTGCCCGTGCGGTCGTCCTTGCGGTGGCCGCGGTCGCGCACGTGGCGCATGAAATCGAGGTATTGGCGCATCAGAGTAAAGGGCAGTTACCCGCGCTATTCTAGCCGAAGCCAAAGTCCACGCAGGCAGAGGATTTGAGCGGAGCTCGCCGGACAGACGCGGCATGCGGCTCTCGAACACCTTGACAAGCCGCAGGAAAGGGTTAAAGTAACATAACTATGCAACTAGTTATTTAGATGAGTAGCCAGCGCGCAGCGGCGGGACGATGAGGCGGGCGTACGCGCGCGCGATCCCCGCCCCGTGGCGGCGAATCGCGCGCATCTTCGTCGCGCTGGGCGACCCTCACCGGCAGCGTATCCTGCTGATGTTCGAGCCGGGAGAGCGGCTGAACATCGGTCAGATCGTCGCGGCATCGACCCTTTCGCGCACCGCGGTGGCGCATCATCTGCGCGTGTTGCGCGAGGCAGGCGTGCTCAAGCGCGAGAAGACCGGCAGGGAGGTGTATTTCTGGCCCGACGTGACCGCGGTGCATGCGGCGCTGGCGGCGGTGCAGGATTATCTGCTGGAGCACCGCTAAAGCTGCGGCCTGCCCCTGGAATTTCACGTGATCGCCAAGCATCGCTGATCGAGGAGCTCCGATGGCCGAACACAGCCAGTTCCAATTGTTGCGCGAGCGCCGCTTCGCGCCATTCTTCTGGACCCAGTTCCTCGGCGCGGCCAACGATAACCTCTACAAGAACGCACTGGTGATCTTCGTCGCGTTTCAGGCGGCGACGCTGACGGCAATGTCGGCAAACGATCTGGTCAACATTGCCGCAGCCGTCTTCATCGCGCCGTTCGTCCTCTTCTCGGCGACCGCCGGCCAACTCGCGGACAAGTACGAGAAGTCGCGGTTGATCCGCTTCATCAAGCTGTTCGAGATCGCGATCATGATCATCGGCGCGATCGGTTTCTACCGCCGCGACCTCATTCTGCTGTTCACGGCGCTCGCGCTGATGGGCGTGCACTCGACGCTGTTCGGGCCGGTCAAGTATGCGATTCTGCCGCAGCATCTTCGGAGCGACGAGCTCGTCGGCGGCAACGGCCTGGTCGAGATGGGGACGTTCGTCGCGATCCTGCTGGGAGAAATCGTCGGCGGCCTGGTCATTGCGATCAAGCCCGAAGGCCCGGTTCTCGCCGGAGCAACCGCGATCGCGATCGCCATTGGCGGCTACCTCGTGAGCCGGGCAATTCCTACGACGCCCGCGGCCGCTCACGACCTGAAGATCAACTGGAATCCCTTGACCGAAACGAGCCGCAATCTGCGCTTCGCGTACGGCAATCGTGTGGTCTGGCTGTCGATGCTGGGCATTTCCTGGTTCTGGTTCTACGGCGCGACGTACCTCACCCAGTTCGCGACATACACCAAGGACGTCCTGGGTGGCGATGAGCATGTCGCCACGCTGTTGCTCGCGATATTTTCGGTCGGCATCGGCGTCGGGTCGCTGTTGTGCGAGCGCCTGTCGGGACACAAGGTCGAGGTGGGGCTGGTGCCGTTCGGCTCGATCGGACTGTCCGTGTTCGCGGTCGATCTCTACTTTGCGAGCCGCGGGCTGCGGCCTCAGGGTCTTGCAGGTATCGAGCACTTCCTCACGATCCACGCGCACTGGCGCGTCGTCGCGGACCTGGTGCTTCTGGGCATGTTCGGCGGCTTCTACATCGTGCCGCTGTACGCGCTGATCCAGGAGCGCTCGGACCCGGCATACCGGTCGCGCATCATCGCGGCGAACAATATCCTGAACGCGTTGTTCATGGTGGCGTCGGCGGGCATCGCGCTGGGCCTGCTCAAGGCGGGCCTGTCGATCCCCGAGCTCTTTCTCGCGACCGGACTGATGAACGCGGTCGTCGCGCTCTATATCTACTCGCTGGTGCCCGAGTTCCTGATGCGGTTCCTGGCATGGCTCTTGATCCACAGCGTCTACCGAGTCGACAAGCAGGGGCTCGAACAGGTCCCGGAGAAGGGCGCGTGCGTGATCGTCTGCAACCACGTGAGCTTCGTCGATGCCATCGTGATCGCCGCCTGCGTGCGCCGTCCGGTTCGCTTCGTGATGGACCACCGCGTCTTCGCGATTCCCTTGCTCAGATTCATCTTTCGCACCATGCGGGCCATTCCGATCGCGTCCGCGAAGGAAGATCCCGCGCTCAAGGAGCGCGCCTTCGTCGAGGCGGCCCATGCGCTCAAGGCGGGGGAAATCGTATGTATCTTCCCCGAGGGCAAGATCACCGATACTGGCGAAATGAGCCGATTCCGCCCCGGATTACAGCGCATTCTCGAACAGGCGCCCGCACCCGTCGTCCCGATGGCGTTGCGCGGGCTGTGGGGTAGCTTGTTCAGCCGCTCGTCCCGGGGGAAGGCGATGCGGCGCCTGCGCGGTCTGTTCTCCAGAATTGCGTTGGTCGCGGGGCCGCCGCTCGCGCCCGAGCTGGCCACTCCGGAAATGTTGCAGGAAAAGGTCCTGTCCTTGCGCGGCGATCGGCGCTAGGCGCGCGAAGGAAGCAGCGATGCCATGGATCGGTTTTCTGCTCGGTGCGCTTATCGGCGCGTACCTGCACGGCTTTAGAGGTTTCATGGCCGGCGCAGCGGTCGGTCTCGTCATCGGCTTGGTTCTGCGCAAGTCGCCACTCGCGGGCGAGCTGGCGAGCTCGACGCGCATCATTGCCTTGGAACAACGCGTTGCCGCGCTTGAGGCCGCGCTCGCGCGGTCAGCGACTCCGCTGCCCGCGGCGGGGGGCAGCGGGCCGACTGCCGGCGCGGCGCAGACAAAAGAACCCGCCGCGAAGCTTGATGCGGCTCCGATCGCCGTTACGCCACCGGACGTCATGCCGGCGCCGCGATCGCCGGTGCGCAAAGGCGGCCTGGGCGAGCCCGACGCCGTCGGCGCGGCGCGCGCCGCGAGCAGCGTGTCGCGACAGGCGAGCGCTGCAGCGCCATCGCTGTGGTCCTGGTTCACCGACGGCAACGCCATGGTTCGCGTCGGTATCGTCGTCCTTTTCTTCGGCGTTGCCTTCCTGCTGTCGTACTTCGCCGAGCATGTCACGATTCCGATCGAGCTGCAGTTTTCCAGTGTTGCGCTCGCGGGCGCTGCGATGATCGGCGTCGGCGCCTGGCTCTCCAATGCACGCCGGGCCTACGCGCTGGCGTTGGTCGGCGGGGGCTTGGGCGTGCTGTATCTGACGACGTTCGCGGCGTTCCAGCTTGTGCCGCTGCTTTCGCCTCCGAGCGCATTCGCGCTGCTCGCCGTGATTGCGGTACTGGCGGTCATGCTGTCGCTCGCGTTCGATGCGCAGGCGCTCGCCGCGCTGGCGGCGCTGGGCGGCTTGCTCGCTCCGGTGCTGGTCGAAACCGTGAGTGAGCCCGTCCCGCTGTTCGCTTATGTGGCCGCGGTCAACGCGGTGATCCTCGGCATCGCCTGGTTCCGCGCCTGGCGCGCGCTCGATCTCGTCGGCTTCGGCGGCACCTTCGTGCTCGGCCTGTGGTGGGGATACGATTTTTACGACCCGGCGTATTTCCCGATTGTCGAGCCGTTCCTGGCAGCGTTTTTCCTGGCGTACGTGGCCGTGCCGATCGTGCACGCCTTGCGCGGCGCCGGCGACCGCAGGGTCGACGCGATGCTCATCTTCGGTGTCCCGATGGTGGCCCTGGCGCTGCAGGCGCTTCTCGTGCAGGACATGCGTTACGGCTTGGCGTGGACCGCTGCGATCATCGCGGCGATGTACGGCTTTCTCTGGCGTGCGCTGCGGCAGACGAAGAATACGGCAACGGTGACGCTTGCCGCCGCGTTCGGCGCGCTTGCGGTGATCTTCGCAACGCTGACGGTGCCGCTTGCCGTCGACGCGCGCTGGACGAGCGCGATATGGGCAGTCGAAGCGGCCGGCGTGTACTGGATGGGTTGCCGCGAGGATCGCGTGTTCGCACGCGGCTTCGCGCTGGTATTGCAGTTCGCGGCCGGGATCGTGTTTCTCGTCGGCGGGTTCGATGAATTCGCCGCGCCGGCTTTCGCGAATCGCCAGTTCCTCGGCAGCGTCGCCATCGCGCTGTCGGCATTCGCAAGCGTGCGCTTGGGCGACCATCGCGGGACTGCGCTGCCTGCGGGCGAGCGCTCGCTGCTGCACCTGCTGTTCGGATGGGGCTGCGTGTGGTGGCTGGGCGGCGGCCTGGCGGAAATCGCACGCCATGTCGCGGCACGGCCGGAGGCGCATGTCATGCTGGCGTGGATCGCCGGCAGCGTGGCGATCGCGGCGCTGCTGGCGCGGCCCTTGCGCTGGCCACGGCTCGAGAGCACGGCGGTCGTCCTTTTGCCGGCGCTCGCGCTCTCGCTTGCCCACGACGTCACGCACGGGCGGACGAGCGTGACCGAGTACGGCTGGGCCATCTATCCCTTGGCGTGGGCGCTGCACTTTGCGTTGCTCTATCGCGGCGAAGCGCGAGCGGCGGCGGATGTAAACAAGACCGCCGGGCTCCGCCCATGGCTTGCGGCCGCGCATGCGGTCGGCGCCTTGTTGCTGCTTGGGCAGGTGGCGTGGGAAGCGGGCGAGTGGACCGCGCGCGTCGCGCCGCGAGGCTCGGTATGGGCGGCGTGCGCGCATCTTGCGCCGCTCGTGTTGTATCTGCTGGCCGTCACGCGGGCCGAGCGCGCCACAAAGGGCCAACTGCAATGGCCGCTGCGGACGTTCGGGGATGCGTACGCGGCCACTGCTGGAGCGGTCGTCGCGGTCGCGCTCGGGCTGGGCTTTGCGGCGCTGGCCGTGCTCAATCCCGGCGACCCGCGACCGCTGCCCTACGTTCCGCTGGCGAATTCTTTGGATTTGACGCTGGCGGTCGCGCTGGCGGCACTATTTCTTTGGGCGAAACGCCATGCCGGTGCGGCCGCGCAGACGCTCTATCGCTGGCTCGGCGTAGGCGCGTTCATCGTACTCAACGGTATCGTCGTGCGCACCGTGCACCACTGGCTTGGCGTGCCCTGGCAGTTGCACGCGCTCATTGCCTCGCGGCCGTTGCAGGCGGCGCTGACGCTGACCTGGACCGTTGCGGCGCTCGCGGCCATGGTCGTGGCGACCAAGCGTGCGCTGCGCATCCTCTGGCTCACCGGCGCCGGCCTGCTCGCCGCGGTGATCGTCAAGTTATTCGCCATCGACCTCGCAGCCCTGTCGGGACTCACCCGCGTGGTTGCCTTTCTCGGCGTCGGTGCGCTGCTCCTAATCATCGGTTACATCGCACCGCTACCGCCAGCGTCGAAGGAGGGCGTAGACGCCTAAGGGCCTATCGGGCTTACTGTCGCGTTTGCAACGGCGGCGCTTTAATTGAGCGCGGCGACGAGTGCGGGCAATACGATCCCTGCGGCGCCGCGGAGCGCGAAGTCCGCGGTGGCGGATAGCGGAATCGCCTCAGGATTGATTTCGACGACGGTAGCCCCGGAGAGCCGCGCGAGAGCCGGCAACGCCGCGGCGGGATAAACCTCGGCCGAAGTGCCGATGACGAGCAAGACGTTGCAGCGCCGGACTGCAGCGTCGGCCGCCGCAAGGGCTTGCTCGGGCAGAATTTCCTCGAACCAAACGACATCGGGCCGCAGCAGTGCGCCGCAGTTCGCGCAGTGCGGTACAGCATCGGGAGGTGCCTCCCAGCGCTCGACGATCGTGCCTTCGCGCGAGCATTTCACGCGCGTGATATTGCCGTGGAGCTCGATCGGATTGCGGCTGCCGGCGCGTTGATGGAGTCCGTCGACGTTTTGCGTGATGAGCGCAAATTCCCGCACGCGACGTTCCAGCTCGGCAAGCGCGAGGTGACCGGCGTTGGGCTGGGCCGCGGCGACATGCTCGCGGCGCCATGCATACCAATCCCAAACAAGCTTGGGACTGCGCGCGAACGCGCCCGGTGTCGCAAGCTCCCGCGGATCGAAGTAGGTTCCTTGGCCCAGAGTCCGGTTTGCGCAGCGCGAAACGTCGCCAGCCCCGACTCGGCGGAGATGCCCGCGCCGGTCAGCGCGGCGACAAAGCGCGCGCTGCGGAGCGCGGCGATCAGATCGCTATCGAACGCGGAACGGAAAGGTCTCGCCATGCGGATTCCCCACCAGTCACGCGGTGTGCATCCCACCGGAAGCCCGTCCTGCGCATGCTAAACTCGGCCGAAACTTTTCGTCGCATTCGTCACCATGTCCGGCAATACGCTCGGCACCCTGTTCTGCGTCACGTCGTTCGGCGAATCGCACGGGCCGGCGATCGGTTGCGTCGTCGACGGCTGTCCGCCAGGCATGGCGCTCGCCGCCAGCGAGATCCAGCGCGATCTCGATCGCCGGAAACCGGGCACATCGCGGCACGTGACGCAGCGACGCGAATCGGATTCGGTCGAGATCCTCTCCGGCGTGTTCGAGGGTCGCACCACGGGCACGCCGATCGCGCTTTTGATTCGCAACGAAGATTCGCGCAGCAAGGACTACTCGAACATCGCCGACACGTTCCGCCCGGGACACGCGGACTATACGTACTGGCAGAAATACGGTATCCGCGATTATCGTGGTGGCGGCCGGCAATCTGCGCGCGAGACCGCGGTGCGAGTCGCGGCAGGAGCCATTGCGAGGAAGTGGCTGGGTGAGCGCTACGGCGTGACCATCCGCGGTCATCTGACCCAGCTCGGCCCGAAGCCGATCCCGTTCCAAAGCTGGGAGCACGTCGACGCGAATCCCTTCTTTGCCGCCAACGCGGGAATCGTGCCGGAGCTCGAGGCCTTCATGGACGCACTGCGGAAGTCGGGCGATTCCTGCGGCGCGCGCGTCACGGTGATCGCCGAGGGCGTGCCGGTCGGTTGGGGCGAGCCCGTGTACGGCAAGCTCGACGCCGATCTCGCGGCCGCGATGATGGGAATCAATGCGGTGAAGGGCGTCGAAATCGGCACCGGTTTCGGCAGTATTGCCCAAACCGGCACCGAGCATTCAGACGAGATGACACCACAGGGTTTCGTCTCCAATCATGCGGGCGGAATCCTCGGCGGCATCTCGACCGGCCAGGATATCGTCGTATCGATCGCGATCAAGCCGACCTCCTCGATCCGTCTCGACCGACGCAGCATCGACAAGGCCGGCAATCCGGTCGTGGTCAATACGCACGGCAGGCACGATCCCTGTGTCGGAATCCGCGCGACGCCGATCGCCGAAGCCATGCTGGCGCTCGTGCTGATGGATCATGCGCTGAGGCATCGGGCGCAGAATTGCGACGTCGTCTGCGCTACCCCGAAAATTGCGGCGCAGGCGCCGGCCGATGTCGTTGCCGGCCTGCGAAAGTTGAGCACGATCGACGATCCGGATCCGGACGAGGCTTAGCCGCGGTTCACCGCGCCGTCACTCGGGTATCTTGCGCGTGACCTGCGCGTCCGCGCCGCCGCGCGCAAAGTGCAATGTCAGCGGTTGGCCGACTGAGGTTTGTGCCACATCCTGGACGATAGCCCCGGCGGCGGTCGTGACGATACTGTATCCGCGATCGAGAACGCCTTGTGGTCCCAAATGCTTCAGGCTCCGTTCGAGCCCCGCAAGGCGTCGGGTCAGCGCGGCGACGCGCTCGCTTCCACCGCGCTCCCAGCGCTCCTGGAGGCGATCGAGCGCGGCGCGTTGCGGCGATGGCGCGCGCAGCAGACGCACGAACGCTTGGCCGCAGAGCGTGAGCTCGCGCTGGCGCAGCGCCCGGCTCGCCACCGCCGCGCGCATCAGGCGCTGTGCCAACGAACCGACGCGCTCGCGTTGCGCTGCTAGCCGCGCCGATGGATGCACCAGACGCCGCGACGCGGCGTCGAGCCGCTGCATGCGGACTTCGAGGATGCGCTCCGCGGTGCGCCGCCAGCGCGCGCACAGCGCCGCCGCTGTGGTGAGCAGCGCGGTGCGCTCGAGGACGACCAGCGCCGCAGCGCCCGTCGGCGTCGGTGCGCGCCCATCGGCTACGAAGTCGCAAATCGTGAAATCGGTCTCGTGGCCGACGCCGCTGACGACCGGAATCCGGGAATCGAATACGGCGCGCGCGACGATCTCCTCGTTGAACGCCCACAGATCCTCGATCGAACCACCGCCGCGGCAGACGATCAGCACGTCGACCTCGGCACGCGTGTTCGCAACCGCGATCGCGGCGGCGATCTCGACGGCCGCGCCGCTTCCCTGAACGGAGGCCGGATAAAGGATCACCGGCAGCGACGGCATTCTTCGAGCGAGTGTGGTCAGCACATCGGAGAGCGCGGCGGCACCACGCGAGGTGATGATGCCGACTGCGCGCGGAAACCGAGGCAGGGCGCGCTTGCGCGCCGGCGCGAACCAGCCCGCGGCTTCGAGCCGGGCCTTGAGCCGGGCGAACTGTTCGTAGAGCGCGCCGAGACCGGACACTCGCGCCATCTCGACATTGAGCTGGAATTCGCCGCGCGCTTCGTAGATCGTCGGTGTCGCGCGTACCTCGACGCGCAAGCCATCCTTCAGGGCGAAGGCCAGGAGCTGCGCCTTCTGTCGGAACAGGACACAGCGTACCTGGGCCTGCTCGTCCTTGAGCAGGAAGTAAACGTGTCCCGATGCTGCCCGCGAGAGGTTCGAGACCTCGCCACTGATCCACGCCAAGCCGAGGTGGCGCTCGATCAGCAGACGAGCGGAACTCACGAGCAGCGAAACCGGCAGTACCGGCCAGGTGGAGGACGTCTCGTTCACGCGGGCGAATCCGCACCAAGGTTCGACAAGACTGCTTCCGCAAGGGATCTGTCCAGGACGCAATGGACTGCTCTGTCCACCGATACATGCCAAAAACCAACTTCGGCGGACAGTCTGGCAACCCCTCGGAGAACTGCGGGCTGGTCAACCAACTTTATGAATTATATGACAAAAACGACGGCGCAGATTTAGGCATGTCAGAGAATATCCTACACTGTGCACTACTTAGCCGCCGAATTTACAAGATATGCACATAATTATCCACAGATATTGTGGAAAAAGTCATCCTATCGAAGTAAGCCATGGCTTGCAAAGCCTTGCTGCATGCGGTTCGCGGCGCATCCATTCCATGCGTCTGGCATGTCGCCCGGTGACGCCCACGACCCCTGCGGCTAGAATGGCTGATGACCATGGTTTGTTCATGAACAAAGCGCAATGATTGCTGCATCGCCGCAAACGGAGGCAGCGCCAAGCTCCAATTTTCTTCGGCAAATCATCGCCGAGGACTATCGCACCCACAAGTACGGCGGTCGAGTAGTTACTCGTTTTCCCCCCGAGCCCAACGGGTACTTGCATATCGGCCACGCGAAGTCGATTTGTCTCAACTTCGGACTTGCCGCGGAGAACGGCGGTGTCTGCCACTTGCGCTTCGACGACACCAATCCCGTCAAGGAGGACGTTGAATACGAGGAATCGATTCAGGACGCGGTGCGCTGGCTGGGTTACGACTGGGGACCGCATCTTTACCATGCCTCCGACTATTTCGAGCGGCTCTACGAATTCGCGCGGCATTTCATCAAGGCGGACCTGGCCTATGTGGATAGCTCGACCCCGGAGGAGATGCGGCGTCTGCGCGGGACGCTGACCGAACCCGGCCGGCCGAGCATTTACCGCGAGCGGTCGGTCGAAGAGAACCTGGACCTTTTCCGCCGGATGAAGGAGGGCGAATTTCCCGACGGCGCGCATGTGCTGCGACTCAAGATCGACCTGGCGAGCCCCAACATCAACTTGCGCGATCCGGCGATCTACCGCATCCGGCATACGCCGCATCATCGCACCGGAGACAGATGGTGCGTATATCCGCTCTACGACTACACCCATTGCATTTCCGACGCGCTGGAACGCATCACGCATTCGCTGTGCACGCTCGAGTTTCAGGATCACCGGCCGCTCTACGACTGGGTGATCGAGCAGCTCGCGGAAGCGGGATTGCTGCAACGCCCTTTGCCGCACCAGTACGAGTTTGCTCGGCTCAACCTTACCTATACGGTAATGAGCAAGCGCAAACTGATCGAGCTCGTCGAAGGCAAGTTCGTCGACGGCTGGGACGATCCGCGTATGCCGACCCTCGCCGGTCTGCGCCGGCGCGGATACACGCCCGAAGCCATCCGGCTTTTCGCCGAGCGCATCGGCGTGTCCAAGGCGCACCAATGGATCGACATCGGCGTGCTCGAGGATTGCCTGCGCGAAGATCTCAACGTCCGCGCCGAGCGGCGTATCGCGGTGCTCGATCCGGTCAAGCTCGTCATCGACAACTATCCTGTCGACCACGATGAGGAGTGCTTCGCGCCCAATCACCCGCAGAAGCCGGAGCTGGGCCGGCGGTCCCTTTCCTTCGCCCGCGAGCTCTGGATCGAGCGCGAGGATTATGACGAAGCACCGCCCAAGGGCTACTTCCGTCTTTCACCCGGGGCAGAAGTGCGGCTTCGCTATGGCTACATCATCAAGTGCCTGGGCGCCGAGCGCGACGCACAAGGCAACATCGTCACCGTGCATTGCACCTATGATCCGGACACGAGGAGCGGTACTCCAGGTGCTGAAAGACGCAAGGTGAAGGGCAACATCCACTGGCTTGCCGCGCGCAGCGCGCGAGCTGCGGAGGTCCGCCTCTACGACCGGCTGTTCATCGTTCCGCAGCCCGGGAGGGCTACGCAGCCCAATGAAGCAGGCGCGAACAGCGGCGCACTGGCGCGAGCCACTGGCTCCGGCCCGACCGATACGATCTTCGATGACGACGTGCCGTTTGACGAGGCGACCGAGCGGAACTACTTGGACGATCTCAATTCCGAGGCCAGGAACACCGCCAAGGCATACATCGAGCCCGCGCTCGCTTCGGCGCCCCGCGAGGCCCGCTATCAGTTCGAGCGGCACGGATATTTCATCGCCGACGCGAATGATCATGACCGGTCCCGTCCCGTGTTCAACCGCGCGGTGACATTGCGCGACTCCTGGGGCAGGGAAACGGCGGCCAAGCGTTCGTAACGAGCGCGATACCGCCGCGGCGCCGCAAGCGTTAATATCGTCGTCGCGCGGAGGAGCCTATGAAACGCGTCGTGCTGTTCCTGCTCACCAACCTCGCAGTGCTGGTCGTGCTGTCGATCGTCACGAACCTGCTCGGGCTCAATCGGGCACTGGCCGAGAACGGCTTGAACCTGGGCGCGCTGCTGGCGTTCTCCGCAATCATCGGGTTTGGCGGCGCGTTCATATCGCTCCTGATGTCAAAGACGATCGCCAAGTGGTCGACAGGCGCGCACCTCATCAGCGAGCCGCAGAGCGAAGGCGAAACGTGGCTGCTGGCGACTGTGAAGAAGCTTGCCGACCGCGCTGGAGTCGCGACGCCCGAGGTGGCGATCTACGAAGGCGAGCCCAACGCCTTCGCCACGGGGGCCTTCAAGAATTCCGCGCTGGTTGCCGTGTCGACAGGCTTGCTCAATGCCATGTCGCGCGAAGAGATCGAAGCCGTTCTGGGTCACGAAATGGCGCACGTGGCGAACGGCGACATGGTGACGCTGACGCTCATACAGGGCGTGGTCAATACCTTCGTCGTCTTCCTTGCGCGCGTCGTAGGCAGCATCGTCGACAAGACCGTGTTCCGCACCGAGCGCGGCATCGGCCCCGGATATTACGTAACGGTTCTGGTATGCGAGATCGTGTTCGGCGTGCTTGCAAGCATCATCGTCGCCTGGTTCTCCCGCCAGCGCGAATTCCGCGCCGACGCGGGCAGCGCGCGCTACCTGGGCACGCCACAGCCGATGATGCACGCCTTGGCGCGCCTCGGCGGGCTGCCGCCCGGCGAGTTGCCCAAATCGCTCGCGGGATTCGGCATCACGGACAAAAGAGGCATCATGGGACTCTTCGCGACGCACCCGCCGATCGAAGAGCGCATCCGCGCACTGCAGACGCAAGGCTGAGACTTTCGTGGCCTCCGACGCACCGACCAAATACAAGATCGAGGTCGAGGCCGCCAACGGCATCTGGAGCGACGTGCGCGGCTCCGACGGCGTGGTGCTGACTTTCGACAGCGAGAAGGAGGCCCGCGCCAAGCTCGCCGAACTCTATCCGATCGAGGTGCAGATGGAGCGCTACGGCGGCGGCAAGCGCACGCGGGTGATCCGCATTCTCAAAGACGAGGACGATTGGCCGAAGCGGCCGCGCGACGGCTGACCGCGAGGACTCGGCGGCGGCTCGCGCGGCAGCCGCCTTATCGCTACATCGGTGGCACAAGACCGTTCTTGCCGACGGCGACTCGCGCTGCGGTCAGGCTGCCGTCAGGCTGCTTGGTCGCGGTAAGCAGAATGTGCGCTCCCGGAACGAGCATCGTCTTCTCACCAGGCTCAAAGGTGACGATGGGCACGTCTTCCGGCACGATGATGCTCTTCTCGCCATCCTTGTACCTGAGCGTCATGCGACGGGCACCTTGGCCCGCGCTAACCACCTCCGCCACGGTCGCATTGGTCATCATGCTGCCGGGCCTGAGGTCCCACGGATAGTGGCCTTCACCGCTCCCGCGCATGGCTTCCGGAAACACGAGCACCTCAAGCGATGTCAGCGTGCCGTCGGGTTGCGGCACGCTCGCTGTCCCGACGAAGGCGCCGGGCTTGATCGCGGTCACGTCGATCTTGACGACCGCAGTCACGACGTAGTTGTCGGCAAGCTTGATCGCGAGCACTTCGCCGCTGCGTAATTTGACCTGCAGACTGAGGCCATCGAGTGCGACCACGTCACCGCGGATGCGCTGCGTCGGCGCAGGCGCCTGCGCAAGCATGGCTTCGGAAGTGAACAGGAGCAAGCAAAGCGCGAGCGAAGAAGCGTGCTTCATGATCTTTTCCTCCGTTCAGGAAAGCGCATCGCTTTCGGATCGGTACGGGCGAGCGCCACTGGGCCAAACAGCGATCCGGCCGGCGCTATTCCGCGATCGTCGCGGGCGAACCAACCCGCCCTGGCGCCCATAAGTCGCGACAGAAAACACGCGGCCGGTCACCGCGTGAGCGATGGCCGGCCGTCTTGTGCGGTCCGGCGGCGTCGAGTGACGCCGGCGAAAGCGGGTCTACTTGAGGTGGTTCGAGACCAGCTTGGTCATCTCGAACATCGACACCTGCTTCTTGCCGCCGAAGACCTGCCTCAGCTTGTCGTCGGCATTGATCAGGCGCTTGTTGACCGAGTCCTGCAGCTTGTTCTTCTTGATGTAGTCCCAGATTTTCTTGGTGACTTCGGTGCGCGGCAGCGGCATGCTGCCGACGACTGCGGCGAGCGAGCTCGAGGGCGTCATCGCCTTCATGAATGCCGCGTTCGGCTTGCGCTTCGCGCCGGACTTCTTGGCGGTTTTCTTGGGCGCGGCCTTCTTCGCCGACGCTTTCTTTGCGGGCTTCTTGGCCGGCTTCTTCGCTGCCGGTTTCTTGGCACCCTTTTTCGCGGTCTTCTTTGCAGCTTTCTTGGCAGTAGCCATAGCTCTCCTTCCTGGTGGTTGATCGCTTCGATGCGACGGCGATGGGCATGGAGTCAGACCGATCTCCTGTCATCGATCCCTGTGCTCCATCGCGACAAATATACCGCATTCCCGTCGCAAGGGTATGCAAATTCTGCGCGGCGGACGTTGCCGGTTCAAGGAGTGTTGCATCGGCGAGAATTCGCGGTAGCGGGGTCTCCAAGGGGGCACGCTCGTCACGATCGCGGACAGAGGTTCCCGGGTCTTGAGTCGGGGGCGACACCGGTTCAAACTCTGTCGCCGAGGAGAGAAGCGAGGTGACCCGCGTCAGGCGCTATCCGGGATGGTGCGCCGTACTGGCATTGGCAGCGACGACTGCGTTCGGCGCCGAGCCGCCGGCCATCTTCGACGCCCATCTGCACTACAACGCCGCCGCGGCGGCAGCATATCCGGTACCTGCGGCACTCGAGGTCCTGCGCCGCAACGGTATCCGGGCGATCCTGGCCACCAGCGTTCCCAATGACGGGACGCGAGCACTTCTCGCCGCCGGCTCCCCCGACGTGCGGGTAATCCCGTTCATCCGCCCCTATCGGACCGATGCCGATCGCGCGACCTGGTTTCGCGACGGAGAAACCCTGGCGCTCATCGAAAGCGAACTCGCGCGTGGCTCATATCGCGGGATCGGCGAGTTCCACGTCTTTGGCGACGATGCCGGCAGCGAGGTGATGGGCCGGATCATCGATCTCTCCGTTGCCCGAGGGCTCTACCTGCACGCGCACTGCGACGAACTCGCCCTCGAGCGCATCTTCGGCCGCAATGCAGGCGCCCGAGTGATCTGGGCGCATACGGGCTTCACCACGCCACCCGAGCGCGTCGAACGCTGGCTTGACCGCTTCCCGGCGCTCTGGGGTGAGTTGTCCTACCGTTACGATATGACCGAGGATGGACACCTCAAACCCGAGTGGCGCCGGCTGCTCCTGCGCCACAGCGATCGCTTCGTGATCGGCTCCGACACGTGGATCAACGAGCGCTGGGAACGTTACGGTGAGATCATGGCCTGGTACCGCGGTTGGCTTGCCGAGCTGCCGGCCGATGTCGCGAGGGCAATCGCGTGGACGAATGCCGAAGGCTTGTTCGCCCGTCTCCCCTAGGCGCTGAATCGACGTCGAGCTGTCGTCCGAGGGCGCGCCGAACGGGCCGCTTCACCAACGGACGCATGAGCTGCGCAGCGCTGTGCCGGATGGCACTGGCGCTCGTCGTGGGCTTGGGCACGCCTTGCGCGGCGTCCGAGCCATTCGCGCACGGGCTGCTCTGGCGGCTCGACAAGCCAGATATTCCCCCGTCTTGGGTATTCGGGACACTCCATTCCAACGATCCGCGCGTCAAGACTCTGCCGGCTCCCGTCGCGCAGGCGTTTTCCCGCGCACGGACATTCGCCATGGAAATCTACTGGTCCGAGGCCGATGACCAGAACTTCTACGAAGCGATGCAGTTCGACGACGATCGGCGTCTCGCAGCGTTAGTCGGCGACGAAGTCTACTCGAGGCTGCGACAGGAACTCGGCACCGCCGCGCTGCCCGAGGAGGCGCTGGCGCGCACCAAGCCATGGGCCGCGCTGCTGCGCATCGCCACCGCACGCGATATGGGCGACGGACCGACGCTCGACCGTAGCCTGTTTATTGCTGCGCGCGAGCGGCGGATGACGATGCTCGGTCTCGAGTGGCTCGATGAACAGGTCGCCGCATTTGAGTCCATTCCAATCGAAACGCAAATTGCATTGTTGCGGCACGCGCTCGACCATCGCGCCGAGCTTGAGGCGCAGATCGAACCGACCATCCTGGCCTGGCTTGAGCGCGACCTAGCGGCGCTCGCCAGCATCAATCGCGTGGCGGCAGGCGATGATGCGAACCTCAGGCGGCATTACGCATTGCTGGCGCAGCAGCTCATCGTGAATCGAACCGCGTTGATGGCGCACCGCTTGTTCCTTCCGCTCAAGCGCGGACGCGTATTCGTCGCCGTCGGCGCGCTGCACCTTTACGGCGCGAAGGGTTTGCTGGCGCAACTGCATGAGCAGGGCTATCGAGTAAAACGCATATATTGATTGTTGGCAGGCCGCGGGAACGAATTACCGGCTTACTGCGACCTCCTGCAAGAATTACCGGCCACACGCCCGTCCATCGGTCGGTCACACGCGCAAGTCACTGTATGCACGGCCAAAACCCGATGGCACGAGCGTTGCTCAAAGACTGATGCCAACGCCGATGGGATCGAAGGGAGCCTGACAAACCTCCCTCTTTTGCAGCGGCGCAACCATCAGGCACACGGGAGTTTCGATGGCCGAATAGCTCTCCGGCGCGACGTTGCATCGATTGCGCGCGACGCGAGCCGGCCGGGGGCGAAGCCCGTGCGCGGAGCGCTGCGATGCGGCTGAGGGAGATTCGGACGGGAAACGCGCGGCCGGCAAAATTCGCCCGCTTGGCGCTACTGACGGCGGCCGTCACCTTCGCCGCGTTATCGACAACAGTTCAGTCCGCGCTCCCAGGCACCGTACGCGGAGGCGCCGTACCGCTGCCAACCGATGAGATCACACCTGCGGAACGCGCGCGGATCGAGACGGCGATCGCGCGCAACGTCGAAGCGTTGCGCCAGGCGGGCCGTTTGCCCGCGGTCACGCCCAAAATCGCGCCCAAGTCCGCGCCGCTCGTTCCGCTGCAATGGCCGTTGCAGCTCGTCCTCGGACATCCCGAAAAAAGCGCGCGCACGATCACCAACTACGTCGACAATGATTCCGCGTATCCGAACCAGCTGCTCGACTACAACTGCGGCGCGCGGACCTACGATCAAGCCAACGGCTACAATCATCAGGGCACCGACATCACCGCGTATCCCTTCGCTTGGCGCAAGATGGACAACGAAGAAGCGATCGTGGTCGCCGCCGCTCCAGGCATCATCGTGATGAAAGAGGATGGGCAATTCGATCGCAGCTGCTCGCTCAACATGCAGCCCTGGAATGCCGTCTACCTTCGTCATGCCGACGGCTCGATGACGTGGTATGGCCATCTCAAGGCGTCGTCGCTGACAGCCAAAGGCACCGGCGAATGGGTCCAGACCGGCGAGTTTCTGGGCGTCATGGGCAGCTCCGGCGACTCGACCGGACCCCACCTGCACTTCGAGGTGCACGCCAGCGACGGAAGCCTCGTCGATCCCTTCGCGGGCGCGTGCAACGGCTTCAATGCCGAGTCGTGGTGGGCGCAGCAGCGACCCTACAACGAGGCGGCGATCGATCTGATCATGACCGGCGATGCTGCGGTCCAGTTCAACTCCTGCCCGACGCCCGAAATCGAGCACCGCAAAGCGTATTTCCAGCCGGGGCAAACCGTGTATCTGACGGCATTCCTGACCGACCAGCTGCGCGCCAACGCGAGCGTGTTCAACGTCTATACACCCAATGGCACGCTGTTCGACACGACGACGATTGCTAGCGACGCCGATTACTACGCCGCGTCCTATTGGCAATGGTCGCTGCCGCTGCCCGCCAGCGCTCCCTCCGGGGCGTGGCGCTTCGAAGTCGTCTTCAACGGTCAGACACAGAGCGTCAACTTTCAACTCGGCAGCGTCGAGCCGCCCCGCGTCAATGTCGTCGAGTATTACGCCGCCTCGCTCGATCATTACTTCATGACGGCGTTCACCGACGAGGAGGCGAAGCTCGACGCCGGCACGCCCATCGCCGGATGGAAGCGCACCGCAGAGGCATTCCCGGCGTACTCGGCGAATGGACCCGGACTGTCGACGGTTTGCCGCTTTTTCGGCGCCCCGGGCCTGGGCGTCAACTCGCACTTCTACACCGCGTTCGATTTCGAATGCGCTGCCGTCAAGCAGCTCGCAGGCTGGATCTTCGAAGCGAATGCGTTCTACATCGCCGCGGACGTCGCGCAATGCCCGGCGTCGACGCGTCCGGTATACAGACTCTATAACAACGGCATGGGCGGTGAGCCCAATCACCGCTATACGACGCGCTGGCCGGTGATCAGCGACATGCAATCCGAGGGCTGGCTGCTCGAAGGCGTGGTGTTCTGCGCGCCGCTCTAGGCGAGAGCGCGCGACGCGACTTCCACGGCGAAATCGTCGATAATGGCGGCGCCGTGCTCGCATGTCCGCCGCCGTGAACATCGCCGATCTGCGCCGGGAGTACCAGCGCGCCGCGCTCACCGAAGCCGACGTCGATCCGGATCCATTACGACAGTTCCAGCGCTGGTTCCACGAAGCGGTCCAGGCCGAGCTGCCCGAGCCGACCGCGATGACCTTGGCAACGGTCGCCGCGGACGGAACACCGGCCGCGCGCATCGTGCTGCTCAAAGGCGTCGATGACGGCGGCTTTCTTTTTTTCACCAACTACCAGAGCCGCAAAGGCGCGGAGCTTGCGGCGCGGCCGGCCGCAGCGCTGCTTTTTCACTGGGTCGAGCTGGAGCGCCAGGTACGCATCGAGGGCACGGTGAGCCAGGCTGCGCCCGAAGAATCGGACGTCTATTTCGCCACCCGGCCGCATCTGGCGCGTCTCGGCGCGTGGGCCTCGCCGCAGAGCCGCGTGATTCCCGACCGGAAATGGCTCGAGCGGGAATTGGCGGCGGCGCGCGAGCGTTTCGCAGCGCAAGGCGAGCGCGTGCCACGCCCGCCGCACTGGGGCGGCTATCGCGTCGCGCCGACCTCTGTCGAATTCTGGCAAGGCCGCGCGTCCCGCTTGCACGACCGCCTCCGGTACCAGCGCGACGGCGCGCTCTGGCGACTCGAGCGCCTCGCGCCGTGAGCGGCGCGGGAGAGCGTCGCTCGCGCACACTCCCCGCACTGATCGTGCTGGGCGTGCTCAATCACACGGCTCTTACCGGCAGCCGCGTTACGGTGTCACTGTACGCGTTGTCGCTCGGCGCGTCGCCTTTTGTCGTCGGCACGCTGATGGGCCTTTATTCGTTCCTGCCGATGTGGCTCGCAGTCGGCGCGGGACGAATGTCCGACCGCGTCGGCGTTCGCGGCCCGATGCTCGCGGGTTGCTGTGGCATCGCGGCCGGCGCGGTGCTGCCGCGGATCTTCCCCGGCTTGCCGGCGCTCTTCGCCGCGACGTCGCTCATTGGCCTCTCGTTCATGCTGTTCCAGGTGGGCACGCAGCACGCGACCGGTGCGCTGGGCGTGCCTGCCGACCGGCCCAGGAACTTCAGCCTGCTTGCGCTCGGGTACTCGGTCTCCGGTTTTACCGGGCCACTCGCCGTTGGTCTGTTGATCGATCACGCGAGCTTTAACGCGACCTTTGTCTGCCTTGCGCTGTTGCCGCTCGCGCCGATTGCGGTCTTGGCCCGGGGGTGGCTCGCATTGCCGCGCAAGCGTCCGGCGAACGCGCCTGCCACCTCGAGCGGCGTTGCGGATCTGCTCAGGAATCGCCACCTGAGACACGTCTTCATCATCAATGGGCTGCTGTCGATGGCCTGGGATCTGCACACGTTTTTCATTCCGATCTACGGCGCGAATCTGGGTTTGTCGGCGTCGCTCATCGGCGTCATTCTGGCCGCGTTCGCGGCCGCGACCTTCGTCGTGCGGCTGGCGATGCCGTGGATCGCGCGCAGGTTCGCGGAGTTCGAGGTTCTGACCGCGGCGCTCTTTGTCGCCGGTGGCGCCTACGCGCTGTTCCCGTTCGTGGCGAGCGTGGCGCCGCTCATGACGCTCTCGTTCACGCTGGGATTGGCGCTGGGAAGCGCGCAGCCGATGGTGATGTCGCTATTGCACAGCATTGCGCCTGCGGGTCGGATGGGGGAAGCAGTGGGTGTGCGCATGTCGGTCATCAACGCGTCCACCTTCGCGGTGCCTCTCGTGTTCGGCGCGATCGGCTCGTCGGTTGGGATCGGGCCGGTGTTCTGGCTGGTCGGCGCCGGGCTCGCCGGCGGCGGCTTTTTCGCGCGCCGGCGCTAGCCTGCTAGCCTGCCAGGCTCGTCAGCGCTTGAGCCGGTCGACGAACTCTTTTCTGAACTTGGCGACCTTCGGCGCGACGACGAACTGGCAGTAGGGTTGGCCGCCGTTGCGGTCGAAATATTCCTGGTGATAGCCCTCGGCAGGGTAAAAGGTCTCCGGCCCTGCGATTTCGGTGACGATGGGCGCCGGCCACAGCTTCGCCCGGTTGAGCTCGGCAATCACCGCCTCCGCGTCGGCGCGTTGCATAGGCGTCTGGCAAAAGATCACGGAGCGGTACTGCGTGCCGATGTCGCTGCCTTGCCGGTCCTTGGTCGTCGGATCGTGGATCGCGAAGAATGCCTTGAGCAGATCGCGAAACGACAGCACCGCGGGATCGAAAGCGATACGTACCACCTCGGCGTGTCCGGTGCCGCCGCTGCATACGTCTTCGTAGGTCGGATTGGCGGTGCGTCCGCCCGCGTAGCCGGACTCGACCTCATGTACGCCGCGCAAGCGGTCGAACACGGCTTCGAGGCACCAGAAGCATCCGCCGCCAAGTACGGCGGTCTCTCTAGCCTCAGTCGAGGATTCCATCGCGACCATCCTGTCAGGGGAACGAGACGAAGCATAGCGCCGTTTGCGTGCCCGGCGCGCTTTATTGGTCGCTACGCGCCCCGGTAATCTTACGCCGCGCGGGCTTGGGACCCACGCGCCGGCGATGCGATAATCGCCTGTCGATGCTTCGAGGTGCGGCGATGGGGATGGCGCGTCTGTTGCCACGGGAAGGCAGGTTCTTCGACTTTTTCAACGAGCACGCGGGGCACGCGGTGCTCGCCGCCGCGGAGCTCAAGGCACTGCTTGCCGATTTGAGCGAGCTCGAGGCGCGGCGCAGGAACATCGAACGGCATGAAAAACAGGCCGATCAGATCACGCACCACACCATGCAGCTCCTGCATCAGACGTTCATCACTCCGCTCGACCGCGACGAGATCCACCAGCTCATCACGACCATGGACGATGTCCTCGATCTCATGGAAGACATCGCGCAGTGCCTGTTCCTGTACGACGTGCGTGCGGTGACGCCCGAGGCGCAGCGCCTGGCCGAAATCTGCGTTGCCTGTACAGAGAAAGTGCGCGACGCGGTCGCCAAGCTAGAATCGATGGACAATGCCGACGCGATCCTCAAGCTTTGCGCCGAGATCGACCGGCTCGAGGCCGACGCCGATTACGTCATGCGCTCGGCGATGGCAAAGCTGTTCCGCGAGGAACCGGATGCCAAGGAGATCATCAAGCTCAAAGAGATCTATCAGCTGCTCGAGTCGGTAACCGACAAATGCGAGGACATCGCCAACCTGATCGAGGGCATCGTCCTCGAAAACGGTTGAGCGCCTAGGCTTTAACGGTGGAGGCCGTCGGCATCGGATTCGGCACGATCGTGGCGCTGATCGCGGTCGCGCTGGCGTTCGATTTCATGAACGGCTTTCACGATGCCGCGAACTCGATCGCGACCATCGTCTCGACCCGGGTGCTGCGGCCGCATTACGCGGTTGCCTGGGCCGCGTTCTTCAACTTCATCGCCTTCCTCTTTTTCGGCCTCAGTGTCGCCAACACCATCGGCAAGGGCGTCATCGAGCCGGCGCTGGTCGACCACTACGTCATCTTCGGCGCGCTCGCCGGCGCGATCGTGTGGAACGTGATCACTTGGTACTACGGGCTGCCGTCGTCGTCGTCGCACGCGCTGATCGGCGGTCTGGCGGGCGCCGCGGTCGCCAAAGGCGGGTTTGCGGGGCTCGTCGGGAAGGGATTTCTGACGATCAGCCTGGCGATCGTGCTCTCGCCGATGCTGGGCTTCATGCTCGGCATGCTCTTTATGATCATCGTCGCGCATATGCTCTTTCGCACCGCACCGAACCGCGTCGATCGCTGGTTTCGCCGCCTGCAATTCGTGTCCGCGTCACTGTACAGCCTTGGCCATGGCGGCAACGACGCGCAGAAAACGATGGGCATCATTGCCATGCTGCTGTTCGCCGCCGGGATGAGCGGACAGACTTTCAGCGTGCCGTTCTGGGTAGTCATCGCCTGTCAGGTGGCAATGGCGCTTGGCACCTTGTTCGGCGGCTGGCGCATCGTGAAGACGATGGGCATGAGGATCACCAAACTCAGACCGGTCGGAGGGTTTTGCGCCGAAACGGGCGGCGCGATCACGCTGTTCATCGCGACGGGTCTCGGCATTCCGGTGTCGACGACCCATACGATCACGGGCGCGATCGTGGGCGTCGGAGCAGTACGGAAGCTCTCAGCGGTGCGCTGGGGTATCGCCCAGCGGATCGTCTGGGCGTGGGTATTGACGATCCCCTGTGCGGCGTTCATCTCGGCGCTCGCCTGGTGGGTCGCTCAGCACCTCGCATGACGCGCCGGCGCCGGGATTGCGGATGCTCGCCCGACTCATCGCATTCGTCTCGTTCCTCAGCCGCCTGCGGCGCAGGCTGACCGGCGTCGAAGTCGGACGTACGGCGGCGAGCCTCGCATTCACGACGCTCCTCGGTCTGGTGCCGCTGTTCACCGTCGCCTTCGCGTACGTGTCGCGGTTTCCGCTGTTCGCGCGTTCTCAGGATGCGCTCGAAGCGTTCCTGCTGCGTTTCTTCCTACCCGGCAGCGGCGCCGTGGTCCGTCATTACCTGACCGAGTTCGTCGCCAAATCGGCGGAGCTCAAGGGCGTCAGCACGCTCTTTGTGGTTATCACCGCCGTACTGCTCGTGTGGCAAGTCGATCGCGAGATCAACACCATCTGGGGCACGCGCGAGCCGCGCTCGTTTGCGCGCCGCATCTTCGTCTACGGCCTCGCCTTGACCGCCGGCCCCGCGTTGATCGGCGCCGCGATCTACTTCATCAATTGGTTGATCGAGCAATCGATCGCTGCCACGTCGATCGGGGCCCAGGCGTTGACTCTGCTCGTCCAGCCGGTCGCACTCTTCGTCGACACCGCGGTATTCACGCTGATCTATGCTTTCGTGCCGGCGCGAACGGTACCGTTCCGACTGGCGCTGGTCGGAGGGTTGCTCGCCGCCATCGCTTTCGAAGCGGCGAAACACGGATTTCGCTTTTACATCACGCAGGTTCCCACCTACCAGGTGATCTATGGCGCACTCGCCACGCTGCCGCTGTTTCTCGTCTGGATCTACGTGTCATGGGTGATCGTTCTCGTCGGCGCCGCGATCACGGCGACGCTCGCTGAGCGCTACGGGCGGCGCCGCCAACGCTGACGACGCGCGCATCGCGCCTTGCCGAATCGCGGCCGCCAAGCTAGAGTTCACGCTTTGCCTCGGCGGAGCGTTGCGCTGTGTGGTCGCTTATCCAAGCAGCAGGTTGGCCCATCTGGCCTCTCATCTTTGCGTCCATCATCGCGCTGGCTTTGATTCTTGAACGACTTTGGTCGCTGCGGCAGAGCATCGTCGCGCCGCCGGGGTTCGTCGACAAAGTGCTCGCCGAATACAAGCAGAGCGGGCTCTCGCCGGAATTGCTGGCGAAGACAGCGCGGCAGGGGCCGCTCGGTCGCGTGCTCGCCACGGGTCTTGCCAACGTGAAAAGCCCGCGACCGGTGATGAAGGAGGCAATCGAGGAAGTTGGCCATATCGTAGCGCACGACCTCGAGCGATTCCTCACCACGCTGGGCACGATCGCCGCGATGGCGCCGTTGCTCGGCCTCTTCGGCACGGTGGTGGGAATGATCGAGATCTTCGGCTCGCAGACCGCCGCTGGCTCGAACCCGATCCAGCTCGCTCACGGCATCTCGGTCGCGTTGTACAACACGGCGTTGGGGCTGATCGTCGCCATTCCAAGCATGATTTTCTATCGCCATTTCCGCGCCAAGGTCGACAGCCTGACGCTCGAGATGGAACAGCAGGCGATCAAGCTGGTCGAGCTCGCGCACGGCGAGCGCAAATAGCCGGGTTGTGCCACCATGAATCTGCGCGCCGGCCGGTCGAGGGAAGAGCCCGAGATCAACTTTATTCCCCTGATCGACGTGCTCCTCGTCATCCTCATCTTCCTGATGGTGACGACGACTTACCAGCGCATCGCCGAGCTCCAGATCACCCTGCCGGAAGCCTCCGCGGATCCGATGCAGCAGCGGCCGAAGGAGATCAATGTCGGAGTCGATGTGCAAGGGCGATACGTTATCGACAAGAACGTCTTCCAGTTCACGACGGTGGCCGCGCTCGCCGACGCGCTCAAGCGCGCGGCCGGCGATGCCAAGGAGCCGGTGGTCATCATCAACGCGGACGCAAATGCGACGCACCAGTCGGTCATTCACGTGATGGAAGCTGCGCGGATGGCGGGGCTCATCCACATCACCTTCGCAACGCAAACGCCGACGAAATGACGCAGCTGTCCAGGATCAAGACGCGAAGCGTCGCCGCGATGGGAGACAGCTGCGTCATCCCGGGCGAGCCCCCCGACTTCGCTCAGGACGGACGTGAGCGGGGCCCGGAATCCAAGATGCTGCGCCCGCGCGGCTACGAACTCGGGTCCCGGCCTTCGCCGGGACGACCACCGATGCGTCATCCCGGGCGAGCGTAGCGAGACCCGGGATCCGGTGTCTTGCGACCAACGGCACTGGATTTCCGCTTCCGTGGGAATGACGGCACAGAGCGAACCTCGACGCAGGATTTTCAACGAGGAATGTCGTGGCGTTTTCGGACCGCCTCGTGGCAGCGTGGTATGCGCCGCGACTCACGCCGCTTGCCGCGGCGCTGCTGCCGCTGTCCGTGTTGTTCAGGGCCGTTGCCGCGATTCGCCGCTGGGTCTATCACGCCGGTATCGCGCACGGCACTTCGCTGCCGGTTCCGGTGATTGTCGTCGGCAGCATTCTCGCCGGTGGCGTGGGCAAGACGCCGCTGACACGCGCGCTCGCCGCGGCGCTGGTGCGCGCAGGGCGGCGGCCCGGCATTGTCAGCCGTGGTTACGGCGGCAGCAACGTGGCGCCGCGT
>DASXQW010000065.1:0-14413 GCA_036506975.1 Casimicrobiaceae bacterium | reverse complement strand
GCCGCCCTGTCCCTCGACTTTCGGCAGACGGCCGATCGCCTTGGTGAGCGCGCCCTTGAGCGCCGCGACGTTGACACCTGCCCGGGCGAGCAGCGACGCACTGCCGCCGTCCTCCTGCTGCAGCAGGGCAGCGAGCAGGTGCTGCGGCTCGATGAAGCCGTTGTCGTTGCCCAGCGCGAGGCTCTGGGCGTCGGCAAGCGCTTGCTGGAATTTGGTCGTCAGTTTGTCGAGACGCATGCTCGCAACGCCTTTCTTGAGGACTATGTCAAAAATGAGGTTTTCGCCCGCCGTTTCAAGGCCCTGAAAGCATCCGGGCATCGTCTTGGACGCGCCTGGCGGCGATCCCCGCGCAGGGCCGGGCGCGTTGCGCGGTCGCAGGGCCAGCTATACCATCGTGCTCGCCTATGTCCAAGTCCGTCCCGGGCGCTCCGACCGGCCTTCGACCGCCCGCGCGCCGGCGAGGCGGGCGGTGGATGCGGCTATCCCCGCTGGGCCGCGACCTCGTCGTCATCCTGGTCCTCAAGTTCGCCGCACTCGCGCTCTTGTGGTGGGCTTTTTTCAGCCATCCCACGGCAACGCACATGCGCGTTGAGGCATCGCGCGTCGAAGCGCGCCTGCTTTCGCCCGCAAGCTCCAAGGAATTCCCCCGTGCCGACCGTTGAAGTCGTCGATCTGTCGCGGTTGCAGTTCGCGATTACGGCGCTCTACCACTTCCTGTTCGTGCCGCTCACGCTCGGCTTGTCGTGGATCCTCGTCATCATGGAATCGGTGTACGTGATGACGGGCAAGGAGATCTATCGCGACATGACGAAATTCTGGGGCAAGCTGTTTGGCATCAATTTCGTCATGGGGGTCACCACCGGCCTCACACTGGAATTCCAGTTCGGCACGAACTGGGCCTACTACTCGCATTACGTGGGCGACATCTTCGGCGCGCCGCTGGCGATCGAGGGACTGATGGCGTTCTTTCTCGAGTCCACCTTCGTCGGTTTGTTCTTTTTCGGCTGGGACCGGATGGGCAAAGTGACGCACCTTCTCGTCACCTTCCTCGTCGCGTTCGGCTCGAATCTCTCCGCGCTGTGGATACTGATCGCCAATGCCTGGATGCAGAATCCGGTCGGCGCCGAGTTCAACCACGAGACGATGCGCATGGAGCTCACGAGCTTCTACGATCTGCTGTTCAACCCCGTGGCGGGCGCAAAGTTCGTGCATACCGTCGCGGCCGGATACGTCACCGCGTCGATGTTCGTCCTCGGGATCTCCTCCTATTACCTACTTCGGCTGCGCGACCTGCCCTTCGCCGTACGTTCGTTTGCGGTCGCGGCCGGCTTCGGGCTCGCGTCGGCGATTTCCGTCATCGTCCTGGGCGACGAGTCCGGTTACACCACGGGCGAAGTGCAGAAGGTAAAGCTCGCGGCGATCGAGGCCGAGTGGGAAACGGTGCCTCCTCCCGCTTCGTTCACGGTCTTCGGCTTTCCCGATCAGACTAACGAGACGACACACTACGCGATCAAGATCCCCTGGCTGATGGGCCTGATCGCGACGCGCTCTGTAGACACGCCGGTAAAAGGGATCAAGAACTTGAAGGTCGAGCATGAGGCGCGTATCCACGGCGGCATGAAGGCGTATGCAGCGCTGCAGAAGCGTCGCGCGGGCGATCGCAGCGCCGAGACCCGAGCGGAATTCGAGCGCACCAAGGCTGACCTGGGTTACGGGCTGTTGCTGCGCAAATACACCGACAAAGTCGTCGACGCTACGCCCGAGCAGATCAAACAGGCGGTCGATGACACCATACCGCAGGTCGCGCCGCTGTTCTGGTCGTTCCGGTTGATGGTGGGCCTCGGTCTGTGGTTCCTGTTCGTGTTCGCCGCCGCCTTCTACGTGCTGGCACGCCGCCACCTGTACCGCAGCCGCTGGCTCATGCACCTGGCGCTGTGGAGCATTCCCTTGCCATGGATCGCCGCCGAGCTGGGCTGGATCGTCGCCGAATACGGCCGCCAACCGTGGGCGATAAGCGAGGTGCTGCCGACGCACCTGGCGGTGTCCTCGGTCTCGATCGGCCAGCTGTATTTCAGCCTGGCAGGATTCGTCTTCTTTTACACCGCATTGCTGATCGTCGAGCTCTACCTGATGTTCAAATACGCGCGCGCGGGGCCGTCGAGCCTGGGCACCGGCCGGTACCAGGGAGAAGCCGGCGCCGGGACTCCCTACAAGGGCGCAGGAGCCGCGCCATGATCTACGTGTTCGACTACGCGACGCTCAAGCTCATCTGGTGGGTATTCATGGGCGTGCTGCTCGTGGGCTTCGCGATTCTCGACGGCTTCGATCTGGGCGTCGGGGTGCTCCTGCGCTTTATCGGCCGCAGCGACGAGGAGCGGCGGGTCATGCTCAATTCGATCGGCCCGACATGGGAGGGCAATCAGGTCTGGTTCATTACCGCAGGGGGCGCAACGTTCGCGGCGTGGCCGCTGGTGTACGCGACCGCTTTCTCGGGGTTTTACGCGGCGCTGATGCTGACACTTTTTGCGCTGTTCTTCCGCCCCGTCGGAATTGAATACCGCGGCAAGGTAAAAGACCCGCGCTGGCGCGACGCCTGGGACTGGGGACTCTTTGTCGGAGGCGCGGTGCCGGCGCTGATCTTCGGTGTGGCCTTCGGCAACCTGCTGCTGGGCGTGCCGTTCCATTTCGATCTCGACCAACGCGTGTTCTACACGGGCTCGTTCTTCGGGCTCCTCAATCCGTTCGCGCTTCTCGCCGGCGTCGTCAGCCTGAGCATGCTGACGATGCACGGCGCGATCTACCTGCAATTGCGTACCGACGGCGCCGTGCAGGAACGGGCGAGAAGCGCTGCGCTGTGGTGCGGCATCGTCTTCGTTGCGGCGTTTGCCGCGGCCGGCGTCTGGATCGCCACGGGCATCGATGCCTTCCGTATCGCGACGATGCCGCCTCCGGGTTCAGCCTTCATGCCGCTGGCGAAAACCGTCGAACGTGTATCGGGCGGCTGGCTCGCCAATTACACGCAATACCCGTGGATGCTTTCGGCTCCGGTGCTCGCATTCGGCGGGACGCTGCTCGCGCTCGTGTCGTCGCGTGCGCGACGCGCCGGATTCGCGTTCGTGCTCTCGTGCCTTGGCGTCGCGGGCGTCGTGCTCACTGCGGGATTCGCGCTGTTTCCGTTCATCATGCCTTCGTCGAGCGACGCGAAGAGCAGCCTCACGCTCTACGATGCGGTCTCCACCCATCGCACGCTGCAGATCATGTTCTGGGTCGTGATCCTGTTTCTGCCGATCGTGATCGCGTATACGAGCTGGGCCTATCGCATGATGCGCGGTACGGTCACCGAGCGCGCGGTCCGCGAGGGCGGACACTACTAGGAGGGACGCCGCATGTGGTATTTCACGTGGATCCTCGGCATCGGCCTGGCGCTCGCCTTCGGCATCATCAACGTCATGTGGCTCGAGACGTCCTACCAGGTCGGCCATCTCGACGAAGACGATATCTATAACCGCTTCGGCTGGCGAGAACGCGGCCCGGATGGTGGCTGAGAAATAACTCAAGCCTTCACCCCGGGCACGATCCAGTTCCGCTGGCGGCGCAGGGGCTGCCGCGGATCAACCTCGGCGGCCTCCGCAAAGGGCCGCGCCTCGTGGGTGCCGCGCGTCGGCCGCTGCGCCGACTCGACACGCGCGATCCCCGCGTCTTTCGGCGCGGGGCGACTGGCGACGCCGCGGGCTCGCGTCGCTACTATTGATTGACGATCTGCGGCTTGAGTGGCCCCAGAATGCCCAGGAGCTCGCCCTGTTCCTTGGCGGGCACTTTGAACTTGTTCAGCGTCTTGACCAGGTCCTCGACCAAGGCGTTGAAGTCCGCGTCGCTGATGCCCATGCCCTTGTGCGCGGTCTTCATGTCCTTGCCGGTATAGACGCAGGGACCGCCGGTTCCCTGGCAGATCTGATCGACCAGGTTGCGCTTCAGGCGCGGGATATCGGCCTTGGCGAAGAAACCGTTGATGCGCTTGTCGGCCGCGACATTGCCGACGAAATCATCGACAACCGCGGTGAGGGCATCCTTGCCGCCGAGGCGGTCATACAGGCTCTTCTGCATCATCGGCTTCATGCCCATGTCCTGGCAGCCGCAGACGAGCAGTGAGGCGATCAGGACGAGCGGAAACGCGAGTCTCTGAAGCATTGTGTTCATCGGGTTCTCCTCTGCTTTGGGTTCGACAGCGATTCCCTTGGCTGCACCGCGATATACGCGCGCGGTTTCCTGCCGGATGCAGGCGGGAAACACGACCGGCGTGCTAAGGTAGCAGCGGTTTCGGCGAAAAGGTCTGACAATGAATCCGGAAGACCCCGATGCGCCGCTGCCCAATGGCGGCACCGGCCCGCGCCCCGCGGGGTTCCTGCAAGTGTTGGGCGCGGTCTTCTCGAGCTTCTTCGGCGTCCGCAAGAAGGCGGCCGGCGAGCGCGACATGGTCAGCATCAAGCCGCTGCACGTGATCGTCGCCGGCGTGCTTGCCGCCGCGGTCCTTGTAGCGATGCTGGTGCTGCTGGTGAGCTACATCACCCGCAAGAGCTGAGGAAACTGAGGTTCCCTACAGTCAGATGTTGCGGTCCGTTCGTACCGCGGCGTGGATCTGCGCGGCCGCAACGAGCTCCGCGTCGGTGGTCAGCACATCCGGACAGAGACGGAGATAACTGCCGCGGGCGTCGCCATGGACCCCGCGTTCCTGCAGCACCAGCGCGAGTTCGACGGCATGCGGGTCCCGGATGATAACGAACGCGCCGCGGTCCCTGGTGCCACCCTCCGCATCCACGTCGCGTTCGCGGAAGAGCGCAACCAGCCGTTGCTGCTGCGACAGCGAGTACGCGCGCAGGCGTTCGACGCCGACGGCCAGCGTGAAAACCTGGCCGGCGCGTGCCTGGTACCACGCCAGGATCGCCGGCGTCGACTCGAGAAAAGCGTCGCCGCCGGCGGCGAACTGCGGCGGATCCGGACGCTGATAGGCAAAAGGCTCGCTCTTGGCGAACCAGCCGGTGTCGAGCGTGATCAGCGATCCATCGAGATGGCGCGGATGAAGATACAGGAAACACGCTCCGGGACCTCCGCGCAGATACTTGTAGCTGCCGCCGATCGCGAAGTCGGCGTCGAGCGTCGCGACGTCCACCGGTAATACGCCGAGTGAGTGATAGACGTCGACGAGTACGCGCGCCCCGGCGGCGTGTGCGGCAGCGATCAGCGCGTGCAGCTCGAGGAAAACCTGCCCGGTGTTGAAGACGACCTGGGACACGACCGCGAGATCGACACCCTTGGCGAAAGCGGCCAGAAGATCGTCCGCGACGAACTGTCCGTCCTCCCGCGCTTCGACGAACGACAGCGCGATGCGCCCGCGCCGCGCGTAGTGGCGCAGGATGACGTCGACCGAGTCGAACTCGCCGCGCGTCGCAACCACACGCGGTACCGTGTCGTAGCTGTTGAGGACCGCGCGCAGGCCCTGTCCCGCGCTCGTCTTGGGCACCACGCAATCGTCGCGTGGCGCACCGAGAAGTCGCGCGAAGCGCGCGCGATGGGCGCGCATCTCTTCGAGCCACGCGTCCCAGGCATCACCCAGGCGCTGCTGCCACAGCGAGACCGCTTCGGCGATGTCGGCAGCGGTAGCGTCGAGCGGGCGTCCCAGGGAGTGATTGGCAAGGTCGATCGCGGCCGCGCGCCGCTCGAGCACGCGCGAGAACAGTGGCGAGAGCTGGGTCTGGATTCCGGCTTCCGTGAGTGGTCCGTCGCCGAGCCCGGCGACCGCGCGCTCGATCATCGCCACGGTGCCGCCGGGCGCGTCGGCCCGGGCTTTCATCTCGCGCCGATCGCCGTGCGAACGTCGATCAACTCGGGAAAAAACGTGTGCTCCAGGGCCTTCTTCAGGAACGGCACGCCCGATGAGCCCCCCGTGCCGGTCTTCAGGCCGATGATCCGTTCGACCGTCTTCAGATGACGGAAGCGCCAGAGCTGGAAGCCCTCCTCGACGTCGAGGAGCTTCTCGCACATGTCGTACGCCTCCCACCAGGCTCCAGGATCATCGTAGATCGTCTTGAGGACCGGCACCAGTTCAGGATTGCGCCGATAGGGTTGCGTGAAATCGCGATCGAGGCACGCGCGCGGCACGGGCAGACCGCGCCGCGCGAGATGGCACAGGAATTCGTCGTAGAGCGACGGGGCGCGTAGCAGCGCTTCGAGCTCGGCGAACGTAGCGGCATCGTGCCGGAAAACCTCGAGCGACATGGCGCTCTTGTTGCCGAGCAGGAATTCGATCGCGCGGTACTGCGGGGACTGGAAGCCCGACGACTGCCCCAGCACCGGGCGGAACGTCTCGTACTCCGATGGCGTAAGCGTTTCCAGCACCGCCCACTGCTCAAAGAGCTGCTTCTGGATGAGCTTGACCCGGGCGAGAATCTTGAAGCTCGCGGCGAGCTGGTCGGCCTGCACGTAGCGGATTGCCGCCTTGAGCTCGTGGATCATCAGCTTCATCCACAGCTCGGATGTCTGATGCTGGATGATGAACAGCATCTCGTCGTGGCGCGGTGGCTCGCCTGCGGTCCCCGACAGCGGCTGCTGCGCCGACAGCAGCCGGTCGAGGCGAAGATAGCCGGCATAGGTAAGCCGGTCGCGAAAATCGGTGACGATGCCGGGTTCGAGGCGGTCTTGAGACATAGTCGATGCGCGTGAAGACGCCGAAGCAGTATAGGAAGCGGCATCGCGACTGTCCACCGCGGAGGACGCGCGCGGCGTTACGTCCGAATGAATTCGGCCCTACGAACCCCACCAGTCGGTGCAGTGTTTTCGTGAATGAATTCGGCCCTACGAACCCCTACGTCGATTCGCGCAGTATCGCCAAGGGCGGCTGCCGCAGCGTGCTGCGCGTCCCGAGCCAACCGGCGACCGCGATGCAGGTGGCCGCTCCGACAATGCCGATCAGCCACAGCACCGGATTCCATGCGAACGGTATCTGGAATACGCGGTTGGCGAGCACGTAGCCGATCGCGGTCGCGCCCGCCGCCGCGAGCAAGCCCGCCAGTGCGCCCAGCGCGAGGAATTCGGCGATCTGCGCCGCGGAAAGCTGTCGTTCGCTCGCCCCGAGCGTGCGCAGTACCGCCGCGTCGTAGCGGCGCTCGTCCTGCGTTGCGGCGATCGCCGCTTCGAGTACCAGCACGCCGCCGACGAGCGTGAACAGGAACACGAACTCGACCGCGCGCGCAACCTGATCCATGATCGATTGCACCTGGCGCAGGATCTCGCCGACGTCGATGACCAGCACATTCGGATACTCGCGGACGAGCGCGGTGAGCCACGCCGCGTTGCCGGTGTCGGCGCGCACGCCCGCGACGTAGGTCTTGGGCAGCGCCTCGAGCACGCCCGGCGCGAACAGCGCGAAGAAGTTGACGCGAAAGCTGTCCCAGTCAACCTTGCGCAGGCTCGTGACCTTGGCGCTGACTCGCGTGCCGAGGACGTCATACGTCAGCGTGTCGCCGAGCTTGATGCCGAGCGTCTCGGCGATGCCGTCCTCGAGCGAGGCGCCCGCAGCAGCGCCGGTTGCGTCGGGTTTCCACCATTGGCCCGCAACGACACGGTTGCCGCGCGGTAATTCATCGGTCCACGACAGATTGAATTCGCGCTCGCCCAGCCTGCGCGCGCCCTCGTCGGCGAGTCGCCTCGTGTCGAAAGGCACGTCGTTGACTGCCACCAGGCGCCCGCGCACCATCGGCCGCAACGCAGCATCGACGTTGAGCTCGCGCTTGAGAACGGTGCCGACGCCGTCGACCTGGTCGGGCAGCACATTGATCAGAAATGCGTTCGGCGCATCGGGCGGCAGGCTCGCGCGCCAATTGCGCATCAGATCGCCGCGCACGAGGGTCAACAGCAACAGCGCCATGACACCCAGCGCCAGCGCGCCGATCTGCAGACTCGAGCCGAGCGGTCGGCGGCGCAGGTTGGCAAGCCCGTAGCGCCATGTGTATCCGCGCTGCGGCAGCAGGCGCAGCAACACGATCAGCAACCAGGCCGCGGCCGCCGCGGCGACCAGCAGCGCCGCGATGCCGCCGATCATGATCGCACCTGTCTTGAGATCCTGCGCATGCCAGAGAACGAGCACGGCGATGGTGACCGCACCGATCGCGTAGGCAAGGATGCCACTGGCCCGCGGCAGGCCGATATCGCGGCGGAGAACGCGTAGGGGAGGCACGCGCGACAGTGCAACGAGCGGTGGCAGCGCAAATCCGAACAGCAACGCGAACCCCGTCACGATCGAGGCGGCCGCGGGCACCCACCCCGGAGGTGGCAGGTCCGCATGGATCACGGTGCCGAGCAACGCGACAAGGAGTTGTTGCCCGCCGAGCGCGACGAGGGTGCCGAGGGCACTCGCGCCTATGCCCAGCGCAATGAACTGGATGACGAAGAGCGCCAGCGCCTGTCGCTGCGGTGAGCCGAAGCAGCGCATCATCGCGGCCGCGTCGAGATGACGGCGCAGATAGCGCGATGCTGCCAGCGCAACCGCCACCGCAGCCAGGATGACCGCGACGAGCGCCGCGAGGCTGAGATAACTGTCGGCACGCTCGAGCGTTTGCCGGATCTCGGGCCTCAGGTCGCGAATGGACTCCAGCCGCTGCCCACGCCCGAGCCGCGCAAGCGCCCACTCGCGATATGCGTCGATCGAGCGCCCGGCGACCAGCAAACGGTACGAGGCACGATTGCCGGGCTGCAACAGGTTGGTCGTCGGGACATCGTCGATATTCATGATGAGCCTGGGCCCCAGCGACAGCAGGCCGCCGACGACTTCGGGATCCTGCTGCACGATGCCGGTGACGGCTAGCGTCATCTCACCGACCGTGACACGCGCGCCCTCGGTGAGCGCGAGCCGCGCTGCGAGTCGCGTATCGATCCACGCTTCGCCGCGGCCCGGCACGCGCTGCGCGGGCAATCCCTCGGCGGCGCCGGGAGCGACGAGCGAAACCATGCCGCGCAACGGATAGCCCACGCCGACGGCCTTGACGTCCGCGAGCACGGCGTCGCTGCCCGGACTCTGGATCATGCTGTTGAAACGTACCACCGGCACCGTCGCGAGTCCGCGCGCCTGCGCTTCGCGTGCAAAATCGGGCGGCAGCGCGCGATCGGCCGACAGCATGAGATCGGCGCCGAGCAGGAGATTCGCCTGCCTTGATAACGCACCCTTGACGCGATCGGCGAAAAAGCCGACGGTGCCTGCGCTTGCGGCGGCGAGCACCAGCGCTGCGATTAGGACGGAAAGCTCGCCGGCGCGCCAGTCGCGGCGCAACATCCGTAGCGCGAGGCGCAGCGTATTCATTGCGGCTCGCGCACGGCGTCGTCGCCGACGAGCCTGCCACCCGCAAGCGAAAGCCTTCGGGCGCATCGCGAAGCGAGCTCTACATCGTGGGTGACGAGCAGCAGTGTCGTGCCGCGCTCGCGATTCAAGCGAAACATCACGTCGGCGACCTCGGCGCCGGTTGCGCCGTCGAGATTACCCGTCGGCTCGTCGGCCATCAGCACCTGCGGCTCGCCGCAGAACGCGCGCGCGATCGCGACGCGCTGCTGCTCGCCGCCCGAAAGCTGCTTCGGATAGTGCGACAGCCGCGCGGAAAGCCCGACCCGCGCAAGCCACTCGCGCGCGCGTCCACTGGCATCTCCAGCACCGGCGAGCTCCAGCGGCAGCATGACGTTCTCCAGCGCGGTCAGCGCGGGCAGAAGCTGGAACGACTGAAACACGAAGCCCAGCCAGCGCCGTCGCAGCGCGGCGCGCGCGTCCTCCGACAAGCCATTCAATGCAGTGTCGCCAAGCCATACTTCGCCGGCACTCGGCCGGTCGAGGCCTGCCAGCAGTCCGAGCAGCGTGGTCTTGCCCGATCCTGAAGCGCCCACGACGGCGACGGTGGCGCCCGCGCCGACCTCGAAGCTCACGCCGTCGAGGATCGTCAGCGGTGCATCTCCACTCTGGACGGTCTTGGAGAGGTTTTGTGCACGAATGACAGGCTCGGTCATGATGAAGGAACAGCGTCGGCGGGTGGCTCGATTGCAGTTGGGGCCGCCGCGTGGTCAACGCAAGCTCCGCGCGTAGGTAGCACTGCCGAGAAGCGGAGCGGATTCAGGAAGCGGCGCGGATTCAAACCGGTGGCGGCGCATTGTACTCCGCGACGGTTCTTTGCGCGCCGCGAAACGCGCCTCTACAATAACGTGTGGACATGAATTCGTCATCTTTGTTCCGATCCGTCCTGCGCTCTTTGATGGCGCTTGCGGCAGCGCTCGTCTGCTCCATCGCTGTGGCGCAAGCTGCGGCGCCGGTGATCCTCATCGTCGGCGACAGCATCTCGGCGGGTTACGGGTTGCGACCGGGCGCAGGCTGGACGACGCTTTTGCAGCTGCGGCTCGAGGCCGGGCACTATCCACACCGCGTCGTCAACGCCAGCAGCAGCGGCGACACGTCCGCCGGAGGTCGGGCGCGGCTTGCCGCGCTCCTTGCGCAGCACCGTCCCGTCGTCAGCATCATCGAGCTCGGTGGCAACGACGGATTGCGCGGCGGCAGCCTCGAGGCACTGCAGGGCAATCTCGATGCGATGGTGGCGATGGCGCAGAAAGCGGGATCACAGGTGCTGCTCGTCGGCATGCGGCTGCCGCCCAATTACGGCCCCGCGTACGTGCAGCGTTTTAACGCGACGTTTGCCAATGTCGCCAAGGCGCGCAAGATCGCGCTCGTGCCGTTCCTGTTCGACGGCTTCGGCGAAAACAATGCCATGTTCCAGCCCGATCGCGTCCATCCGACCGCCGCGGCGCAGCCCAAGCTGCTCGACAACGTCTGGCGCGAGTTGCGGCCTCTGCTCGACACGCCCGGGAAGGCAAAATGAACGCGCCGCATCCGGGCGTGCGCCGCGTCGGCGTCGCTGCGCTTGCCGCGTATCTCGACCGCATCGACGTGCGCAGCCCCGCCGAGTTCGCCGCGGATCATGTCCCCGCGGCGACGAATCATCCGGTGCTCGACGATACCGAGCGGGCGCGGATCGGCACGCTCTATATGGCGTCACCTTTCGATGCGCGCAAGCGTGGCGCGGCGCTGGTCGCGCGCAACATCGCGGCGATGCTGGAAACCGCCTTTGCGGAGCGAGCGCGCGAGTGGCGGCCCCTCGTCTATTGCTGGCGCGGCGGGCAGCGCAGCCGTGCATTGACCCAGGTTCTCAACGAAATCGGCTGGCGCGCCGTGCAGCTCGAGGGCGGATATCGCGCATACCGGCGCCACGTTGTCGCCGAGCTCGCGCGGTTGCCGCTGCGGCTCCGCTTCGTCGTCATCTGCGGCCTGACGGGCTCGGGCAAGAGCCGGCTGCTCGCCGCGCTGGCGCGCTCCGGCGCGCAGACGCTCGACCTCGAAGGCATCGCGCGGCATCGCGGCTCGCTCCTGGGCGACCTGCCCGGCGATCCGCAGCCGTCGCAGAAATGGTTCGAAAGCCAGTTGTTCGATGCACTGGGACGGCTCGATGGGTCACAACCGGTGTTCGTCGAATCGGAAAGCAGGCGCATCGGCAGCGTACAGATGCCCGACGCGCTGCTCGCACAGATGCGCGTCGGCCGCGCCATTACGCTCGTGACTCGGCTCGAGCAGCGAGTCGCGCTGCTCAAGGAGGAATACGCGCATTTTCTCTGCGCTCCCGCATCGCTCGGCGCGTGCCTCGAGCCGCTCGTCGAGCTGCACGGCAAGGCGGCGATCGCGCGCTGGGAAGCGATGGCAGCCGCCGCCGATTGGGACCGGCTGGTCGCGGAGCTCCTCGAGACGCATTACGATCCCATGTACGCGCGCTCGCTGGCGCGCAATTTCCCGTCTTCGCGAGAATCGCTGGTGATCGAAGCGCGCGAGGTGACCGCAGGTGCGTTTGCGTCGCTCGCCGGCGAGGTGCGCGCGATGATCGACGCCGAGGCCATCGCATCGTGAATGTGACAAGCTACGCATTTCGCATCATCAACGTCTTCGCCGAGGAGCGCCTCGCCGGCAACCCGCTCGCGGTGTTCGAGGATGGAAGCGGCCTCGACGACGCCACCATGCAAGCGCTGGCGTTGCAGTTCAATCTCTCGGAGACGACGTTCATCCTGCCCTCGACCCGCGCGACCGCGCGCGTGCGGATTTTCACGCCGATGTTCGAAATGCCCTTCGCCGGCCACCCGACGCTCGGCACCGCCCACGTCGTGCGTGCGCTCAAGGGCGGCGACGCGGTGACGCTGGAGATGCGCGCCGGTGTCATTCCCGTACGCGCCAGCAGCGACGAATGGACGCTGCAAGCCAATGCGCCGCGGACGCGCGCGGTGACCGCATCGCGCGACGAGCTCGCCGCGATGCTCGGCCTCGTTGCCTCCGACATCGGCAGCGAACCACTCTTCGTCGACACCGGCAGCGAACAGCTCTTGGTTCCTCTGGCGAGCGTCGCGGCAGTGCGCCGCTGCCAGCCGAACGCGGATCTGCTCGTCAAGCATGGCAGCGTCGCCCTGGCCGGCGGCTCGCGTGCGATGGCCTACATTTGGGCAGAAGTCGCGCCCGACGGCGTGTTGGCGCGATTTTTCTTTCCCAAGCACGGCGCGATCGTCGAGGATCCGGGAACCGGCTCGGCTTGCGCCAACCTCGGCGGCTGGCTGGTCGCAACCGGCGCGCCGCGTCCGCGGACGCTCACTATCGCCCAGGGCGAGGCGGTCGGGCGCCGCTGCCGGCTCAGGCTCACGGTCGACGCCGAAGGAGGCATTTTCGTCTCCGGGCGCGTCATCGAGCTCGGTCGCGGGACGATCACGCTGTAGGGCCGAATTCATTCGGCCTGCGAGCGCAAATTGAGGCGCCACGTGCGGATAAATTCGCACCTACAACGCGAGGGCGAAGGCCGTAACCCGTAACAGCTCGTAACAACTCGATACCGCTCGCCGGTCAACAGCCGGCTAGACTGGGGCGTTGTGCCGCCAATGAACGACGAAGTCGTCACCGCTCGAACCCGATGAGAAGCCTCTGCGTCATCGCACTATTATCCACCGCGTTCATCGCGTTCCCGGCAGTTGCGTCCGCGCCACTCAATTACGACGAGGCCCGCCATCTGCTCAATCGCACCGGCTTCGGCGCGACCGACGCGGAGATCCGGCGCATGGTCGGCATGACACGTGAAGAAGCTGCGCGCACACTCCTGGCCGCCACGCGCACGACCGCCGTCACCGCGCCGCCGGCATGGACGAACGATGCCGGGCCGTTGCGCTATCCGCGCCGCGGCGAGAACGCCTCCGACATGGAGAAGAAGCAGTTCCAGCAGGAGCAGATTCGTGACGGGCTGGAGCTGCGCGGCTGGTGGCTCGAGGAGATGCTCGTCACGCCTTCACCGCTGACCGAGCGCATGACGCTGTTCTGGCACAACCACTTGGTGTCAAGCCAGCAAAAGGTCAAGCTCGCGCAGCTCATGTACCGCCAGAACGTGACGCTGCGCGCGCACGCGCTCGGCCACTTCGGCGATCTTCTGCATGCCGTTGCCCGCGATCCGGCGATGGTGATCTACCTCGACAGCGCGCAGAACCGCAAGGGCGCACCGAACGAGAACTTCGCGCGCGAATTGATGGAGCTGTTCACGCTCGGCGAAGGCAATTACGGCGAGCAGGACATCAAGGAGGCGGCGCGTGCGTTTACCGGCTGGAGCCTCGATCGCGACAGCGGCCGCTTCGTGTTCCGCCGATCCGTCCACGACTACGGCAGCAAGACGGTGCTCGGCCGCAGCGGCAACCTCGACGGCGACGACGTGCTCGACATCCTGCTCGCGAAAGCGCAGACGGCGGAGTTCATCACGCGCAAGCTCTGGCGCGAATTCATTTCGCCCGATCCCGATGAGGCCGAGCTGAAGAAGATCGCGTCACGCTTCCGCGATTCGCGCTACGACATCAAGCTTACGCTCTACGCTCTGCTCACCTCGGATGCGTTCTATGCGAAAGAAAATCGCGGCGCGCTCGTCAAATCGCCCGTCGATCTGGTCGTCGGTACGCTCAAGCAGTTCGATCTGAAGCCCGGCGAGCCCGTACCCTTCGCCGTCGCCGCAGCGGCGATGGGACAGAACCTGTTCTCGCCGCCCAACGTGAAAGGCTGGCCCGGCGGCGAGGCCTGGATCAACACCAGCACTCTGCTCGCGCGGAAAGCCTTCCTCGACCGGCTTTTCCGCGCCGACGACGCGAGCGGGAACGTGGCGGACGCGCAGGCGCGCGCGATGACGCCTGCGCCCAAACAGGCCCTTGCGGCCGGCGGCGTGCAGGAGTCCGAAGTCGCGCGCCGGATCCGCTTCCTGCGGGCAATGGAGCGCGGGCTCAAGAGCGTGCACTTCGACAGCGATGCGTGGCTCGCCCAGCTCGATACGACCGA
>DASXQW010000064.1:0-5042 GCA_036506975.1 Casimicrobiaceae bacterium | reverse complement strand
GGAAGAACAAATCGCTTCCATTAGCGTAGCTGGGTTCTTATTCTTACCAGCGTCGGCAACCTACTTGGAACCCATCATGAACTCCCGACCCTTGCAGCCATCCGTCCTGCTTTCGCTCACCGAGCGCATCGTTTCCGGAGTCGGTAAAGCAGTGCATGCCGCGGGCGCGCTTTGGGGCAACTACACGGCGCGCCGCCGTGACGCGCGCGCTGTCGATGCCATCGCGGACATGAACGCGCACATGCTTAGAGACATCGGTGCACACGACCGGCTGATCGCGCATGCCGCTGCGCGGAAGGATGCCGATCATCGCCGGCGGATCGCCTTTCAGCTGTCGACGCCTCTCTTGGTGGTTACCCTGATTGCGGCCGTGACGCTGGGCGCGGCTGCGGAGGCAGCGGATTCGCGGCCGACGGGCACGGCGCCCGCCACAGCACAGCTGATTGGAAGCTTTACAGGCGAATACGTCAATGGAGCACCGGTCTACCGCTTGCCGTCGGTAATCGTTGTCGCCAGCCGCAAGGTGGAGCGCGTCAAGCTGGAGCGCGAGGAACGGTCGACGCGGGCGCAGCAAGCACGAGCGAAAGCGGCTGCGAGGAAGCCGGCGTAGCCTACCGGCCGATCACATCGAATGGTCGAGGAAGACGATGTCCCTAATAGACATAGCAGCTTCGAAGCGGATCATCACGTTGGGTGCCCATATCCGCTCAGCGTGGCAAGCGTTGCAAGCAACGTACAGGAGCCGGCTACGTGGCGAACACGAACGCTATTTCGCCGGTTCGGCTGATCGCTTCGAGTTGGAGCGGCGCGAGCGAGCATGGACCCGAGGTCACAGCAGTGACGGAAGCCTGCTCGGACGGTGAGACGACGATCGGACTTCGCGGCGGCGGGGTCGCTTTATGGACCCGCTGCCATGGCAATGGCTTATCGATTCACGACGGGCCGCGGGATGCGCGGAGTGCTGTCGCGGACGGGCGCATGGCCAAAAAACCCGTCGGCCAGGTCTCGCGCGAACTGCCCGACTCAGTTCTCGTCCGCTCCACCCCAGTAGAAGTTGGATTTCGCGGTCTGGCAGTTGGTAATGCGGACCGCGTAGTGATAAGCCCAAGAGCCGGTCGAGGTCGGACGCGCGTGACGAACGCGGATGGTGAAATCTTCATGGCGGATGCCGAGGCGACTGAGCTCGGCTTCGAAGTCCTGCTTCTCGCCGAGTTGTTCCATGATCCACGAATCGCCTTCGCTATGCACCGTCACGGCGCGCTCCGGAAAGGGCAACGGCGCATTGTCGCGCCGTAGAGATGACGGGAAGGTGACATCGCGGCGGAACATGCCGGCTAAGGCCCAACGACGAAGCCGACAAAGAGCGTCGGCGTAGGGCATTGAATGGTGGTGGAGACGAAGGGGATCGAACCCTCGACCTCGGCATTGCGAACGCCGCGCTCTCCCAGCTGAGCTACGTCCCCAGAGCGGCAAAATTATAGCCACCCGGCGCTGCGGCGTAAACTCTCGTCTTTTGTCGCAACCAAGCTCATGGCCCGATGTTTATCGGTGTCGAGGTTGCAAGCGGCGCCAACCGCCCCCATAACCAATAATCTGGTGTCGGGTCGACACGAGGGGTATTCGTGGATCATCTGATCGCGCTTATTCAGCAGTATGGCTTGGGCTTCGTGTTCCTGAACGTGCTCGCGTTGCAGGCCGGGTTGCCGCTGCCTGCCTATCCGACGTTGATGGTGGCCGGCGCGCTGGCCGCGGCTGGAGGAACACCGGTCTATCAGCTAGTCGGCGTCGGCGTGGTGGGAGCGCTCATCGCGGACACCGGCTGGTACTCCGCGGGGCGCAGCTTCGGCATGCGCATCCTCAGCACCTTGTGTCGCGTATCGTTATCGCAGGATACCTGCGTTCGCCAAACCGAATCTATCTTCCAACGCTTCGGTCCGTCGTCGATGCTCTTCGCCAAATTCGTCCCGGGTTTCGCGTCGGTGGCGACCGCGCTGGCCGGTGCGATTCGCCTGAACTACTTGAAGTTCGTTGCCTTCGATGCCGTGGGCGCGGCGCTCTGGGTCGGCGTCGGCGTCGGCCTCGGCTACCTGTTCCGCGACGCGATTGCCGAGGTCATGGCAAAGCTCTCCTCGCTCGGCAAATACGGTGTGATGCTGGTCATCGCCGGTTTCGCGCTGTGGGTCCTCGCCAAATGGTATCGGCGCTACGTGTTCATCAAGCAGCTGCGGATGGATCGCGTCACGGTCGACGAGCTGCGCAATCTGCTGGACGAAAAGAAGGTGCAGGCGCTCGTCGACGTGCGTTCTGCCTTGACCCAGGCTGCTACCGGCCGCATTCCCGGCGCTCGCGCGATCGATATGAAAAAAATCGACGAAGGCTTCAAGGGCGTGCCCGTCGAAGGCGAAGTGATCGTCTACTGCGCTTGTCCTAACGAGGCCACCGCAGTCAAGGTCGCGCAAAAACTCAGGAAGGTCGGCTTCAAGCGCATTCGGCCGCTGCTCGGGGGCATCGATGCCTGGATCGAGGCGGGCCACGAGGTCGAGCACTGACGGCGAGAACCGCCTGCTCGCCGTGCTACATTGGCGCCGGTTAGCGACGCGGGGGTCGAGCGTCCGCGAATCGGCGCCTGCTACCGACGCGCGACTTTCCACGATTGCGAACGGTGCGAGGAGGTAGCTCATGAGCAGACAAGCGATCCATAGCGCCGCCGCGCCCGCGGCGATTGGACCGTATTCGCAGGCGATCCGCGCCGGCGACACAGTCTATCTATCCGGGCAAATCGGGCTCGACCCTGCCACCGGCAATTTGCGCGACGGAACCGAGGCGCAGACGCGCCAGGTATTCGCCAACCTCAAGGCCGTGGCAGAGGCGGCGGGCGCGACGCTGGACGACATGGCGAAAGTCACGCTGCTGCTCATCGACATGGCGGACTTCGCGCAGGTGAACGAGATCATGGCGAGTTTTTTTACGCAACCTTATCCGGCGCGCGCGACCTATCAGGTCGCCGCGCTGCCGAAGGGCGCTCGGGTCGAGGTCGAGGGCGTGCTCGTACTGCGGTAGCCCGGGTTGAGCGCGAAGCGCGATGCCCGGGGCAGAACGCAGTCAACGCGTTGACGCACGGCCTTGTCTCACATGGCGAGAGGGAAGAAACCCGCGGCTGAACCCAAGGCCGGTAATACGCTCGCAGACAAGCTCGCGCGGCTGGGCATCGCCCGCGAACAGGATCTGGTGCTGCACCTTCCGCTGCGCTACGAGGATCACACGCACCTCTGTCCGCTCGCGGCGCTCAAAGCCGGGCAGGCGTGGCAGGTCGAAGGAACCATAGTCAACACCGAGATCCAGTACCGGCCGCGGCGGCAGCTGGTCTGTCTGCTCGAGGAAGAGGAGGCGCAGCTGGTGCTGCGCTTCTTCCATTTTTATCCCAGCCAGCAAAAGGCGCTCGCGCCGGGCAAGCGCGTGCGTGCGTTCGGCGACGTCCGCGAGGGACACTTCGGGCTGGAGATCGTGCATCCGAGCTTTCAGGTCATTGCACCTGGTACGCCGCTGCCGGACCGACTGACGCCGGTGTATCCGACGACCGCGGGCCTGTCGCAGGACACGTTGCGCAAACTCGTCCATCGAGCGCTGGTGCGCGATCCCGCGTATCTTGCCGAAACGCTGCCGCCCTGGACGCGCGAGCCGCGGCGGCTGTGGGAATTTGGTGAAGCCGTGCGGTACTTGCACGAGCCTCCTACGGACGCTTCGCAATCGGCGCTCGACGAGCGCACGCATCAGGCGTGGACGCGGCTCAAGTTCGACGAGCTTATCGCGCAACAGCTTTCGCTCAAGATCCACCGCCGTGCGCGGGCGCGGCGTCGGGCACCGCGTTTGCCGGGTGACTCGACGCTCACTCGCGCGCTGTACGCGCGGCTGCCGTTCAGCCTGACCCGGGCGCAGCAACGCGTTAGCGCGGAGATCCGGCGCGATCTCGCCAAGGGCGAGCCGATGCAGCGGCTCCTGCAAGGCGACGTCGGCAGCGGCAAGACGGTGGTCGCGGCGCTGGCGGCGCTGCAGGCCATCGAATCGGGCTACCAGGTCGCATTCATGGCGCCGACCGAAATCCTCGCCGAGCAGCACTATCGCAAGCTCGCGGCGTGGCTCGACGGCCTGCCGCTGAAGATCGCCTGGCTGTCGGGAGGCCTCCCGGCGAAAACGAAGAAGCAGGCCAAGGCGGCGATCGAAAGCGGCGAAGCGCAATTCGCGATCGGTACTCACGCGCTGTTCCAGGACGAGGTGACGCTGCCAAGGCTCGGGCTCGCCATCGTCGACGAACAGCATCGGTTCGGCGTCGCGCAGCGGCTCGCGTTGCGGCAGAAGGGCATCGGCGATGCGCATCAGTTGATGATGAGCGCTACGCCGATCCCGCGTACGCTGGCGATGAGCTTCTACGCCGATCTCGACGTTTCGGTCATCGACGAGATGCCGCCAGGCCGCACGCCAGTCGCAACTCGACTCGTCAGTCAGCGCCGCCGCGGCGAGGTCGTCGAGCGCGTGCGCAAGACTTGCAGCGCGGGCCTGCAGGTCTACTGGGTCTGCCCTCTGATCGAAGAATCGGAAAAGCTCGAGCTGCAGACCGCGGTTGCGCTGCACGCGGAGCTCACCGCGACGCTCTCCGAGCTCAAGGTCGGCCTGCTGCACGGGCGCATGAAACCCGACGACAAGGCCGCGGTGATGGACGGCTTCGTGCGCGGCGAGATCGACGTCCTGGTGGCGACCACGGTGATCGAGGTGGGCGTCGACGTGCCTAACGCGTCGATGATGGTGATCGAGCATGCCGAGCGCTTCGGGCTCGCGCAGCTGCATCAGCTCCGCGGCCGCGTCGGCCGCGGCGCCGCGGAGAGCGTGTGCGTGCTGCTCTTCGAGGAGCCGATGTCGGAGGCGGCGAAGGCGCGGCTCAAGGTGATCTACGAGAATAACGACGGCTTCGAGATCGCGCGCCAGGACCTGGTGATCCGCGGTCCCGGCGAGTTTCTCGGCGCGCGGCAGTCGGGCGTTCCGCTGCT
>DASXQW010000063.1:0-2335 GCA_036506975.1 Casimicrobiaceae bacterium | reverse complement strand
GATGCGCGCTGACGGCCGCCGCAATCGTCATCGTCCTCGTAGGATTGCAGATGGTCTATCGCGCCTGGATCGGTGACGTCGACCGATGGCTGGATCTGCGATCGCTGCCTCGGTCGATCCGCGCGTTGATTCTGTGGCTAGCCCGGATTATGCGTGAAAGATGAAAGAAGAGAGCCATCGAGCCTCTGAAGTGTGCGAAAAGAGCGTTGACAAGACGACTCATCGCACAAAACCGAGGAGGCTCGATGGCCACAGCCTGTATAGCGCACAGCGCCGTCCGGGTCCACGGGATTTCCAAGCCGATCCTCGCCACGTTCGACCAGCCGCACGCCAGCGCCGACGGCGGCGCCATTCTGCTGAAGGTCATCGACGACCGGCTCGGCCTGACGTGGCGATTGGCCAGCGTGCTCCGCGACGATCGGCAACCCGGCAAGGTCGCACACTCGCTCCGCGATCTGCTGCGCCAGCGCGTCTTCGGGCTGGCCTGTGGGTACGCCGACTGCAACGACGCCGCGCGGCTGGTCGACGACCCGATCCACAAACTGTTGCTCGACCGCGATCCGCTCGACGGGGCGGCCTTGGGGTCGCAGCCCACGCTGTCGCGGTTCGAGAACGCCGTGGGCCGCGCCGACCTCTATCGGCTCGGAACCATGTTGGCCGACACGGTGCTGACCCACCACCGCGAGCGCCTGGGCGACGCCGTCCGGCTCATCACCGTCGATCTCGATGCGACCGACGACCCAACCCACGGACAGCAGGAGTTCGCCCTCTTCAACGGCTACTACGACACGTGGTGCTATCTGCCGCTCATCGCCACGGTGACGTTCAACGCCGAGCCCATCCAGCACGTCATCGCCGCGCTGCTGCGGCCGGGCACCGGCGCGGCGACGCGGGGTGTCCGCGGCCTGCTGCGCCGGCTCTTCAGCAAGCTGCGCACGCTCTTCCCGCGGGCCCGGCTGCGCGTGCGCGCCGACGCCGGCTTCGCCGACGCCAAGCTCCTCGCCTTTCTCGAGGCGGCCGAAGTCGACTACGTCCTGGGACTGGCCGGCAACCGGCGCCTGGACAAGCGGGTGCGGCGCCTGCTTGGGCGGGCGCGCATGCAGGCGCGCACCACCGGCGAGACGGCGACGCTGTACGGCGAGACGCGCTACGCGGCGCGCCGCTGGGACCGCAAGCGGCGCATCATCATGAAGGCCGAGGTCCTGTGCTATCCCGGCCGGTCGCGCAAGGACAACCCGCGCTTTCTGGTCACGAACCTGCCGCATCGGCCGGCCACGGTCTACACGCGCCTGTACTGCGCACGCGGCGACATGGAGAACCGGCTGAAGGAATTGCAGCAGGGTGTGGCGATGGACCGGACCAGTTGCTCGCGCTTCGCCGCCAACCAGCTGCGGCTGTTGTTCTCCGTCGCAGCGTACGTACTGTTCCAGGCCCTGCAGACCTTCGCGCGCGTCACGGGTCTTGGCGCGGCTCAGGTGTGGACGCTGCGCGAGCGGCTGGTGAAGGTCGCGGTCTGGGTCGAACGGTCGGTCCGGCGCATCGTACTGCACTTGCCGCAAGCGTTCGCGTGGCGCGATACGTGGCGCCAGCTTGCCCATGCGCTCGGAGCCACGTGAGCCGGCGTCCGCCGACGGCATGGCTGGCCCCGGGCCGTCGTATCTCTCTCGCACTGGTGTCCCGCGCTCCTGGTCAAGCATCTTGGCCGGTCACCGGTGGTGCGAATGCAGGAATGCCGCCCCACGCCATCGTTTCGACCGCTGAACGTTCAATCCAGCGCTCGCTGGAGCCGTTTCGGTCTCTGGTAAGTGCGTTCACGAATAGTCCGGGCTAGGTAGGGCGACGGATGCTAGGTTCACAGATCTCATTTCTATCTATTTCTAGCTCGACGCGAATCTGTCGCCGCGCTTGCCTTCGTCGCTGCGGGTTCCGGAAATTCTGACCGGGTCCTTTCCGGAAATTCTGGCCGGTCCAAACAGGCGCTGAGGTCACGCTCGACCCGGGCGAAGCGGCAGTTGAGCGCTTCCCCGGGAAGAGGGAGGAGTGATCGGAGCCATGACCCGGCATGAGATCCAGATCCTGCGCGCAGTCGGAATGGTCCAGACGGCGATCGCCGCGAAGACGGGCGTCTCGGTGCGCAGCGTGCGCCGGATCGAAGGCGAAGGCGCGGTGAGCGACAGCGACACCGCGGCGTTGGTGCGCCCGGCGCGTGGGCCGTCCCTCCCTCGCTGCGGCGTGGACCGACACGATTGGTCGCTGGTTGGAGGAAGACCGCACGCTGCCGAGCGGCGAGCTCGTGCGCCGGCTCCACCAGGAGCGCGGCTATCGCGGCGGCAAG
>DASXQW010000062.1:0-3744 GCA_036506975.1 Casimicrobiaceae bacterium | reverse complement strand
GCCAAGGAAGTCGAGCGCAACAAGGCACGGTTGCCGGCGACGTTCAAGGTTTGGCTCGCGAGCGGCGTCACGACCGTGGTCGACATTGGCGGTCCGTTCTGGAACTTCGACATGCGTGACAGCGCCGAACGAACCAAGGCGGCGCCGCGCGTTGTCGTCGCGGGTCCGTTGATCTCGACCGTCGATGATCCGCCACTCGATCTCGGCGACCCGCCCATCATCAAGATCGCGTCCGCCGACGAGGCGAGAGCGCTGGTCAGGCGCGAGCTCGCGCGCAAGCCCGACTACATCAAGGTCTGGTTCATCTACCGATTCGGCGGCGATCTAACGACGCAGGAAAGCATCGTGAAGGCGACGGCGGATGAAGCGCACGCCGCCGGCGTGCCGCTCGCAGTGCACGCAACGCAGCTCGCCACCGCGAAAGCGGCGCTGCGGGCGGGCGCCGATTACCTGGTTCACTCCGTCGACGACGCGCCAGTCGACGAGGAATTCCTGCAGCTCGCCAAAGCGCGTCGCATCGTGTACTGCCCGACGCTGTTCGTCCACGAGGGCTACCAGTACGCGCTCTCGAACAGGTGGAAGCCGACGGCCACCGAGTTGCGGCTCGCCGATCCGCAGATCCTCGCGGTGATGGGCGATTTGAATCGCATGCCGCGCGAAGTCATTCCGCCCCGCGTGGCGAGCGCGATGGCCGATCCACAGCCGGTAAGGGTTCCGCAAGCCGCGATGCGCAACCTTCGCGTGGTGTGGGACGCGGGGATTCCGGTTGCGATGGGAACCGATGCGGGCAACATCGGCACTTTGCACGGTCCGTCGGTGTTCCGCGAAATGGCGCTCATGCAGGAAGCCGGATTGACCCCCCTCGAAGTTCTACGCTCGGCGACCTTCAACGGTGCGAAAGCAGCGCGCCGCGAGAAGGATATCGGGATGATCGCGCCCGGCCGGCTCGCCGACCTCGTGATACTCGACGACGATCCCCTGCGCGATCCGGGAAACCTGAGCCATATTCATCGCGTGATCAAGGACGGGATCGTGTTCGACCCGGGTGAGCTCATGCGTTCGATCCAATGAACACCGACCCGAAATAGCGCGATTGGGGTTCTTTCAACGCGAGAGCAAGCCAACCACGCAGGAGGCAACAATGATTCGCGTCCTGGGCGCGCATATCTTGTCGATAACCGTCTTTGCAGCCGGAGCGCTGATGATGATTACACCAACGCATTCGCAGGCTTCGCCCCAGCACGACGCGAAGGCTGTCGCCGCCCTCGATACCGAATATCAGGCCGCCGTGAAGAAGAACGATGCGGCAGCGATGGACCGCATCCTGACCGACGATTTCATCCTGGTCACGGGCCGGGGCAAGGTCTACAACAAGACGGATCTGCTCAAGAGCGCACGCGACAAGGACGCGACCTACGAGCATCAGGAGGAAATCGAGCAGACCGTGCGCGTCTGGGGCGATACCGCCGTCGTCACTGCGCTGCTTTGGGTCAGCGGGAAGAGCGCGCAGGACGGCAAGGCCTTCGACTACGAGCTCTGATTCAGCGATACGTACTTGCGCACGTTCGGCGCCTGGCGCTATGTGTTCGGCCAGGCTTCGCTGCCTCTTCCGAAAGCCCCGTGATTCTCTCGCTTGTGGCAATGATCGGACGCCGATGTGCTAGACAAGAATAAACGTACGGCATGTCTTTTGCTTATCCAAGCTCGGGACCCATGTTAACGGAGGCCCTATGGTTTCGGTTTGGTGGCTTTTACTGGCGTTTCTCGTCGGCTCGTATGCAGGAATACTGGTCATGGCAGTCATGGCTGTGGCAAAAGATCTGCCTAAGGAAGCGGTGCCGGCACGAGCAGTTCGGGCGCGTCACAGGGCACTTCGTGCCGCTCATTCGTAGGACCGCGGCCGACGCCCGGTAGCCGTTTGGAATCCCGAGTTTCCCCCGGATCAAATCCGGGGTAACCGGGCTATCCAGTCGCCGCAAGCCCGTGGCGGGCGTCCGTCCATCTCTCCTATGGATCGCTCGGCACGCGCCCAATCCCCGGCAGCTTGAGCGCCGGATGGCGTAGATCGAGTCCGAAAACCATTCCGAACATGTTCAGCTCGATCCCTTCATAACCGCCTACGCTCGCGCCCAGCAGACCGGACAAGGACAATTGGTAGCCCGTCCCGCTCGGCGTGCGGGCGAAGATCTCGCCGATCGGCAGATAGTCTTTGCCGACCGCTGTCGAAGGCAAGTTCAGTTGCAGCTCGGGAATCTCGCGGCCGAGATGGGCGACGAAGGTGTTGCTGTTCGGGCCCGGCCACACGTGGTATGTGCGCTCGTGCGGATAGGATGCGACAGCCTGTGGCAACTTAGCGATGACTGCTTCGGCGTCGGCTCCGCGAAGGTCATCGATCAGTCTCGGCGCAGCGCCGTACCACTCGGCATCCGCGGCGCGCGTATTCGAGACCGAAACCACCGACTGACCCGCCCCGCCATACCAGCCGATCACCTCATACCGCGTGTAACGGTCGGCGTCCTTGAGCTTGGCGGCGAGCCAAGTGTGAACAGCGAATGCGCCACGCCAGCCGAAAGCACGGCTGGCATACACCTGCACGACTGCATCGCGATACGTCGTGGGATCGGGTGCCAGACCGACCGAGCGATGGCTCGCGGTGCGCCAATCGCCGTGTAGCGGCGCGTGGCCGGAGGCCATGGTCCACAAAGGCCCGGCGGTGAGCAGTCCCACAAACACAAATAGCCATAGAGCCATGCGCGGAAATATCCCAGCGGTTAACCACATGATGGTGCGATGTTACCTCAGCGAGCGATACTGCGACTCGAAGATGGGGACTGCGGCGCGCAAAAAAAAGCGGCCGCTAAGGCCGCTTTGCTCTAAACCGGGGCAGTATGACTTACCCGCGCGGTTCACCGTTCTCGTTGACAGTGATGGTCGGCCCCGGGGGCGCGCTGAATTGCGCGCGATGCTCGATGCCGCGGAAGTTGTACGTGACGTCCCAGTATTCCGGTCGAGAATTGCTCGAAACATTCTCGCACCGCTGAACGTCCCGGTCGTATACCGCCTGCCCGCCGCGACCTACGTTCGCTCCGACCGCAGCTCCGGCGACCGCGCCACCGGCGGTTGCGACGTCCCTGCCGCGTCCGCCGCCGATCTGGTGACCGAGAACGCCGCCGATGATCCCGCCGACAATCGCGCCCGGAACATTGACGCCCCCGCGATCCTCAACGACCTGTTGCCGCTCCACCCAGCAACGCTGCTCAGGCGGACCAACGACCGCGCGCACGGAAGTGACGGGCACTTCGTAGATCTGTTCGTTGGGACGTTGTTGATATTGGTACGCCGGCGCGGCAATGGGTGCAGGCGCTGCGCTCTCGTAGCGCGCATTGCTGTCGATTGGCCGCACCGAGGAGATGCGTCTGTTCATGCCCATCCCCGCAAGCGAGTCATAACTTCCCGGGCGCAGAATCACGCAGCGCCCCGCGAATTGCGCGTCCTCGCACACTTGCCAACTCCCGCCGTCAACGACCGCCGACGAAGCGCGATCGTTAAATCCGAATCGCTCAAAGTCCCAGATCGTTTTGTCCGTAGCAAAAGTGCGACCACGGAATCCCTCGCCTTCATAAAAAGTGACTTGTGCTGCGGCTTGTGTGGCGAACACGATCCCGGCCACGCCCAGCAGTGTCTTCAACGTCGTTTGCATGATCACCTCCGAATTCTTGTCCCGCTGCAATACGAGACTGATTT
>DASXQW010000061.1:0-2574 GCA_036506975.1 Casimicrobiaceae bacterium | reverse complement strand
GTCATGCTGTTCGTGCTGTTCGGCGCGTTCATGGAGCGCAGCGGCACCGGGCAGCTCTTCATGGACTTCTCGATGTCGCTCACCGGTCACACGGCGGGCGGGCCGGGCAAGGTCGCGATCGTGTCCTCGGCGCTGTTCGGCACCGTTTCCGGCAGCGCGGTCGCCAACGTGATGGTCGACGGGCCGATCACCATCCCGCTGATGAAGCGCACCGGTTTCCGCCCGCCGTTCGCCGCCGCCGTCGAAGCAGTGGCGTCAACTGGCGGCCAGCTCATGCCTCCGGTCATGGGCGCCGCGGCTTTCGTGATGGCGGAATTTCTCGCTGTGCCGTACGCACAGGTCGCGCTGTGGGCGGCGATCCCGGCAACCCTGTACTACGTCGCGCTCTTCTTCGCCGTGCACTTCGACGCGAAGCGTTACGGCCTGGCCGGTGTGCCCAAGGCGGAGCTGCCGCGCTTCTTCACGGTGATGGGCGAGCGCGGCCACCTGTTCGTGCCGATCTTCGTCGTGCTCTTCGGGCTGATACTCGGTTATTCTGCGCCGCTGTGCGCGCTGGTGGGTGCGCTCGCGTGCATCCCGATGGCGCTGCTGCGCGCCAGGACGCGCGCGGGCATCGGATGGCAGAACGTGGTCGGTGCGCTCATCGATGGCGCGCGCAACACGCTTTCAGTCGCGATGGCGTGCGCGTGCGCGGGCATCGTCATCGGCTGCGTCACGATCACGGGGCTCGGCATCATCTTCACTCAGTTCGTGATCGTGCTGGCGCAGAACTCGCTGGTGCTCGCTCTGCTGCTGACCGCGATCGCGGGCATCGTTCTCGGCATGGGCATGCCGACGACCCCCTCCTACATCGTGATGGTCTCGCTCCTCGTGCCCGCGGTGATCAAGATGGGTGCGATCGCGCCGACAGCGCATATGTTCGCATTCTATTTTGCGATTCTCTCGGCGATCACGCCGCCGGTCGCGCTGGCCGTGTTCGCGGCGGCGGGGCTCGCCAGGTCGGACCTCTGGAAGACCGGCTGGGAGGCGGTGCGCATCGCCGCGCCGACGTACATCGTGCCGTTCATGTTCATCTACGAGCCTTCGATCATGATGATCGGCGACTGGTTCACGATCGTCACGTCGACGGTGGCCGCGATCATCGGCGTCATGTGCCTCGCCGCCGGATTGCAGGGATATATGCTCCGCGAGGCGCGCTGGTGGGAACGCATCGTCCTGATGATCGCGGCGGTTCTGCTGATCAAGCCGGGCTACATCAGCGACGCGATCGGCCTGGTGTTGCTCGCGCTGGTGTTCATCGTGCAGAAGGTGTCGGTCGACACGCAGAGGCGGTCCGCCGGTTGAGAGTACGATTGCCGCACCGAACTCGACCTCTTGCGTCGGCGATCCGGCGAAGGGAGGACCATGGCCCTATGGGCACGCATTACCCATGAAGGACGCGAATGCTTCGGCACGGTCGATGGCGACACGATCCGGCTGCATGCGGGCAACATGCTGGCGAATCCGCGGCCGACCGGAGAATCGATTCCATTTAGCACCGCCAAGCTGCTGACTCCGACGTCGCCGAGCAAGATGGTGGCGCTGGTCGACAATTATCACGCGCTCGTCGCCAAGCTCAATCACGCGGTTCCCGCCGAGCCGCTGTACTTCCTCAAGGCCGGCAATTCGTTTCTGGCCGGCGGCGAGACGATTCGTGCCCCGCGGTCCTACGCCGGCAAGGTCGTGTACGAGGGCGAGCTCGGCATTGTCATCGGCGAGCGCTGCAGCGCGGTCGCGGAAGCCGATGCGGAGCGCTGCATCTTCGGCTACACCTGCATCAACGACGTCACCGCCATCGAGATCATCACCCGGGACCCGGGTTTCGCGCAGTGGACGCGCGCCAAGAGCTTCGACAGCTTTGGCGTGTTCGGTCCGGTGATCGCCACCGGCGTGGATCCGGCGAAGCTCGTCGTCAAGACGATATTGAACGCCCAGGAGCGCCAGAACTATCCGGTCGCGGATATCATTTTCGCGCCCGCAAGACTCGTGAGCCTCATCTCGCGGGACATGACGCTGGAAGCGGGAGACGTGATCGCTTGCGGGACTTCTACCGGTGTCGGTTCGATGAAACCGGGCAGCACGGTTAGCATCGTCATCGACGGCATCGGCGCGCTGACCAATCGGTTCGAGTGAGGAGGAGACGATGAGAATCGCGGTCATCGGCGCGGGCGCGATCGGTGGCATGCTCGCCGTGCGGCTGGCATTGTCCGGGCAGACAGTCACCGTCGTCGAAAAGGGCGCGCATCTGGAGGCGATCGGCAAGAACGGCCTCAAGCTCGTCCGTAACGATGGCGTCGAGGAGTTCGCGAAAGATCTGCGCGCAGTGGCAAATTGCGTCGATGCGGGTTTGCAGGATCTGGTGTTCCTGGCGCTGAAGGCCTACGACATCGCAGCGGTGGCGCCGCAGATGCGCGCGTTGTTCGGCGACGACACCATGGTCGTGACGATCCAGAATGGTCTGCCGTGGTGGTATTTCCAGAACTTCTCCGGGCCCCACGCCGGCTATAGGCTGAAGACCGCCGATCCGGACGGCGT
>DASXQW010000060.1:0-3623 GCA_036506975.1 Casimicrobiaceae bacterium | reverse complement strand
CCGAACACGCGTTGCCATCCCTGGTGGTGCGCGTCGCGTTCGGGCGCGTTCGTGAATCCGGAGTGGGTGAGCGCCACGTGCGTTCCCGAGGACGTTGCGGTCAGCTCGATCAACACATGCGTCTCCGGCAGGCCGCCCGGGCCCCAGTCGTGATTCCAGGTGAAGGCGAGCGCCTTGGGCGGTTCGATGCGCGTGTACTCGCCCCACACGGCGAACGGCTTGCCGTCGGCGCTCTTGCCCTCGGTGCGCCACTTGCCGCCCACGCGCAGGTCGCTTTCCATTTTTGTGCTGCGGTACACCGCATCGTCGCCCCACCAGGCGAGGCGCTGCTGCGGGTCGATCCATGCCTGGAATACGCGCTCCGGCGGTGCGGCGATGTCGATTTCCTCGACGATGGTGTCGCTCGTGCTCATGGTGTCGTTCATGTCAGTGGGCCTTTCCTCTTTGCTCGACGAAGCGTTTGAGATTGCGGAGCTGGTGCTGCCACATGTGACGGTAGTGCGCGAGCCAGTCGTCGACGTTCTTGAGCGGCCCGGCATTGAGCTCGTACAGCCGGTTGCGTCCGACCTTGATCTCGCTGACCAGCTTGGCCTCGCGCAGGATGCGCAGGTGCCTCGAGATCGCCGGGCGGCTGATCGGGAAATCGCGGGCAATGCTGCCCACGGGCTGGCTGCCCTGCCGCAGTAGCCCGAGGATTGCGCGCCGGGTCGGGTCCGCGAGCGCCTGGAACACGTCGCGCTCGTCCGGAACATCGGCAACCGCATGGTTACGCATATGTGACGACATATTGTTTTGCCGTCTAGAATAGTTGTGATCAGGTAACGTAACGGTTACGGATTATCCACGCCCGTGGCAGGTTGTCAAGCGAGAACCGAAAAATGAGGATCTCGTCACGGTTGCCTGGTTTTCTCGCCTGCGTGTGCCCGCGATCCTGAAAATGGTATGATGTTGCAGTGCAGCAATCGTGAGCGGGGGCTTCCATGGAATTTGAAGGGAAAGTTGCGGTTATCACTGGTGCTGCCAGCGGCATCGGCCGGGCAGTCGCCATCGATTTGGCGCGCCGCAATATCCGGGCGATGGCGCTCGTGGACATGGGTGAGGTCATCGACGGGGTCGCGGCCGATATCAATACCAGTGCGCGCCGCCAGATCGCCTACCCCTACCGGGGCGATGTGACCGACGAGGCGTTTCGTGCCTCAGTTTTCGATTCCATCAGCAGTCAGATAGACACCGTCTCGATATGCGTACCGGCGGCCGGCATCACGCGCGACGAGCTTGCGGTTCGTGTCGACCGGGAAACCGGCAAGGCGCGGATCTATCCGACGGACCAGTTCAAGCGGGTCATCGATGTCAACCTCGTGGCGCCTGTTTACTGGGCGCTCGAGATGATCGGACGCATCGCTGAAAATCGCGCTGCCAGCGGCCTCAAGCGCTGGCAACCCGAAGAGGGGATGCAGGGAGCGATCGTCTTCATCGGCTCCGTTTCGTCGCAGGGCAACCGCGGCCAGATCTCTTACGCCAGCGCCAAAGCCGGCCTCGAGGGTGCGGCCGCGACGATCATGAAAGAGGCGGTCTTCCACGGCGTGCGCTGTGGAGTAATTCACCCGGGGTTCACCGACACACCGATGGTGCGCGCGCTGGGCGAGGACTACATCGGCAAGAACATTCTGCCGTTCACGCAATTGAACCGGCTGATTCGCCCAGAGGAAATCGCCGACGCGATCTGCTTCATGCTCGCCAACTCGGCGGTGAGCGGCGAGTTATGGGCGGACGCTGGCTGGCACGCACCCGCGTAGTGCTGCGGACGTCTAGCTAACCGCCCGACGCCCAACAATAGCGGACTGTCGAAGTCCCGGCCATCAGCGCCGCTATACTTGTGCTGCCCTGTGTTACAAGCCCGCGCGATGCGTCAATGCCGAAAGCAACCACGTCGATGCCTGAGACGAAGCGTTGGAATTCCAACTGGTCGCGAGGCGTGCCGGGCCTCCTGTGGCGACTCGCCCGGGTCGGTATCCGCATCCGCCTTTTCCGGGTGGTCCGAGAAGGTGCTCCGTCCAATATCGAACGGCTGACTATAGACCCTCGGTTCTCCTTCGGGTTCGTCGGCACGGACGACATTCCGGAGCTCGTACGCGTCCGACCCGGAGTCGACGCCGCGAAGTGTGCAGAGCGGCTTCGAGGTGGACTCCTGTGCTATGTGGCGAAGGATGGAAGCCGCATCGTTTCCATGATGTGGTGCGACCTGGAAAAGTTCGACGCTGAGACTTTTCATCGGCGCCTCGGGGACCGCGAGGCCTATTTGTTTGGCGCCTACACCGATCCCGCTTATCGCGGGCAGAATCTGGCGCCTTTCCTGCGGCTGAAATGCTACGGCGCGCTCCGTGCGATGGGGCGCGATTCGTTTTTTAGCATCACGGAATATTTCAATACCGCCGCACGCCGCTACAAGGAGAAGCTTGGCGCAGTCGACGAATCGCTGCATCTGCGCGTCGGCATTTTTGGCTGGTTTTCGCGCACTCTTACATTGCGGCGCTACAGCGCTGACGTTTGATCCGGCTTGCTGGCGCGGCCGATCAACAGTTCTTCACGCAATCTCGTCCTCCGCATCAGAGCGGCTAAGGCCGACCTCCTCGCGCACACTCTTGGCCTGTGCCTTTCCTTTGTCGAACTCGGCGCGCCTGCGCACGATCTCCTCGGGCGTGAGGCGCTCGATGTTGCAGTAATCGAGCTTCCAGTCGGGGCTGGCATTCCATGCGAGCGGGGATTGCACGGTTGTCCGCGGAGCGGGCGCGGATTCGAGAACACTCAGCGCCAGATCGAGGGTGAAAACCTGCGACTCCCGATCCTTGGGCCGGCCCGCGCTGTTACCAAGCGGGAAATCGGAGAACAGAAAGCGAGGGACGCCCACATATTCGACGATGTCATTGGCGCAGCCCATGACGACCGTGGAGATACCGCTTTCCTCCAGCAGTCGCGCGGCGATGCTGAGGGTCTGGTGACAGACAGGGCAATTGGGAACAAGGATCGCGGCATCGACTCCGTCAGCCACGCAGCGGACGACGATCTCCGGGCAATCGACTTCGAGCGTGACGCGATGACTGCGATTGGTTGGAGCCCCATGGAAGCGCGGAGCCACCGAGCCGATGCGGCCTGACGCCGCGCTCTGGCGCAGCGCGGTCAAGGGGAAGTAGGCGGCCGGATCCTCGGCCGTGGTGTGCTTGCGGTCGATCGCGATATGCGAGATGCACAGGTCGTGGTCCTGCGCCGTATCCGCGGAGTAAACCGTGAAGAACTTTGCCTTCGCGTTGTAGGGTGCTCCCGGACCTTGATCGCCCTTAGCCGGCTGATAGGGCGCCGCGGTCGTGATGAGCGCGATTCGGCATTTGGACAACGGTGTGTTCAACGGATGGAACGGCACTCGGGCGTAGTGAGCCCACTCGTACGGCGCGCCATAGCCCAGCGCCTGGTAGTAGTCCCGGATCCGCTGCAGGTACGGAATCGGCGCATCATGCGGCGCGGCGAAGCCGTAGTGAGTCGCGCGTGCGCTGGTCATGGACGACGGTTCTCAGCCTCCGACCGCCCTCAGGTCCAGTTGATGGCTTCGGCCGATCCAGATTGCGCTG
>DASXQW010000059.1:0-39885 GCA_036506975.1 Casimicrobiaceae bacterium | reverse complement strand
GGCAGCATCACGGCCAGCACGAGCACGAGGACGATGCCGCCCATGACGACAATCAGGACCGGCTGCACGAGCGCGGCTAGCCAGGTCAGTCTTCGTTCTACGTCGGCATCCTGCTCGCGCGCCGCACGCTCGAGCATTGCCGGAAGCTGCCCGCTTTGTTCTCCGTTGGCGACGAGATGCACGAGCAGCGGCGGAAACACCCGCTGGCTCGCGAGGGCACGCGCAAGCGATACGCCTTGTCGCACATGCGCGGCAGCGGCATGCGCCGCGGTGCGTATGGGACGCGCCCAGATGACACCTGCAGCCGTGTCGAGCGCGCGCATGAGCGGCGCGCCGCTTCCGGTGAGGATCGAGAGCGTGCTGGCGAAGCGCGCGGTGTCTAGGCCCGAGAGCACGCGGCCGACGACGGGCGTGGCGAGCAACAGCGCATGCCAGCGTTCGCGCCAGCGCTCACGCCGCAGCAACAGCACTGCCGCGACGCCGATTGCCGCGAGCAAACCCAGCCAGTACCAGCCGGTGTCGCGCAGAAAATCGCTGGTGGCGATCAGCGCGCGCGTGAGCCACGGCAGCGTTTGCCGGCTCTGTTGATAGACGGCGACGATTTGCGGCACGACGTAGAGCATCAGTGTCGCGATGACGCAGAGCGCGATCACCGTCACCAGCGCGGGATAGATCAATGCCATGGCGAATTTCTGGCGCAGCGCCTGCCGCGCTTCGAGATAGTCCGCCAGCCGCGACAGTACGCCACCCAGCTGACCGCTCTCGGCACCGACCGCGACCAGGCCGCGATACAGCTCGGAGAACGTCCGGGGGAACCGCGACAACGCGCCGGAAAGCGATTCCCCCGCCGCAACCTGTTCGCGTACCGCGCCGAGCACGCGCACGGCGCCGGGATGATCCGCCTGTTCGGCAACCGCGCCCAGTGCCTGGTCGAGCGGCATACCCGATGCGACCAGCGTCGCGAGTTGACGCGTCGTCAGCGCCAGGATGGCGGGCGCAAGCCGGGTGGCGTCGGCCTTGGCGGCGAACGGCCTGGCGGCAGCCTCGACCGCGGTCGGAAACAGCCCGTCGCCGCGCAGCACGTCGCGCGCCGCGCGCGCCGACGCGGCATCCAGCAGCCCTCTGCGGGGCCGCCCCGTTGCGTCGACGGCTTCGTAGCGGAACGCGGGCATTACCGCCGTGGCTTCGTCAGTGGACGAAGCCACGCAAAGGAGCGCGCAGCAGGAACTGGCTGGGCTTGGCGAGCATGAGGTTCACGAGATCGTCGAGGGCCTTGGTGTCCAATGCCGGCGTCTCGAAATCGAGGATTACCGGCTCGAAGCGATCGACGTTGCGCAGTGTGGCCACGATGCGCCCATTCTCGAAATCCGGATCGAAGCGCACTTCGCAGCGCAGCCCCGGCGCAATCCGAATGACATTGTACGTCGCGCCGCTGTGCACCGTGGAATCGGTGTCGCAGGAAAATTCGATGTTGGCGTGGACGAGCGCGCGCTCGACCTCGGGCGAGCGGCGGATCGCGATGCGCAGCGGGGCTGGCGATGGACCGGCGAGGCTGTAATAGACGACGACGTAGTCGTACACGTCGCGGTCCTGGAGGCTGTTTGCGGAACATCACCGACGCACGCTCGAGGTGCAAGCCTTCGTAGCGCACGATGTGCCGCAGCTCGAACGAACGCTCGACCGGCGGGGAGATCACCTGCAGCAGCTTGCAGGCTTCGTCGAAATACTGGAACACGTGATGCATGCGCTGGTCGATGCGATCGACGACTTCGCGCGAAAGCTTGAGCTGCTGCACGCGTTTTGCCGCGACTGCGTCGGCTTGCGCGCGCAGCTGCTCGAGCAGGAAGGATTTCGGCGACTTCGCCATCGGTCGCCTTCAGGCGGCAGCGCCGGCGACGCGAAGCAGCTCCGCGAGCGAGGTTGTTCCATTGGCGAGCCAGCGGGCGCCATCGACGAGCAACGTGCGCGCGCCGGCGCGCGCACACGCGTCGCGCAGCGCGGGCTCGCTCGTGCGGTCGTGGATGAGCCGGCGCAAGCCATCGTCGATGAGCACCAGTTCGTAGATGCCGGTGCGCCCGCGGTAACCCGAGCTGCCGCATGCGGCGCAACCGACCGCACTCCAGAGCGGTTGCGCGCACGGCAAGCCGAGGTGCTCGAGCATCGCAGCTTCACCGGGCGTAGGCGGCGCCGCCGCGCGGCATTCGAGACACAGGCAGCGCACGAGCCGCTGCGCGAGCACGCCAAGCAGGCTTGAGGAGAGCAGATACGGCTCGACGCCCATGTCGGCAAGTCGTGTGACCGCGCTGACCGCATCGTTGGTATGCAGTGTCGCTAGGACGAGATGTCCGGTCAGGCTCGCCTGCACGGCGATTTGCGCGGTCTCGAGATCCCGGATCTCGCCGATCATGATGATGTCCGGATCCTGGCGCAGGATCGAGCGCAGCGAACGCGCGAAGTCGAGCTCGATCTTGGGGTGGACCTGCGTCTGTGCGACGCCGTCCAATGCAAACTCGATCGGATCCTCGACGGTCATCACATTCAAACTGCCGCGGTCGAGGCGGGACATCGCCGCGTACAGCGTCGTGGTCTTCCCCGAGCCCGTCGGGCCGGTCACGAGCACGATACCGTGCGGCTCGCGGATCAACCGGTCGATCGCTCCCAGCGTCGCTTCGCTCATGCCCAGGGCGGCGAGGTCGAGGCGCGCAGTGTCCTTGTCGAGAAGACGCAGGACGACGCGCTCACCGGGTCCGGTCGGCAGCGTCGACACGCGCACATCGACGCTCTTGTCCCCGAGCTTCAACGCCATGCGCCCGTCCTGAGGCAAGCGCTTTTCGGCAATGTCTAGGCTCGCCATCACCTTGAGCCGCGATACCAGCGCTGCGTGCAGCGCGCGCGGCGGCTCGATGACGTCGCGCAACACGCCGTCGACGCGAAAGCGCACGACCGACCGCCCTTCGTAGGGTTCGAAGTGAATGTCGGACGCCTGCTCGCGCAACGCCTGCAACAGGAGCGCGTTGATCATCCGGATCACCGGCGCGTCGGAGGTCGGGCCGAGAAGATCCTCCGCCTTCGGGATGTCCTGCAGGAGCCGCGCGAGGTCGGTGTCGCGGGAAAAATCCTCGGTGAACTGCGCTACCGGCGAGGCCTGGTTGTAGGCATTGGCGAGCTCCGCCGCAAAACGCTCGGCGTTGACCGTCGTCGTCTTCAACGGTCGCTGCAGCACGCGCTTGAGCTCGGCGATGCCTTCGAGCGAGGCGTCTTTGCGCGCGAGCACCAGAACCGCATCGCCGTCATCGCGGAGTGCGAGCACACCGTGCGTGCGCGCAAAGGCGTACGGGATGCGCTGCGTCGGGCTGCGCGCCGCCGCTGCGCCTGAGTCGGGACCGGGAACGGGGACCGGCATCGCAGGCGCTGTTACGGCTTGGTTGGCGCCCCGCCCTGAGGCGCACTGCCGGAGGGCGGCAACGGCGGCAATACCGGCACGTTAGGATCGGGCCAGAAGGGGCGTTCCAGAGGCGCGAGCCGCTGCTGCTCGCCCATGAGGTATTCGTAGCGGTCGGCGGTGAGCGAGTTGGTCGCAGCCCCCGAGCGAACGACCGTGGGCTTCAGGAAAACCATCAGATTGGTCTTGGTTCGTTGCCGGTTGTCGTAGCGGAACAGCGCGCCGACGACTGGAATGTCGCCCGCCGCCGGCACCTTGCTCGCAGTATCGGTGAGGCTGTCCTGGATCAGGCCGCCGAGCACGACGATCTGGCCGTCGTCGACGACCACCGTCGATTCCAGGGAGCGTTTGTTGGTGATGATCCCGGCCGGGTTGCTCGTGTCCTGAACGCGCGAAACTTCTTCGTAGATCGCCAGCCTGACGCTGCCGCCCTCCGTGATCTGCGGCTTTACGGTCAGGATCAGGCCGACATCCTTGCGCTCGATCGTCTGAAATGGAGTGACGGTCGTCGTCGAGCCGGTTTGCGCGTATTGTCCGGTGATGAACGGCACGTTCTGCGCGACGATGATCCTCGCTTGCTCGTTGTCGAGCGTAAGCAGATTCGGTGTCGACAGGATGTTCGCGCTGTTGTCGCTCTGGAGCGCGCGGGCAAGCAGCGCGAGGTTGGTGATGACACCGATGCCGGGAATCGAGATGGTGCCGCGAATGATGCCGAGATTGAGGCCTTGGCCTACCGTGCTCAGGTTGGCTTGAGCATCGATGATATTGGTGCCCGTTCCGCGCGTACCGAAGTTGGTTCCCCCGCCGAGCTGCGTCGAATTGCTGTTGAATCTGTTGGGGTCGAGCAGGTTCCACTGAATGCCGAACTCCGCCGCCTTGTCGGCGGTCACTTCGACCACCAGCGCTTCGATGTAGACCTGCGCGCGGCGGATATCGAGCTTCTCGACCACGGCGCGGATATTGTTGTATACGGGCTCGGGGGCCATGATGAGCAGGGCGTTATTCGCGGTGTCCGCCTGGATCGTCGCCCCACCGGCCGTAAACGCGGCCCCCCCGCCGCTGGCCACCGAGGCCGTGATCTGCGGCGAGGCAGCCGGCGCGGTAGCCGGTGTTGCCACGGCGCTCACGTTCAACGACGCCGTCGGCGTCAGGGCAAGCGTGCTCTGGCCGCCCGTCGCATCGCTTCCACCGGAGAGCAACGCCCGCAGGGTCTGCGCGACCCGGAGCGCCTCGGCATTCTTCAAGTAGATGATGAAGATGTTGCCGCCGGCGCGGCCGGGCGCATCCAACTGCTCGATGAGCGCCCGCGCGCGGGCGAGCCGCGAAGGGTTGTCGGAGCGCACCAGTACGCTGTTGGAGCGCGGGTCGGCGACGACGGACACACGCTGCTGCGGATCGGGCGCGGCGCCCGGCGCACCTCCCGAGTCGGCGAGAAGGCGGTTTAGGATCTGCACCAGGTCGAGCGCGGATGCGTTGCGAAGTGGCACCACGATCGGCTCGCCGGCGGGAGGAACATCGAGCGAAGCAATGATCCGATCGATCCGCTTCAGGTTGTCGGCGTAATCGGTTATGACCAGCGCATTCCCGGTGGGAACCGCCGCGATACTGTTGTTCGGCGTAATCAGCGGCCGCAGCACGTTGACGAGCTGGGTAGCCGACTCGTACTTGAGCAGGTAGATCTCGGTCACCAATCGGTCGCCGCCCGCCGTGACCGGGCCCATCGTCACCGGCGACGCATGCTGCTTGGCATCCGCTTCGGGCACGATCTTGGTCACGCCGTCGCTTTCGATGGCCGCGTAGCCCTGCAACCGCAACGCCGAGAGCAGCGTCGGATAGACAAGGCTCGCCGGCACCGGTCGCGCCGAAACGATATTCACGACACCCTTGACCCGCGGGTCGAGCACGAAGTTGCGCCCGGTCATTTCCGCGACCGCCTTGACCACGGCTTCGATGTCGGCGTTGACGAAATTGAGCGTGACCGGCTCGTCTGCGGCACGCGCGGACACCGCCAGGAGCAGGGTGGCCAGCGCGGCGGCGGCAAGGAGTCGCGGCATGGGCATCGTCACGTGGCGCGGGTCGGCGGTGCGGGCGCGAGCATGGGTGGCGCCCGTGACCGTAACGGAGCCGCCGCGCCGCGGCAATGATAGCATGGGCCTCCAACGCCTCTTTGAGGCCGGCGCGCACGCGCGGCCAAGAACTCAAATCCGGAGAGCGGTCTCGGACCATCTAAGCCCCAAATGCACCGTTTCAGGGAGATTGCCATGCCGTATGCCAGCCAGGTTCGAGCCCGCCCACCGGTCGCGGTGAGCGCTGCCGTCGCCCTGCTCGCTCTCGCACTCGCTTGCGCGGCGCTGCCGACGCGGGCCGCGGATGCGCCGCCTAAACCCGCGGCCGATGCGACGGTGAAGATCAAGACTTCGCCACCATCGATCGCGGTCGACGCGACGGCAGATGAAAAAGACGATACCGCGGCGGAGACGAGTAAAAGCAGGGGCGGAAAGTCGCATGTTCGCATCGATGACGACGAAGACTTCCAGGCCTTCACCGGTGAGATGAAGAAGTACCCCTGGGTGATCGGGCTCATATTTCTGGTCGTCGGATCGATCTTCCTGACACCGATCATTCTTCTCGTCGGCATCATCTGGTACAAGCTGCGCAAGACAAGGCTGCAGAACGAAGCCATGCTGGCACTCGCCGAAAAGGGCGTGGTGCCTCCGGCGCAGGCGGCAGATGCGCTGGCCACCGGCGCGTCGGCGGCGAGCGTCGCGCCGCAGGTGTATCAGCAGGCGGTCGCGATGCGCAAGCGCGTCGTCTGGTCCGACCTGCGCAAGGGCGTGATCCTGTCGGCCATCGGCCTGGGGTTTTCGTTCTATCGCATCACCGAAAGCGGTGAGCCGAGCTGGGTCGGCCTGATACTGTTGTTCGTCGGCGTGGCATACGTCGCGCTGTGGTGGCTGGAAGGAAGGCATCTCGAACAGACCGGCGCGACCCGCGCCGGCAACGGCGCCGGCACAAGCTCGGGCGGAGGATGACGCACACGGCCGGTCACCGTCCATGTCGTCCGCCGCGGTCAGCGATGCCCAGCTCATCGCCCGGGTCCTGGTACAGGACGACCGCCACGCGTTCGGCGAGCTGGTGCGACGGCACCAGTCGGCGGTGCGCGCCTGCTTGCGCAAACTTACCGCCGGCAATCATGCGCTCGCCGACGATCTAGCCCAGGAGACCTTCTTGCTCGCGTATCGGAATCTCAAATCGTTTCGGCAAGAGGCGAAGTTCTCGACTTGGCTCTATCGGATTGCTTACAACGCGTTCCTTGCGGATTTGCGGAAGACCAAAGAGTTGCCGCTTTCCGACGACGAGGGCGCCGATGACACTGCGGCCGCTGCTGACACGGCGGCGCCTGTCGCGCGAACCGCGGCGCTCAGCGTCGACCTCGAGCGCGCCATGGCACTGCTGTCCGATGCCGAGCGGGCGGCCATCGTCCAGTGCTACCATAACGACTTGTCGCACGAGGAAGCGGCTTTTGTGCTCGGTTGCCCGGTAGGGACGGTGAAGACGCATATTCTCCGGGCGAAGCAGAAGCTGAAGGCCCGGCTGGGCGCTTGGGCGCCGGAAGGCTGAAGATGGACACGAAGCACGCGGACGCAGACAACGGCTGGCTCGAACAGGCGCTCAAGGCCGATGCGCGCGAGCATGCGGCTGCCTACGTCGCCGACGATGGATTCACAGCCAAGGTGATGGCGCAGCTGCCGGCGGCGGCCACTCTCCCGGCGTGGCGCCGCCCGGTCTTGGCGCTGCTTTGGCTGATAGCCGGTAGTGCCGTTGCCGTGGCGCTGCCTGAGCTTTTCTACGATGTCTTTCGCGGTCTCGTCGCGATGGTCGTCGGGCAGCCATTGACACTGTCGCGGATCGCCGTCGTGGTCATCGTTCTCGGCGCCACCATGTGGAGCACGATCGTCTACGCGATGCGTGCAGAGTAGGTTGGCGCGGTTGCACGCGCCGTTTGCCATGCGACAAAAAACGGCCGCCCGAATCGGCGGCCAGCATTACTCCAGCTTGAATTCCACCTCGATTTCCCCGATGTACTTTTCCCCGTCCGCCTGAAACTTCCATTGCGATAGCGCGTTGATGACCGAGCGGTCGAACCAGCGCTGCGGATTCGCTTCGACGATCTTCACTTCGGTGACGTTGCCCTTTTCGTCGATAAACAGGCGCGCGAGGACCCGACCGCTGGAGATACCCTTGCGTTCTGCTTCGCGCGGGTACTCGGGCTGGACGCGCGAAATCGGCACGATGCCTCGGCGAACTGCGGGTTTCGGCGGCGCCGGCGGCGCCGGCGGCGCCACTACTGGCGGGGCGATCACCGGTGGCTCGGGCGGCGGCGTCGGCGTCACGGCCGCAATGACGGGCTCCGACGTTATCGTCGGCACCGGTACGTCCGGCGGCGGAATGTAGGTTTGCTGCGGCGGCGGCGGAATCTTCGGAATCTCGATTTTCTTCGGCGGGGGCGGGGGCGGTGGCGGCGCCTTGATCTCTTCGACGATCGTAGCGGTAAGCGGCTTCTTGATCACTTCCACCGCCCTGCGCGCAAGCCCGGTCACCAGCGCATAGACGACCAATACATGGACCAGAATGACAAATCCGATTCCGATCAAGTGCCGGGTCGGGTCTCTCTGTTGTCGTGCAAAATCCATTGCGTTTTGACTCCTATCGCCTGCCAGCGTTCGGGTCGCCCCGCGCCGCCGCGCGGCCTCCTTGAATCCTCGGTGGTTAGCTTACGCTACCGCGTCGGCCGCCTGCGTCGACTCGCCACGCGCGATCCCCACTTCGCTGCGCTCGCGGGGCGACCGGGCCACGCCACGGGCTCGCGCCGCTACTCTTCGATGAACTGTTCGCTGCCGACGATGCCGATCTTGGTAAGGCCAAGCCGCTGCGCCGATGCCATCACGCCGGCGGTCACCGAGTATTTGGATGCCTTGTCGGGACGCAGATGCACTTCGGGCTGCGGCACCTGGGCGGCGGCGGCCCTGATCTTGTCCTCGAGCGTCGCCCGATCCGGCATGACCTCGCCGTTCCAATAGGTGATCCCGGCGCCGTCGATGTCGATCTTGACGACCTGCGGCAGGACCAAGGGCGGCGGCGGATTGCCGGTAGGCATGTTGAGATTGATCGCATGCAGCTGGATCGGGAGCGTGATGATGAGCATGACCAGCATGACCAGCATCACGTCGATCAGCGGCGTGGTGTTGATGTCGATCATCACCTCCGGGTCGCGCGATATGCCGCCCGAACCCACGTTCATTGCCATGGCGCGTTCCTCGAAAAATAATCAGCCAAGCGCATGTCAGCCGCCGCGAGGCGGCGGCTCGGTGATGAAGCCGACTTTTGCAATTCCTGCCCGTTGGCAGGCATAGATGATCCGTCCGACCCCTTCGTAGCGCGCGTTGCCGTCGCCGCGTATCTGCACCTCGGGCTGCGGGGTGAGCACGGCGATCTTCTTCAACCGGTCGATGAGCGCAGCCGTGCTTTGCATCCGCAGATCGTTCCAGTAGATGCGCCCGGCCGCATCGACCGACAAGGTGATGTTCTCGGGCTTGGTCTCGCGGATCTCGTTGCGTTCCTTCGGCAGTTGCACCGGAATCGATGTCGTGACGACTGGGATCGTGATCAGAAAGATGATCAGCAACACCAGCATCACATCGACGAGCGGCGTCGTGTTGATGGTGGAGACGACTTCTTCATCGTCGATCGAGGGACCGACGCCCATGGCCATGATCTAGGCCCTCGCCGAGGACGGGGTCGCCGGAAACGGGGTCGCCGGGGACTGGGTTTTCGGAGCGCTGAGCAGCACGGCGTGCAGGTCGGCACCGAAACCGCGGACCTGATCCATGGCGGCCTTGTTGCGGCGGATCAGCCAGTTGTAGCCGAGCACCGCCGGAACCGCCACCGCGAGACCGAGCGCGGTCATGATCAGCGCTTCGCCCACCGGCCCTGCCACCTTGTCGATCGACGCCTGTCCTGCGATGCCGATCGCGGTCAGCGCGTGATAAATCCCCCAGACCGTCCCGAAGAGTCCCACGAACGGCGCCGTCGAGCCGACCGTGGCGAGAAAGGCGAGGCCATCCTGCGTGCGGGCCTGCACGTTGTCGATCGCACGCTGGATCGACATGGTGATCCAGGTGTTGACGTCGACACTGCCCTGCAATCCGACGTGCTTGGTCGTCGCCTCGAGTCCCGATTCGGCGATGTACCGATAGGGGCTGCCCTCCTTCAAACCCGCGGCGCCCTGGCGTACCGAAGGCGCGGTCCAGAACGATTTTTCCGCAGCGCGCGCCTGCGCGCCCATTTTGGCCTGTTCGTACACCTTGGTGCAGATGACGTACCAGCTTCCCATCGACATGATGACCAGGATCCCCAGGGTAATCCGCAAGACGATGTCGCCGCCTTTCCACATCGCTTCGAGGCCGTAGGGATTCTCGACGACTTCGGTCACCCGTACACCGCTTGCCGGCGCTGCAGGCGCCGCTGGAGCCGGGGTCCCTGGCGCGGCCTCGGGCGGCGCCGCAGGTGCTGTCGGCGCCGGGGGCTGTGCTTGAGCCTGTGCCGCTTGCGGGACGACCGCCGAGGTCACGGCGACGAGCAGCGCCGCAGCCAGTGCGGTCAAACGGATCATCTTCAACATATTGTCTCCAGAGATAGATTTGTTCTAGGGCGAGCCCGACAGGCTGACGAATGCGGACCGGTTCTCCGAATGCGGCCGGCAACGGCCCGAATTGTTCCGACAATGCCTCCGCGAAGCCGCTGCTGGTTGCAGTCTTTGGCCGGGCGCGCAAAACGCCAAAACGCATTGGCCCCGCCGTGCGGCGAGGCCAAGCTTTCCTCAGAAAGTCGCAGGATTCTACACAAAACCGTCGAAAAAAGTCTACCTCAAATGTGGGCCGAGCCCGACGAGTGGCCGGCACGAGGCAGGATCCCCATGTGGTGTACGTACTGTCGGCCTTGGACGATCCGCAGCGCCGCCAATCGTTCGTCGATACGGAGCATTTGTCGGAGTGGATGCGTTGACCGCCTTGTGCAAGTGCACAAGCGTCGGCCAGCCTGCCGCCAGACCGGCACTTGCATTTCGTCGCGCGTCCGGCACGTTCGATCCTCGATTCGCCCGGTCCATCGCGCATGGCTTGAGGCGGTCGTTGCGCCTGTTACGATCCACCTGACAGCAAACGCGGTCCCGGCGGGACGGCACAAGAAATCGTGAATCCGGATACCCCGTGCGACGCATCCAAGAGCAGCAGGAATACAAACCAGGAGAAGCAACATGAACTCTTATCAGACTTCGACCCCCCGCGTGACATTGGTGATCGCCGCCCTCGCCTTGACCGCGCTTACGATCGGCGTCTCGGTCGTCGTACCGGCGACGATGGATTCCGGAAGCCGAGAGCTTGGGCTGCTTGCGGCGCGAGAATCCGTCGCGCCGATGCCGATACCGGTCTTCATCGAGCCCGCGAGCATCGAGGTGGTTGCGGCCCGCGAGCCGGCGTTCATTCGGGTGCATGTCCGTAGTGTCCAACCGAAGCACAAGCAGCAGAGCTGAAGCGTATCGATCGCCGCGCTCGGCCGGACCGCAAGCCCGCGACTGGAAGAGGGTCGGACATCAGGTGTCCGGCCCTTCGTCTCTCATCCAGTCCTCGTGTGTGCGACCTATCTGATCAAGGGGATTGTCGCCGCGATATCGTAGGCGAGTACGGCGCGGATTTTCGATTCGAGCTGCAGGTAGCGCGCCGCCTTCTTCGGCGGCAATATCCTCGTAGGCACGCCCCTCATCAGGCGATTGTGAAGGATTCGCCGCGCCTTGATTTCCGCTTCATCGGTGGCGATCAACTCGTTCGCGAGAGTCCTTGCGTAGAGGTCGGAAATTGGCTTGTCCAAGGCGATCAGGGCTTCCACGGCGACGACACGCCGCTGATTGGCCGAATCGAGAACCCGCTGGTAATTGTCATAGACCGGCCAGAACCTCTTCGCCTCGGCCGTGGTCAACTTGAGCGTCGACGCCACGAACGCTTTCTTGTCCGCACGGACGGCCGCGCGCAGCGCCTGCATGTCGGTCACGTCGGCGATCTTGTCTTCGGCCCATGCGGACTGCGCCGCAATCATCGCGGCGGCGAACACGACGGCGGCAAAGTTTTTCTTCATCGTTTTTCCCTCGATGTCGGTTGCGGTCAACGCGAGGCCGCGAGCCAAATCTGTCGGACCCGCCGCGAGTAAGCAAGGGCTCGCAGCGGCGCGGAGGCCCGCTTGGACGGTCGGCCGTCGAAGCGTCAATTGTCGGCCTTGCAGGGTCGGAGCCCAGCGTTTTCCAGCGCGTCTTTTAGCACATTTTGTTGCCGCGCGGGTCGCGGCCGAACGCGATGCGGCTTGCGGATCAGGGCCATGGGGCGCGATGATATTGGTCATGCAAACGCCAGCCATCGACGCGCGCGCGCTTGCCCAATCCGGCGTGGAGGCCCTGCGCCGGGGCGATCCGCGCAAGGCACGCGAATCATTCGAACGGATCGTCGCGGCAGGCCAGGCGGACGTCGCCGCATGCCTTGGTCTTGCCTACGCTTGCCGGAGTCTCAACGAGCACTCGGCCGCCCACGCCGCCGTAGATAAAGCGCTCGCGCTCGAGCCGCGCAATCTGCGCGCGCTTATTCTCAAGGCCGATCACCTCGCCGCGGAGGGCGACGAACGCGCCGCGTCTTCCTTCTACATGGCCGCGGTCAAGTCGGCTCCGCCGGCCAACCAGATGCCGGTCGAGCTGCGCGACGAGTTGGGCCGGGCTCAAGCGATGTGTGAGCGTTATGCCGCGCGATTCGAAGCGTACCTCATGGATCGACTGATCGGCCAAGGGCTCGTCGAGCGGCCGTCGACCGCACGGTTCATCCGGTCACTCGACATTCTCGTCGGGAAAAAGAAAGTCTATTACCAGCAACCCCACTATTACCTCTTTCCGGAGCTGCCCCAGGTTCAGTTCTACGACAGGAACGACTTCCCGTGGCTCGATAGAGTCGAGGCCGCGACGGCGGCCATCCGCGCCGAGCTGCTCGAGGTACTCAAGGATCCGTCGAAGTTCAAGCCCTATGTCCAGGGGGATCCCCGGAGGCCGACCCACGACCCGAAGGGAATGCTGAACAACCCCAACTGGAGCGCGTTCTACCTCTGGCAGGAGGGAAAGGTCGTGCAAGAGAACGCTGCGCGCTGTCCGGCGACCATGAACGCTCTCGACGCTGTCCCGCTTTCGCGCGTGAAGAACCGTTCTCCGTCGGTCCTGTTCTCAGTGCTGCGTCCGGGCGCCCGGATCCCGCCGCACACGGGGTTCGTCAATACGCGCCTGATCTGCCATCTGCCGCTGATCGTCCCACGCGATTGTGGCTTCCGCGTCGGCAATGACGCGCGTACCCCGGTCGAAGGCAAGGCTTGGGTGTTCGACGACACGATGGAACACGAGGCGTGGAATGGAAGCGAGCAGATTCGCGCCATCCTCCTGTTCGAAATCTGGCGTCCCGAGCTCACTGAGGAGGAACGCGCCCTGGTGAGCGCGATGTTCGAAGCGATCGATGCCCTTGGTGGCGAAAAGGCCGCCTGGCAGATCTAGCGGGCGCCCAGCTCGCGCCCGCTGATCACCGCTGCTGACGCGTTTCAGGACTTCCTGGCGGTTTCGAATTCCTTGGCGCAGGTGGCCGCCCATCGCCTGAACGCGGTATCGAACCAGAAGTTGTTCGAAACCGTGGTCGTCCTGCGGACGTCGCTGATCTGCGTGCCTTTGGTCCCCTCGTTCGCCGTGCGATGGTCGACGACGCGGCCGAGGAGCGTCCCGGAGACGGAGTCCCGCGCTTCAAGGACAAGCGTTGCCTCCCCGGCGTCCTTGGTAAACGATTTGGTGGTTCCCCCGGTGGCCAGATTTTCAGCAGCGTTGACGTAAAGGTCGGTGACGCTCGGGGAAAGTCGCAGCACGCCGGGACCCGGCGCCGCGGCGACCTCGTAGCCGCGCGCCTTGAACGCCTCGGCGACGGCGCTCTGTAGAGTGGAGGCCGTTTCGCCTGCGATCCGACGAACGTCGTCCTGCGTCAGCCGCCGAACCGAGGCATGCGGGTCGACAAAATCCCTGTTCCAGTCACTGCGGAAGGCGACTTGCACCGGGTCGATCACGACCTTCCGGTAAATGGCCAAATCCGCATTAGGACGCAGGTAGAGCTCGTCCAGGTTCCAGGACCGGACCGACACCAGACCCTCCGAGGGGGCCGGGGTGGCCGCGTGGGACGGAACCGCCAAAGCCGCAGCGGATGCCACGACGCAAAGACCGAGAACTGCTTGAAGGTTCATGGTGACTCCCATTTGGATGCTCTACAACGCTAACAGCAAATCCGATGCTTTCATTTCGACCGCGCCCAGCGCATGGGCGTTCCCGTTGCTGGCCTTCCGGGCCGCGCAAAGGCTGGCCGAAGTCCGGCCGGCCGATCATGTAACCGGGTTCTGCGTCATAGCAACTTCAACTGCAGTCGAGCAACCAGCGCGGCGGGCCGCAGCCGCGACCACTCGCGCCTGAAGGCCTCCCTGAACTGAAGGTCGTATGGAACATCGCGGACCGCGGCTCGGGATACGAAGGTGCCGTCTTGCGCATCCTTGGCCGCTACCGCTAGCAGGGTTTCCCGGGAAACCGTTCCCGACCAGCCGACCCACGAGAGCACGTCCGCGACGTAGTCCGTGCCAAGCTCCCGGAAGTCTTCGTAGTAGCAGATGCGCACCGGGTAACTTCGGGTTAGCTCGTCGAGCGCCAGCAACCCTGTTCTCAACAGGGCAACAGCCCAGCTCGGGTCGAGCGTATTGCGCGATATGCGTCTCAGTGACGCCGCCCAATCGACCGGATCCCGGAGAATGAACATGACACGGGGCGAGTCGAACGCGCCAGCGATCAGCAGCGGCGCGTGGTTGCACTCCAAATGGAGCTTGATGACCGAGTACGGAAGTAGTCGCGTTGCGCCCGTGATAGCGCTTCGAAGAGAAATGTCCAAAGGCCGGTGGCAGGCTGCCTGCCTATAGAAGTCAGGTTCCGACACGGCGCGCATCCCAGCCGCCTCGAGCGCCCTGACGAGCAGAGTCGAGCCGCAGCGGCCGATGGAAAAGATCAGCGCGGGTGACGCGGGCCCGTCGGGAAGCGATTCAAAAGGAACCTTGATTACGCTCCGGGCATACTGCCGCTGTGCCTGATAGAAGAACGTTGCACCTGAAATGTCGGGGGTGGAGACGCAAAGCAAGCTTCGATTCGCAAGGTCGAAACAATAGGGACTCACGTCGGGCTCGAACATGCGCGACGAATCCACTGCCCGACCAGCCCCGAGGATAAAGTCGCCGGGGCCCGATATGGACAAGAGGTCACGGACACGAAAGCGGACCTCGTATTCACTGAGGCTCATCTTGAGAGTTTCTTGGAGACAACCGGTTCCGATCGCCACGTACAGCCGACACGCGCGAGCGGAAAGGAGCCGAGCAGGTTTTTCACACCGAAACGCAAGACGAGGCCGGCGAAATCATATTCCCGCGATAGATCCAGTTTCTAGACAGATCGGCGCGGAGACTCCCGCCGACGCTGAATTGTACGGTGACTCGCGTGGCATTTGCCAAGCTGTGGCGGCGCGGGAGTGAGATCGCCTTTGATACAGGTGAGGGCTGGTACAATCCTCGCCGTCGGTCGGCCTTAGCTCGCAATTTCGAAAAGAGCTGGTCGTTGCCCTGCCGCCGCTGCAGCGATCCTAAACGCATGCGTTCTCCTGCCTCGTGCTACCGGTCCATCCACTAGCGGGTATGCCCGGCGGCGCATTAGCTCTCACGGTGCCGCAGGCCATGCAACACGCATTGGCTGCATACCAACGGGGCGAAAGCGCCGAGGCGGAGCGGTTGTGCCGCCTGGTACTTGATGTGAAGGCGGACAATTTCGATGCGCTATACCTGTCGGCAATTATCGCAGGACAGACAGGAAGAGCGGAGCAGGCAGCTGAACTTCTGGCAAAAGCGGTGACGGTCAACCCAAGCATCGCCGACGCCTACTACAACCGCGGCGTTGCGCTCGGTGAGCTCAACCGTCCCGCTGAGGCAGTAGAGAGCTATGAGCGCACCATTGCGCTGAAGCCCGATCACGCCGATGCCTATTACAATCGCGCCGTCGCGCTGGGTGAGCTCGACCGTCCTGCGCAGGCACTGGAGAGTTTCGACCGCGCCATCGCGCTAAAGCCTGATTACGCCGAAGCCTACAACAATCGCGGCGTTGCGCTGGGTCGTCTCCAGCGTTACGTGGACGCGCTGGCGAGCTACGAGCGCGCCATTGCGCTCAAGCCCGATTACGCCGAGGCCTACAACAATCGCGGCGTTGCGCTCGGTGAGCTCAACCGTTTCGCGGAGGCAGTGGAGAGCTATGAGCGCGCCATTGCGCTCAAGCCCGATTACGCCAACGCCTACAACAATCGCGGTATTGCGCTCGGTGAGCTCGACCGTCCCGCCGAGGCGCTGGAGAGCTATGAGTGCGCCATTGCGCTCAGGCGGGATTATGCGGAAGCCCTCTACAACCGCGGCAACGCGCTTCGCGATCTGCATCGCCATCGGGAGGCGGCCGACAGCTACGAGCGGGCGCTTGCGCTCAAGCCCGATTACGCTTCTGCGCACTGGAACCTGGCGGACTGCCGTCTGCTGTTGGGTGACTTTGCGCGTGGCTGGCAGGAATACGAATGGCGCTGGAAGTTAGAGCAGCGGGACAACGGCAGGCGAGATTTCCAGCAACCGTTGTGGCTGGGTGGTGAGGCGTTGGAAGGTCGCACAATTCTGCTGCACAGCGAACTGGGCTTGGGCGATACGCTGCTGTTCTGTCGCTACGCCAGAGAGGTCGCCGCATTGGGGGCCAAGGTGGTGCTGGAAGTGCAACCGCCGCTGCTGCCGTTGCTCGCCGATTTGGAAGGCGTTACGCAGACAGTGCCGCGAGGCGCTCCTTTGCCCGAGTTCGATTGCCACTGTCCGCTGATGAGCTTGCCGCTGGCGTTCAAGACCGACTTGAGCAACATTCCAGCCCGTATTCCGTATATCCGCAGCAATGCCGCACGTGTCGCCGCCTGGCGGGAGAAACTGCGCGAAAAGAGCAAACCGCGCATGGGCGTCGTGTGGAGCGGAAGCATGGCGCTCAGAAACGACAAGCGCAGCATGGCGCTGGCGGAGATGCTGCCGCTGGTGGGCGAATGGGCCGAATGGATAAGCCTGCAGAAGGAGGTGCGTGAGTCCGACATCGCCTTGCTGGCATCGCGTGCAGACCTTCGCTACTTCGGCGGCGAGTTGAAGGACTTTGCCGACACGGCGGCGCTCGTTGAATTGATGGATGTGGTGGTTACGGTGGACACCAGTGTAGTGCACGTAGCGGGCGCGATGGGCAAGCCGGTGTGGATACTGCTGCCGTTCAATCCTCACGACTGGCGCTGGATGCTGGATCGCGAGGACAGTCCGTGGTATCCGACCGCGCGTCTGTTTCGGCAAGCCGCGAATGGTGATTGGGCAAGCGTCATTAGTCGGGTAAACGAGGAACTGATACGGCACTTCGGTGCACGCTAGTATCGCGGGGCGCCTACCATGCGTGCCGCTTGCGGCGCGCTCTTGGCGCTTCGGAGCGATTTTCATGGCGGTAGAAAGGCCTGATTCGATTGCCGACGATCTCCTCAGGCGATTGCCCGGCTCACCCGACGCCTATCCGCAGAAGATCGATTTCGTCAGCTTGACGGTCCTGCTCGTCCAGTTCAACGCGGGCGCGTATCGCTCTGCAAGTTTCCTGGACGACCGCATCCTGGGGCCGGCGACAAAGGGGGCTTGGCTTCCCTTCGACCGTGTCGCCGAAGCCTCGCGGCTCGTCGCCAATGCGCGCCCGCTCCACTTCATCTTTCATACGGGTCATGTGGGCTCGACACTCGTGAGCCGGTTGCTGGATGAGACGGGCGCCGTGCTATCGCTCCGGGAACCCTTGCCGCTTCGAACCCTCGCCGACGCTCACGATATATTGGGGCTGCCCGACTCCCTTGTGAGCGACGCGCAGTTCGACCTCGTGCTTGCCATGTTCATGCGGCTGTGGGCTCGCGGCTATGACGCGACGCGCAGTATCGTCGTGAAAGCGACGAGCAGTGCCGGGCGTCTGGCCGTGCCGATTTTGGCAGCAGGCGAACGGTCGCGCGCGATCTACATGAACCTGCGCGCCGAACCGTATCTGGCGACGCTTCTCGCGGGACAGAATTCGCCCATCGATCTGCGTGGACATGGCCCCGAGCGCATGCGGCGATTGCGGTCTCGTAGTGCTGCGCCTCTTCCCGCCCTGCACGCGTTGTCGATCGGCGAATTGGCGGCGATGAGCTGGATCGCGGAATCCTGGACGCAACGCGAGGCGGTGAAGCGATTCACCGGCAGGGTCCTGGCGCTGGACTTCGAAGCGTTCCTGTCGAGCGTCGTGGACAGCATGGGCCGAATCCTCAGGCACTTCGAGTTGCCCGGCTACGACCGGTATTTGTCCGAGGTGGCTCGCAGTCCGGTGCTGACGCGCTATTCGAAAGCGCCCGAATACGCCTACACGCCGGCTGTCCGTGCGGAAGTCTTGCGTGACTCTCGCCGTCGCAACAGAGATGAAATCCGGAAAGGCACGGACTGGCTCGAACGCCTGGCGCGGTCAGACGATACCGTCGCAGAGATCGTGAACAGCATGGAAGTGCAAGGGAACTAGGTCGTCGACCACATGCGCAGTAGATTCTGCCGCACCACATCGAGACGCACACGGTTCTCCCATTTCATCGAGAGCCCTTCCAGCGCAGCGATCTCGTTGAGCTCGTACACCTGGGTTCGCTTGTGCTCGTCGGCGATGTAGCTCTCGATAAAGGTGATGGAAACCAGTCGCTGGCCGGAACGCACGGGTAGAACCTCGTGCAGCGCCGTCGAGGGATAGACGATGGTATCGCCCGGCGCGCCCTTGAATGCAATCGCCTGATTGCCGAGCACAATCGACAGTTCGCCACCGTCGTAGGCGGAAGGGTCGTTAACGAAGACCGTGCACGAAAGGTCGGATCGCAGGTGAGCATTGCCTAGCTGAATGAGCGCCGAGTCGGCATGGGCGCCGTATTTCATGCCCGGCTCGTAGCGGCACAACAACGGCGGCGCCACGCGTTTGGGCATGGCGAAGTCGACGAACTCGCGCGACCGTGCGAACGCAGCGTTTACGATCTGAACGGATTCGGTGTATTTCGGATCGGTGTAGTCCACCTGCAGATTGTCCTTCGTTACGTTGGCCGGATTCGACACGCGGCCGCTGACGAAGTGCAGCTCGCGGCTGAGGCCCACGAGCCGTGCGATCTCGGGTGCTGTAAGGAGATTCTTTATCTTCAGGAACACGTTCGGATCCGCTCGATCGTTACGTTAGCGCGAATCAACGCGGAGGTCGGTCGCTTCCGCGGGCATGGTGCTGGGTTGCCATTGCTGCCAAGAGCGAATCCTACACTTCAGCCGGGACGGGTCCCAGCGATAGGGAGGTCGGGTCGACGATGCGCCGGGTTGCGGTTCAGGACAGCGGGCGCCATGATAGAGGCGAAAGGGGTCTGCCGGGCAGATGGCTGGCTCGCGCCGATGCGGCCTTTGCGACACCATGCCAGCGTAGGAGATTTAACCGATGCAAAACGTCGAGGCCCGGTTACCCGAAATCAACGCCCTCGAAGTGCAAGCCGCACGCGCGGCGCAATCTGGGCGCGACGCGGAGGCGGTCTCGCTTTGGAGCCGAATCCTCCAGATCGATCCGAGCCATGCACGAAGCTTGACCGCACTCGGCCTGCGCGCCTTCCACAAAGGCAACCTGCAAGAAGCCCGCGCAGCGTTCCAGCGCCTCGTCGAGGCTAACGGGACAGAGCCCCAGCAATGGATCAATCTCGCGCTGGCCTGCCGGCAACTCAAGGACGAAGCGGGCGAGGAATCCGCGATCCAGCGCGCGCTTTCGCTCGACCCTACCGACCTGGTGGCGCTCATCCTTCGCGCCGACCTGCTCGAGCGGCAGGGCAAGACGCACCAGGCCGCCCAGGCGTACGGCGCAGTGGTGACCGTCTCTCCGCCGCTGGACCGGCTGCATTCCGATCTGAAACCCGCGGTCTCGCACGCGTTGGCGTATCGAGAGAAATACGACCGTGATTTCGGCAGCTTCATGGATCGATACCTGGAGCCCCACTATCAGACGTTGGCAGGCGAAAATCTAAAGCGGTTTCGGGATTCGCTGGACATCATGGTCGGCAGGAAGAAGAGATACGATTCGCGATCGGTGGTCTATCACTATCCCAGCCTCGCGCCGATCGAGTTCTTCGACCGCGCCGATTTTCCGTGGCTCGACGATATCGAGGCCGCGGCGGACGAGATCCGGAACGAATTCCTCGAAATCCTCAACGCCGAAGAGGGGTTCACGCCTTATATTTCCTATCCGCCAGACGTGCCGCAGAACCAGTTCGCGGAGCTCAATAATTCGCCGCGCTGGAGCGCGTTCCACCTCTACAAGATGGGAGAACGAATCGAGGAAAACGCCGCCAAGTGCCCGATCACCATGAGGGCCATCGACGGCGCACCCCAACCGGATCTACTCGGCCGCACCCCCGCTGCCATGTTCTCACTGCTCAAGCCGAAGACCCGGATTCCGCCGCACACCGGCGTGACCAATGTTCGTCTTGTCACGCACGTCGCGCTCATCATCCCCGAACATTGTCGATTCCGGGTCGGCAACGACATCCGCCAATGGGTTCCGGGCAAGGCATGGGTGTTCGACGACACCATCGAGCACGAGGCCTGGAACGACAGCGACCGGCTGCGGGTCGTGCTCATCTTCGACATCTGGCACCCGCATCTGACCCCGCCCGAGCGGGCGATGATCACGGCGTTGACCGCGGGCCTGAAGGCGTTCGCAGGCGATGCGGCAGGTTTCGAGCCTTAGAAAAAAACGGCGGGCCGAAGCCCGCCGTCGATGCTGTCGAAAACCCGCCGTTCCAAATCAGAACTTGGCTTGCAGGCTGACGAAGATACGCCGGCCGAGCGCATCGTACACCTGCGGATAAGTGTTCCCGTTGCCGGCCGCCGGGCCCGCGATGCTCGAATCGGTGATCGGCGGATCCCTGTCGAAGAGATTGTTGACCCCGGCGTAAATCGTGACCGACTTCGTGATGGCCCACGACGCGGCGAGGTCGATGTAGTCTCGTGCACTGAGTGTCTTGACGACAGGAAAGAAATCACCGGCCAACTGCGGGTTCGAGCTGCCCAACTCCACATCCACCGAATCGAGGTGGCGCCACGTGAGCGAGACGTCGACGTTCCAGGGAGTGGACCAACTGGTGCGAAACTTGTGCCGCCACTCCGGCCTCGGAGCACCGCAAACCGCGCCATAGAGCCCGACGCAGTCGTAATCACCCAGGCCCGGAACCTTTTCCTGTACGAACTCCTCGGTCCACGTTCCGTTGAAGTTAAACCCGAGACTTCCCCAGGCGCCGATGGGCTGGATGTAGTTGACCGTCACGTCGACGCCGGAGGTCTTCAACTTCGCGACGTTTATGTTGGTGGCCGTGACGAACCCAGTGCCCAGCCAGAGCGCGCCGGTCGTTGGATCGCGGTGTATCAGGTTGCACAACACCCCCGCGGCGATGCATTGTGATATCGCGCTGGGCGGCGGAATAACGCCGACGGCATTATCGACCTTGATCCTGAAGTAGTCGACCGATGCGCTCAGGTTCCTGTTCGGCTGGACAACGACGCCCAACGTATAGGTCTTCGCTTTTTCAGGATCGAGGGCGGGATTGCCGCCCTGCAGATAGTTGTATTGGCCCGCGGGGTTGGTAAGAAGGGCACTTCCGAACTGCGCGGCCGGAAGTCCCGTCGCCAGGCATTGTGCCACCGTCGCCGAGGGCGGGCCGCCGATCGAGCTCGTCCCGCAAGGGTCCGCACTCATGTTGAAGAGGTTGAAACCCTGCGGCAGGAACAACTCGATGATGTTCGCTGCGCGTATGGCCTGCTGATAGCTGCCGCGGAGCCTGGCCTCTCTTACCGGTGCCCACTCGGCGCCGATCCCGTAGGTGTCGGTGGTCTTGCCGGTGCTGTAATCCGAATACCGGTAGCTCCCGTTGACGCTCAACAATTGTGCCCACGGCCGGTCCTGGATGATCGGCACCTTCACTTCGGCGTACACCTCCTTCACGGTATACCGGCCGTTGACCGGCAGGGTCGGGCCGCCCTGCCCCGCGAGGTCGAAGCTCGTGAATTCCAGATCGGGAATCAGCTCCAGCTTCTCGACGCGGCGCTCGGCGCCGAATGCGACACCGATGCCGTCCTTGGCCCAGGGGAGCCTCCAGTTGTACATCCCCAGGTCGGCCGACACCGTGCCGCCGACGACGCTCTGCTCCGTAAAGCCCTTCTGCAGTCCCGGCGTCTGCAGGTAGTCGAGCGCCGCCTGGGTCACACCCCCGAGACGAAAGATGTCCCATGGCACGCAGGCCGGGTCGAGGCCGCTGAGCGCCGATCTGCAGGCGGGGCCGTTCGGGCCCGCAACGACATCCAGGGCGCGCCCGATGCGTATCTTCGAAAAGTCGTTCAGGTAGGTTTCCTGGTACACGACCTTGCCCATCTGGTACCACACGTCGTAATCCCAGCCCTTCACGAAGGGGATGTCTCCCTTGAAGCCCAGCACGCCGCGATACGATGTGTGCCGCCGGTCGTCGACGCGCCCGCCGCCCTCGATGTTGCGGCGTCCGATGAGCAGGTCCCCCGGCGTGGTCGCGGTGATGCCGAACGCGCTCTTGAAGCTGCTGGATAACAGCGGATTGTCGGCGGTGAGTATCGATTCCAGACTGCCGAAGAACAGGCCGCTGGGCGCGATCTGCGCCAGCGTGCGGTCATCCATGAACTGGAATTCCGTGTACGCACGTGCCCACGGAACGATGTCGTAGTGGGCGAAGAAGTCGGCCAGATAACGCTCGTCGGGGCGCTGATAGAAGTTGTACGGAGCAAAATTGAACTGGTCGAGGGCGGAAGAGAACGGCCGCACGTTGCCGGCGGTGTCGGCGATGGTGAATGACTTGCCGGTATTCAAGTCGAGGAAACGGCCGGGGAAGCTGGTCGACGAGCCGCCGCAGGTGAAGCCGGTGGCGCTCTGCCCGGTCGCGCAGGCGCTGTAATCGCGGTCACGCTGCAACACCGGGTGCGACCTTGTGTAGCCGAGGAAAACCGTCGCATTGCCCTTGCCGTTGGCGAAATCGCTGCCCATCGTAACGCTGTAGTTCTCGACTTCGCCGTCGGAGTCGACGTCGCCCGGCACCTTGAATTGTGCCGGATTGGTTGCGGCGCGCCCCTGGATCACGCTGGCCAGCCCGTTGCCCTGCTGGTGGTTGTAGAAGCTGTGGCCGATGTCGAACTGCACGCCCTGGAATCGGTCGTTCATGATGAAGTTCACGACGCCCGATACCGCGTCCGAACCGTAGACCGCCGAGGCCCCGCCGGTATAGATGTCGATGCGCTGGATCAGCGGCAGCGGGATCCCATTGACGTCGGTCGGGAAAAAGGTCGGGCTGCCTGCGGGCAGGCGGCGGCCGTTGATGAGGACCAGCGTGCGGGCAGCACCCAGCCCGCGCAGGTCCACCGCGGCCGTGCCGGAGGCGCCGTTGGAGAGCATGTTCCCTTGATTGGCGAAAACCTGCGGCATGTTGTTGAGCAGGTTCTCGATCGACACCGGATGCTCGAAAGCGATGTCTGCGGGAGTGATGATGCTGATCGGGCTGGTGCTCTCCAGGTTCGGCGACACCGGAAGCCGCGAGCCTGTGACGGTGAGCTTCTCGATCCTCTCTGCCGGCGGCGGCGCGGGCTGCGCGTAGCCCGACGGCGTCGCCAGGCCGACGATGATTCCGGCGCCGAGTACCTGCGCCACTGCCAGCGACAGTTTTTTCCTATGCATCTTCTTCATCATGGACCCCCATGGAGTTAAAAATCACCACAGCTAATTATCATTACCACCCGCAACCTATTCGGTTCGGCCGATCGAATTAAATCACCTCATCGGTCGACCAGAGCAAGCAAAACCAAAGGGAAGTATCAACTCCTTAGCGCAGCCGGGCGCGACAGCGAGGTCCTTTGTTGAAGTTCATGTAGGAACCCCTGAGGAAAGTGAACACTAGCCGGAAAATTTCTGATTAACCTGATCGGACACAGTTGCCACGTTACAACAGCCCGAATTCGGGCCGCAACAAAATGATGGCCTTAGTTACAATCCGACTTGCCCTGTGTTGCAAATCTGCCAACGATGCCGAAACGCACTGCACAAATCGCTGGTTTGCATCGCGCGCCGGACCACGCTCGAGGCAGGAGCCGCCGTGAAGACGCCAACCAGTTGTCGCGGCGAAGTCGCGCGATCCGGGATCGAGCGCGAGCCGGTCATGCCCGCAGGCTGATCGGCTGAGCCCATGGAATCGGCGAACGCTTTTCGCATCCTTCCCGCCACGCCGCGCGATGTCTCCGATGTTCTGGCGATGATCGAGGCGCTCGCGGAATACGAAAATCTGCGCCATCTTTGTGTTGCGACCGAGGCGAGCCTTCAGGCCGCGCTGTTCGGCTCTCGCCCCGCGGCCGAAGTGCTCATCGGCTGGGAGGGTCCAGCGCCAGTAGCATTTGCACTATTTTTTCATAATTTTTCGACGTTTCTTGGTCGCAAGGGCTTGTATCTCGAGGATTTATTTGTCCGACCGCCGTATCGCGGCCGCGGCTACGGACGCGCGCTGCTCACCCAGTTGGCGCGCATCGCGGTTGCGCGCGATTGCGGCCGGTTCGAATGGGCGGTGCTCGACTGGAATGCCGCGGCCATCGGCTTCTATGAGTCATTGGGAGCGACGCTGCTGCCCGATTGGCGGATCAGTCGCGTTACCGGGCCGGCGCTGCAGCGACTCGCGGCAAACCCGGCTCGCGGCGCCTGACGGCGGCGCGCGATACGGTGTGCGTAACCGCTCAGATTCGGGCGATAATTGATTTTTTTTCGAACGCCGCATCGCGGGTTGGCGATGCTGTATTGCACAGGACTCTCATGAGCGAAACACTCGTCGCCAACTTCCGGCAACTCTCTTGCGATGCCGATTTCTGGTCGCTAAGGTTCACCGACGAGCGGGCCGAAAGTTACTCGATCCGCAAGAACGTCGCGCAGCCGCCGGTTCTCTTGACCGACCGGGGCGCCATGCTCACTGTCTACGCAGCGGGCGGCTGCGGCTATGCCGCGACCAGCGACTTGTCGCCTACGGGCCTGCAGGCCGCGCTCGACCGAGCCGCATCCTGGGCGCGTGCGGCGGCCCCGCGCTCGCTGATCGATTTCGGTTCGCTGCCGAAGCCCGCGCCGCGTGGCGTATATGCCTCGCCAGACGCCGACAAGCCGGCGTGGTCGCAGCGCGACTGGTACGAGCTTCTCGCCGAAGAGTCGCGCCAGGCGGGATGCGATCCGCGCATCGTCGACTGGGAGGCGACGGTGGAGACGCGAACGGCCGAGCATCGTTACCTGACGAGCGCCGGTGGCGACGTGTTGCAGCGCTATCGCTTCGTCATGCCCGGCATGTCGGTCACCGCGCACGCGGACGGCGACACGCAGACGCGGACGCTCAACGGCTACCGCGGCCTGGCGCAGCAGGGCGGAGAAGACATGCTGGACCGCTTCGGCTTTGCCGGCAGTGGACGGCGCATCGCCGACGAGGCGCTGCAGCTTTTGCTCGCGCCCAACTGCCCGGCCGGTACCGTGGACGTGCTGCTCATGCCCGACCAGATGGTCCTGCAGATCCACGAATCGATCGGGCACCCGCTCGAGCTCGACCGGATCCTGGGCGACGAGCGCAACTTTGCGGGCACGAGCTTCGTGACCCTCGACATGTTCGGCAGCTATCGGTACGGGTCCGATCTGCTCAATGTCTGCTTCGATCCGACCCGCGCGGAGGAGCTCGCCAGCTATGCCTTCGACGACGACGGGACACGCGCGGAAAAGGCCTACCTCATCCGCAAGGGCATCCTGGAGCGGCCGCTCGGCGGCGCGATCTCGCAGGCCCGCGCCGGGCTATCCGGGGTCGCGAACTCGCGTGCGGACAACTGGAACCGGCCGCCGATCGATCGCATGGCCAATATCAACCTGGAGCCGGGCGACGCGACGCTCGCCGACATGATCGCCGGCATCGAGCGCGGGGTGCTGATGAGCACCAATAGCTCCTGGTCGATCGACGATTCGCGAAACAAGTTCCAGTTCGGCTGCGAATGGGGTCAGTTGATCGAGAACGGCAAGTTGACGGCCGTCGTCAAGAATCCGAATTACCGCGGCATCTCGGCCAACTTCTGGCGCAACCTGACCCGTGTCGGCGAGGCCGCGACCATGCAGGTTCTCGGCACGCCGTACTGCGGCAAGGGCGAGCCCTCGCAGGTGATCCGCGTCGGGCACGCATCACCGGCATGCGTATTCGCCGGGGTAGACGTCTTCGGCGGAGATGCATCATGACGCCCGCGAACATCGAAACGTATTTCAACGAGGTCGCGACCCTGCTCGACCGATCCGTCGCGCCAGGCGAGATTTACACCTGTCGCCTGGACGCGGAGGTCTCCGATTTTGTCAGGCTTAACCGGGGCAAGGTCCGCCAGCCAGGGACGGTCGCCCAGTGTTATCTCCGGCTACATTTGATCGTTGGCGGCCGGCACGCCGAACAGTGCCTGACGGTGGCGGCCGATCTTGGCCGGGACGGCACCGCCATCGCTGCCGCGCTGACCACGTTGCGAGCGACGGTCGCGGCGCTTCCGGAGGACCCGCATCTCAGTTTCGCGACCGACATTCGGCCGAGCAGGGTCGTCCGCAGCTCTCCCCTGCCGGCAGCCGAAGAAATCGTCGAGACTGTCCTTGCTGCCGCCGACGGCCTGGATCTGGTCGGCATTTACGCAGGAGGGCCGGTTTACCGCGGCTTTGCCAATTCGTTCGGCCAACGCAACTGGCATGAGGTCCGGTCGTTCAATCTGCAGTGGAGCCTCTATCACCGCGCGGACAAGGCGGTGAAAACCGTGTACGGCGGCTTCGATTGGGCCTTCGAAGCATTCGCGGCGAAGATGGCGGGTGCCCGCGAACGACTCGCGCTTCTTTCCCGGCCATCGCGGTCGCTTCAGCCCGGCCGCTATCGCGCCTATCTCACTCCGACCGCAATGGAGGAGATCGCCAACATGCTGTGCTGGGGCGGCTTTTCAGGCCGCGCGCTCGAAACCCGGCAGAGCTGTCTATTCCGGCTGAAGGATGGAGCCGCGGCGCTCGATCCGTCGGTCGCGTTCGCAGAGAACACCGCCGAAGGCATCGCTCCGGCATTCCAGGACGAGGGCTTTGCGCGCCCGCACGCGGTGCCGCTTGTCACCGGCGGCCGGATGGTCGGCTCGCTGATAAGCCCGCGCACTGCGCGCGAATTCGCTTTGGCGCAAAACGGCGCCAACGCGTCCGAAATGCCGGAGTCGCTCGATATGGCGGCCGGCAATCTCGCCTCCGCCGATGCCTTGGCCGCGCTCGACACCGGACTTTATCTGGGCAACCTCTGGTATCTCAATTTCTCCGATCGGCCGGCGTGCCGGTTGACCGGCATGACCCGCTTCGCTTCGTTCTGGGTCGAGGGTGGGAAGATCGTGGCCCCGGTCGACGTCATGCGCTTCGACGATAGCGTCTTCCGGTTGCTCGGCGACCAATTGGTCGGACTCACCGCCGAACGCGAGCTGCTCATCAACGGCGACACGTACCGCGAGCGCAACGTCAGCAGCATGCGCCTTCCCGGCGCGGTCGTCCGCGACATGGCATTTACGTTGTAGGGCCGAACTCATTCGGCCGCATCGCGGCATGGTCACACCGCGTGCGAATGAATTCGCACCTACACAAGCCGAGCCTGGGCTTACGGGTTGACCGTATTTAGCCGGTTGAACCGTGTGGCTTGTAACGGCCGTACGCAAGGTACCCGGCGCCCCAAAGTGCCGCGCGCACTTCCAGATCCGGAACGTATTCGGCGAGGTAACGCCACGGCCGCCGCAAACCGGCGAACGTCGTCAGATAAGGGGCGTTGATCCGACGCACGAGGACGTTTGCAGGCGCTAGCCAGCGCGGCAGCAGCTTCGAACCCGACGCCGCGACGCGCGCGCCAGGCGCGACGAAGGCGAACAGGTGCGCCAGCACCGAAGGTGACTGCAGCACATCGTGCGTGAAGTTGAAAAGCACGGCGTCGAATGGGCCGGCGAGTGCCGCATCCTCGGCCGCGGCCTCGATCAGCATCACGTTGGCCCAAGCTGCGCGCTCGATCCGGTCGCGCGCACGGCGTGCCATGTCGGGCGAAAGCTCGACGCCGGCGACGCGTCCTTCCCCGCCGACAGCGGCAACGAGGAGAGGAAATGACAGACCTGTGCCGCACGCCACATCGAGAACCGCATCGCCGCGCCTGAGCTTGAGCGCCGCGATCGTGCGCCGGCGCAACCGCATCGTGCGTGCGGCGGAGGCGTCATAGCCTTCCGCGTGCGCCCGATAGCACTCGATGGCGCGCAGCGGGTCAGGGTCTTTGTGCTGTAGGGCCGAATTCATTCGGCCGCGGCGTTGGCCGGATAAATCCGGCCCTACGCTCCGTGGTGCCAGCCCTTCGGTATCGCGGACAACAGCTTCTTCGTGTACGGCTGCTGCGGGTGCCGGTAGATCTCGTCGGAGTCGGCGATCTCGATGATCTCCCCCTGATTCATGACCATGACCTGGTCGGAGATGTACTTCACGACCGCGAGATCGTGCGAGATGAAGATATACGAGAGGTGAAATTCGTCCTGCAGGTCCTGCAGCAGATTCAGCACCTGCGCTTGCACCGAGACATCGAGCGCCGACACGGACTCATCGCAGATCAGGATGTCAGGCTTGAGCGTCAGGCAGCGCGCGATCGCGATGCGCTGCCGTTGTCCACCGGAAAACTCATGCGGGTATTTGTAGAACGACACCTCGGGCAGACCCACTTTCTGCAGCATTTCGAACGCGAGCTCCGTGCGCTCCTGAGTCGACGAGCCTACGCCGTGGATCATCATGGGTTCGGTGAGTATCTGGCCGATGAGGAACCGCGGATTCAGCGACGCGTAGGGGTTCTGGAAAATGATCTGGATGCGCCGCTTGTAGGCCATGAACTCGCGCGGGGTCATCGACAGGATGTCGCGGCCCTCGAACAGCGCCTCTCCCGCGGACGCTTCGTGCAGGCGCATCAGCGTCAGGCCGACCGTCGTCTTGCCCGAGCCCGACTCGCCGACGAGTCCCAGCGTCTTCCCCTTGGGCAGCTTGAAGGATACGTCTTTCACCGCCTCGAACTTGCGGCGGCCGAAAACGCCCTCGCGCGTATAGAAGTCCTTGCCGAGCTTGCGGACGTCGAGAATGATCGGATCGGAGGGGCGGATGCCGCGCTTGCGCTCGTTCAGGTTCATCGCGTGCGCGCCGCCGCCCATGAAGTCTTCGATCACGGGCAGGCGCACGGGCCGGCGGTCGAGCCGGGGCCGGCATTGCAACAGCGCCTTGGTGTAGGCGTCCTGCGGATTCTCGAACACGGTCTTCGCCGGACCTTGCTCGCGGATCTCGCCGCTGCGCATCACCACGACGTAGTCGGCGATCTCGCCGACGACTGCGAGGTCGTGGGTGATGAACAACACCGACATCTGGTGCCGACGCTGCAGCGCCGCGATCAGGTCCAGGATCTGCTTCTGGATGGTCACGTCGAGCGCGGTGGTCGGCTCGTCGGCGATGAGAAGCTTGGGCTCGCAGGCGATCGCCATCGCGATCATTACCCGTTGCTGCTGCCCGCCCGACATCTGCGAGGGAAAGGCATTGATCTTGTATTCGGGATCCGGGATGCCGACCTCGTCGAGCAGAGCGATCGCGCGTTTTCGCGCCGCCCCAGGCGACAGCCCCATATGCAGCTGGAGGACTTCGCCCAACTGGAATCCGGCCGTGAACACCGGGTTGAGCGAGGTCATCGGCTCCTGGAAGATCATCGATATGTCGGCGCCGCGCATCTTGCGCAACTCGAGGGCGTCGAGCTCGAGCAGATTCCGCCCGCCGTACCGTATCTCGCTTCCCGGGAGAACGCTCGCGTTCTCCTTGGGCAGCAGACCGAGCATCGACAGCGAAGTTACCGACTTGCCGCTGCCCGACTCGCCGACCAGCGCCACCGTGGCATTCTTCGGAATGTCGAAGCTGATTCCTTTGACGGCCTCGAAGGTCGTGTCCTTGTCGAGCCGGAAATTGATCCGGAGATTGCGGACAGAGAGCAGCGGTTCCATGTCGTCACGCCATTCCGTCGCGTCACTTCAGTTTCGGATCCAGCGCGTCGCGCAACGCATCGGTAAAGAGGCTGAATGCGGTGACCAGAACCGCCATGAACGTTCCGGCGGCAGCGAGCTGCCACCATTTGCCCAAAATCAGCTCGTTCTGCGCCTCGTTCAGCATCGAGCCCCAGGAGACGACGTCGACCGGAACGCCGAAGCCCAGGAACGACAGGATCACTTCGGATTTGATGAACGCAACGGTGTAGATCGAGAGCTGCACCAGCACCACATGGCTGATGTTCGGGAAGATGTGCACGAACATGCGGCGTGCGTTGGACGCGCCGATCGCATCGGCCGCCTGCACGTACTCGCGACCCTTGTGCTTGAGATATTCACCGCGGATCAGCCGGAAAGTGCCCGTCCAGCCGGTCAGCCCCAGGATCAGCACGATCGTGAAGGTACCCTTCTGCTGCAGCACGGCGGCAACGGCGAGGATCAGCAGCAGGTACGGGATCGCCGTGAACACGCTGTAGAACCAATTGAAGAAATCGTCGAGCCACTTGCCGTAGTAGCCGGCCAGCGCGCCGAACACGGTGCCGAGCAGCGTGGCCACGCACGCTGCGGCGAGTCCGACGAAGATCGACGTTTCCGAGCCCTTGATCACCTTCTTCAGCACGTCGCGGCCCCACTTGTCGCCACCCAAAGGCAACGTCGGGGCCCGCGCTTCTGCAGCCACGTTCTCGACCGCCTTGCTCCTGATGTCCGCCATCACTTCGGCGAGCGGATCGACGGTCTTGCTCTCCTCCGCGGTTGCGCCTTCCGGGGCCTTCGGCGCCGCAGCACCTTCGTTGCGGATCGCGGCGAGCGCATCGGCGAGCGGATCTTCGATCGGCAGCTCGGTTGGCTTGTCGGACGCGCTGGTCGCGGTCACCGCGCCGGGCGCGGGCTCGGCGGGTCCGACGAACGTCGGCGGCGCGTAGTTGACCCCGACCTCTTTCGCCCAGTCTTTCGCGATAAGCCCCGTTCCCGATAGCACCATCATCACCAGGAACACGGCAACGATCGCCAGCGAGACCATCGCCACGCCGTCGGCGCGCAGCCGCTTCCACGCCAGCGCCCATAGCCCGGGAGAGACAGCATGCGGCTTGTCGAAAGGCATCGCCGTCTCCTATTTGAGCTGCACGCGCGGATCGACCGCCTTGTACATCAGGTCGGCCAGCAGGTTGAAGATCATCGTCGCGACGGCGACGTAAACGGTGATCGCCTTGATCACCGGAAAGTCGCTGCGCTCGACCGCGAGAATCACCTCGCGCCCGATGCCGGGGATCGAGAAGAAGCGCTCGACCAGGAACGCACCGATCAGCAGGCCCGGCAGCGTCGCCATCACATGCGTGATGATCGGGATCGACGCGTTGCGCAGCACGTGCACCCACATGATGCGGTTTTCCGACAGCCCTTTCGCCCGCGCGGTGCGCACGTAGTCCTGATTGATCTCGTCGAGCACGAAGGTGCGGAACAGTCGCAGGTCCGGCGCGATGCTGACGACCAGCAGGATCAGTACCGGCAGCGACGCGTAGACGACGAGGTTCTCCCAGAAGCTGTCGCCCCAGCCCTGCACGGGGAACCAGCCGAGCTTGTAGGCGAACACATACTGGAAGACGATGATGTAGACCAGAATCGAGATCGACAGGCCGACGGTGCACGAGATCATGACGGCGCGGTCGGTCAGCGAGCCGCGCACATACGCCACCGCGAGCGCGAGTCCGATCGAGATCAGGGTCGAGAGGATCAGCCATGGAATCAGCAATGTCAGCGACGGGCCGAGCCGCGTGGCCATGATGTGCGATACCGCCTCGTTGGTGCTCCAGCTCGCGCCGAAGTCGGCCGTCAGCACCTGCTTGATGAATATCCAGAGCTGCACGTAATAGGGCTGATCGACGCCGAGCTGCTTGCGAATATTGGCGATCTGCTCGGCGCTGGAGATCTTGCCGGCGAGAACATACGCCGGATCGCCGCCGATCCAATTGAACAGGAGGAAGACGAGCAGGATGACGCCGAGTATGGTCGGGATCATCTGCCAGACCCGTCGAAAGATGTATGCGTACATCTGCAGCCTCCTTTCGTTGCGCTTGAGTCACGCGCCCCGGGTTATCGGACCATCGCTGTTCGGGCGGCGGCTCGTGACCGCGGCCCGCGCGACGCCGCCCATATTACTTGCCCTTCTTCCCCGTATCGACGTCGATGTATTGCCACTCGGAATGCAGGATCGGGTGCTTCTTGTAGCCGAGCACCTGCGGCTGGGCGAGCATGTTGCGGTAGCGGCTGATATCGAGCCGCCACGGCGCGTACGTCTCGATGATTTTCGCCATCTCGTGATAGAGCTTGTCGCGCTCGGGCGATGGCGGCATGCGGATGCTCTGCTCATAGAGCTTATCGTACTCGGGAATCGTCGCGCAGGCGTTGTTGTTCTGATGGATGTTCTTGCTATAGAGGAGCTGCACGAAGTTGTCGGCGTCGGGATAATCGGCGATCCACGACGCGGTGCGCATCATCAGCTTGCACTCCTTCTCGGACTTCAGCATCTCGGGGAATTTCATCTTCTGCACTTCCATCCTGATGCCGATCAGGTCGAAGGCCTTGGCCCACAGCTCGTCTTGTTGCCGGCCGAGCGTTTCGGGACGCGAGGTGTACACGACCACCAGCGGCTTGCCGTCGGGCAATGTCCGGAAGCCACTGGCGCTTTTCTTATAACCGAAGCGGTCGAGGAGCGCGTTGGCGCCCGCAGGATCGAACCTGACGCTCGTCCGGTAATTCGGGTCGTGTCCGACGACGCCCGGAGGGATCGGAAACTGCGCCTCGACCGCCTGGCCGTTGCGCACGATCCTGATCTCGTCATCGACGTTGAACGCCATCGCCATCGCGCGGCGCAGCGCGATCTTCTCCTTGGACAGCCCGCCGACGACCGGGTCGCGCATGTTCCAGTAGTGATACGTGATTTCCGGATCGACAAACCGCGACAGCTTGACGCCACGGCTCGCCAGCGATGGTTTCAGCGTGGCGCCGTCGAGCGCCATGGGCGCCAACGGCGCCTCCATGTTCATGATGTCGAGCTCGCCTTTCTCGAACGCGAGCAACCTTGCCTGGTCCTCCTCGATGATGCTTACTTCGATCCGGCCCACCTGCGGCATCTTCTTGCCCTTCATTTCGGCGACGATGCGTTTGTCTTCGGCATCGCTGCCGGGCTTGAAGTCCCAGACGAAGCCGCGATAACCCGGATTCGCCTCGAGAATGATCTTGGACGAGCGCACCCATTCCTTGAGCATGTACGGCCCGGTGCCGACGGGATTCGACATCGCGCGTCCGGATTCATCGGCGTATTTCTCGATCACTTCGCGGGCGACCGCCGAGGTAGGCTCGTGCGCCAGCACGTACGCCAGGTTGTAGTCGGTTTCCTTGAGCCGGATGCGCAGTGTATGGTGGTCAACGGCTTCGAGGCCGGCGATCTTCTTGTCGTAGTCGAATCGGGCGCCCTTCTTCGCCGCATCGGCGAGCTCGTCCAAGCCGACGATCTTGCCCTGCACCAGCCATGCCCAGGGCGAGCGCAGCCTGGGGTCCATGAGCCGCTTGAGCGAATAGATGAAATCCTCGGCGACGAGCTCGCGCTTCTGGCCCTTGAATGCAGGATCGGACGTGAAGTGAATGCCCTTCCTGATCCTGATCGTATACGTCCTGCCGTCGTCGGTGATCTGCGGCAACGCCTCTGCCACGAGGGGCACGACTTTGGCGGGTCGGGCAAGGTAATCGTAAGTAAGCAGCGTCTCGAAGATCGCCTGCTCGATGGTCCCGGAATACAGGTCCTGCGCGCCCGCCGGATCGAAGCCCGTCTCGGCCGCCGGAAATACATGGCGAATCACTTTGCCCGGATCGGCGGCAAACGCCGGCAATGCGAGGATCAGCGAGCAGGTTACCGCAGCCAGCGCACGCGCCTGAAAAAGCCTGGGTCGCATCATCCCGATTTCGGTTTCCTCGGCGTGCTCGCCGTCAATGCGGTTTGACGTCGACGTAGGCAAATTCGGCGTGAAGGATCGGATGCTTCTTGAATCCAAGGATCCACGGCCTGATCAGCTGGTTGCGCAGCCGCGAAACGTTGAGGCTCCACGCCGTATCCACCTCCATCTGCCGCGACATCAGAAGAAATAGTCGATTGCGTTCCGCCGAGTTCGGCAGCGCTTTCGTCTGCTCGTAGAGCTTGTCGAACGCCTTGGATTCGTAACAGCCGTTGTTGCTCTGGCCGGTATTCGGACCGTAGAGCAATTGCATGAAATTGTCGCCATCGGGATAGTCGGCGGTCCAGGCCTGGCCCCACATTTGCAGCCTGCATTCCTTGGCGGCCTTCAAGTTGTCGCCGAAGGGTGCGACATCGAAGACCATCCTGATGCCGATACGTTCGGCCGAGCGCTGCCACAGCTCGTTGAACTCGCGATCGATGCTGCTGGGCTGGGCGGCCTGATGGATGACCAGCGGCTTGCCGTCGGGCAGAGTGCGCCATCCGTCGGGCCCCTTCTTGTAGCCGAAGTAGTCGAGGAGCTTGTTCGCCGTTTCCGGGTCGTGCCGTATGATCCCGCGATACTTCGGGTCGTGCCCGACAACGCCCGCCGGGATCGGCATCTGCGCGTGCACCGCCTGACGCTTGCGCAGCACCTCGACCTCCCGCTCGACGTCGTACGCCATCGCCAGCGCGCGCCGCAACGCGATCTTCTCCTTGGCAAAGCCGCCGACGATGGGATCGCGGATGTTGAACGCGGTATAGGTGATTTCGGGATCGATCGCGCGATAGTGCGTAATGCCCTGCTGCGCCAGCTCGGGCTTCAGCTTGTCGCCATCGAACGCATTGGGCGCGAACGCCGGCGGAACATTGATGTAATCCAGCTCCTTTTGCAGAAACGCGAGCCACACCGACTGCGGCTCCTCGATGATCGTGATCTCGACCCGGCCGACCTGCGGCATCTGCTTGCCCTTCATCGCCGCGATCAGCGCCTGGTCCCACGGCTCGTCGCTCGGCTGAAAATCCCAGACGAACCCGCGGTAATCCGGATTGGCCTCGAGCACGATCTTCGAGCGTCGCGTCCAGCTCTTGAGAATATACGGGCCCGTGCCGACGGGGTGCCCCATGAGCTCTTCGCCGGGGTAGGCGTCGACGATCTCGCGCGCCATGCTGCCGAAAGGAACGTGCGCGACGATATAGGGGAAGTTGTAGTCGCTGTCCGTCAAGCGGAAGCGCAAGGTGTAGCGATCGACCGCCTCCATGCCCGGAACTTTAGCGTCGTAATCGAACTTCCCGGTTTGCTTCGCCTTTGCCGCGAGCGCATCCAGGCCGACGATCTTGCCTTCGAGCATGAACGCCCATTGCGAGCGGTTGGCGGGATCCATGAATCGCATGTAGCTGTACACGAAATCCTGCGCGGTCAGCTCGCGTTTCCGGCCTTTGAAGGCGGCATCGGGAGTGAAGAAAATTCCCTTGCGCAGCTTGAAGACGTAGGTCTTGCCCTGGTCGGTCACCTCGGGCATGGCCTCGGCGACCATCGGCACGAGCTTCGCCGGCCGCGCCAGATAGTCGTAAGTCAGCAAGCGCTCGAAGATCGCTTCGTTGACCGTGTTCGAGTACAGATCGGTGACGCGGCAGGGATCGAATCCCGCCTCGCCGGTCGGAAAATACCAATGGATGACTTTGCTCGGATCGGCTTTCGCGAGTACATCGCCGATTGGCGCCAAAGCAGCGGCGAATGCCAGCACGGCATGCAGAAAACACCATGGGGCACACCGGAATGATCCACCAAGCGACCGCGCGGGGCTGCGCAGCATCGATGCGCCTCCTCTTCGAACGGCGCGTAATGTACCATTTCTCGCTCTTCTTGACGCCATGATGACTCCTTCGGAAAGACGCTTGGCTGCCTTGGCGTGGTGTCGCGGCGAACAATGTCGCCGATGAAGCCGCGCTATTGGGACGAAGCGACACGCACGCTTTCCCGGCGCGACCGCGTGCTGCGCCATCTGATCCGCCGCTACCCTGGCATTCATCTCAAGCGGCGCAGCGACCCGTTCACGACGCTGGCGCGAGCGATCGTCGGCCAGCAGATTTCGGTCAAGGCGGCCGATTCGATCTGGCGCCGGTTCGTAGCGGTGGTCACCGACGGGCCGCAAGACGGATTTCCGTGCCTGGCACCCCAGCGGGTCGCGACTCGAGCGATACCAGCGCTGCGCGGCTGCGGCCTGTCGCAGCGCAAGGCCGAGTACCTTGCCGATCTGGCTACGCATTTCGCGTCGGGTCGCCTCGATCCCCGGCAATGGAAAAAGCTCGACGACGAGGCGCTGATCGCGGCGCTGGTCGACGTCAAGGGGATCGGGCGCTGGACCGCGGAGATGTTTCTGATGTTCCACGAACTGAGGCCCGACGTGTTGCCCGTCGACGACATCGGATTGCAGCGGGCGATTGCCGATCATTACAACGGCGGCGAGCGTCTGCCGCGCGAGGCGATGTTCGCGGCGGCCGATCTGTGGCGGCCGTGGCGTTCGGTCGCGACGTGGTATTTGTGGCGCAGCCTGGATCCGATTCCTGTTGAGTATTAATGCTCGCGGTATGCCGCCGTTCGCCGGCCTGACACCCGACGTCGTGCTCGACGCGCTGGACAGCGTCGGGCTCGCCGGCGATGGAAGGATGCTCGCGCTCAACAGCTACGAAAACCGCGTGTATCAGATCGCGATGGAAGACGGTCCGCCGCACGTCGCCAAGTTCTACCGCCCGCAACGCTGGACCGATGCGCAGATTCTCGAAGAACATGGCTTCGTGCGCGAGCTCGCCGAGCGCGAGATACCGGTCGTCGCGCCGCTGGCTTTGGTGGGTGGGAGCACGCTGTCCGAGTTCGCTGGATTTCGCTTCGCGGTCTATCCAAACTGCGGCGGCCGCGCGCCCGAGCTCGAGGATCGCGCGACGCGCGAGTGGCTCGGGCGCTTCATCGGCCGCATCCACGCCGTCGGCGCGCAGATGGATTTCGGCGAACGCCCGGCGCTCGACATCGAGAGCTTTGGCGAGGAGCCGCGCGACTGGCTGCTCGCTCACGGCTTCGTCCCGCCTGACCTCGACAGCGCGTATCGCAGCGTCATTGCCATGGCGCTCGACGGCGTGCGTCGATGCTTCACGCGCGCAGGCGACGTGCGCGCGCTGCGCCTGCACGGCGATTGCCATGCCGGCAACGTACTATGGATTCCGGAGGGATCGCTGGCCGGACCGCATTTCGTCGATTTCGACGACAGCCGCATGGGACCTGCGGTACAGGACCTCTGGATGCTGCTTTCGGGAAATCGCGCCGACATGTCGCGTCAGCTCTCCGACATTCTGGCCGGCTACGAGCGTTTCCACAACTTCGATCGGCGCGAGCTTCATCTCGTCGAGGCGCTGCGCACGCTGCGCCTGATCCACTATGCGGCATGGCTCGCGCGACGTTGGGACGATCCTGCGTTTCCGGCCGCGTTCCCGTGGTTCAACACTCAGCGCTACTGGCAGGATCGGATCCTCGAGCTGCGCGAGCAGATCGCCGCGATGGACGAGCCGCCGCTCGAGGTGTAGGGCCGAATTTATTCGGCCGCGGCGGTCGGTGGGGACCGGAGTGCGAATGAATTCGCACCTACGAGTTCTGTAAACGTGGCGCCTCAGCGGAGCACGCCGTCGATCAGGTGCAGCCTGCGGTCGGTGCGCGCGGCGAGGTCGGGATCATGGGTGACGACGACCAGACTGGTCCCCGCATCGCGGTTGAGCTCCAGCATCAGGTCGAACACCTGCGCGGCGGTGTGGCGGTCGAGATTGCCGGTCGGCTCGTCAGCGAGCACGACGGCGGGCGCGGTGACCAGCGCACGCGCCAGTGCGACGCGCTGGCGTTCGCCGCCCGACAGTTCGCCGGGCCTGTGCTCCACGCGATCGGCGAGCCCCACACGCTCCAGGACACTCGCCGCCGCCGCGCGCGCCCGCTCGGGCGGCTCGCGGCGGATGAGCAGTGGCATCGCCACGTTGTCGAGCGCGGAAAACTCCGGCAACAGATGATGGAACTGGTAGATGAAGCCGAGCGCGCGATTACGCAGCCGCCCCTGGTCGGAGTCGCGCAAACGGGCGAACGGGACGCCGCGGATGAAGACTTCCCCGCCCGTGGGTGCATCGAGCCCGCCCAACAGGTGCAACAGCGTGCTCTTGCCGGATCCCGAGGCACCGACGACCGCCAGCCGCTCGCCCGCAGCGACGGCAAGATCGACGCCGAGCAGCACCGGCACTTGAAGCGGCCCGCTGCGATACGTTTTCTTGAGGCCGCGGCATTCGAGCACGGGCGCTGTGTTATTCATATCGCAGCGCCTCCGCGGGATTGATCCGCGCGGCGCGCCAGCTCGGGTAGAGCGTCGCCAAGAGCGTCAGCGCGAACGCGATTCCCGCGACCAGCAGGACGTCGGCCTGCTGCACCTGCGACGGCAGCTCGCTGATGTAATAGACGCTCTTGTCGAGGAAGTGCACGCCGAAAACGCGTTCGATGAACGGCACGACGGTATCGATGTTGAAAGCGAGCGCGAGACCACCCGCGACGCCGAGCAGCGTGCCGATGGTGCCGACCAGCGCGCCCTGGATCACGAAGATCGCCAGAATGCTCGCGGGGGATGCGCCCTGCGTGCGCAGGATCGCGATGTCGGCCTGCTTGTCGGTCACGACCATCACCTGCGCCGACACGATGTTGAACGCCGCGACGGCGACGATCAATGTAAGGATGATGAACATCACGCGCTTCTCGATCTGCACGGCGCGGAAGAAGTTTGCGTGGCTGCGCGTCCAATCCCGGATGTCGGCCGAGACCGGCATCTTCTGCCACAGGTCGCGCGCGACCAGCGGCGCGGCGTACAGGTCGTCGAGCTTGAGGCGCACGCCGGAAACGCCGGACAGGCGGTAGAGCTTCTGCGCATCCTCGATGTTGACGAGCGCCAGGCCGCTGTCGAACTCGAACATGCCGACCTCGAAGATGCCGACGACCTTGAAGCTCTTCACGCGCGGCAGCGTTCCGGCCGGCGTGATCGTTCCCTGCGGCGTGATCACGACGACGGAATCGCCGGGCATTACGCCCAGGCCTCGCGCGATTTCTCCGCCCAGCACGATGCCGAACGATCCGGGCAGGAGATCGCTCAAGCTTCCGCGCCGCATGTGGCTTCCGATATCCGCCACCGAGTTCTCGAGCGCCGGATCGATCCCGCGGATCAGCACGCCGCGATTGGCGTCGCCCGCCACCAACATCGCCTGCCCGATCACGTAAGGCGCGGCGCCGACGACGCGCGGCTCCTGTTTCGCGATCGCGGCGATTTTCGGCCAGTCGTCGAGTTGCGGGATTCCCTGCACCTCGATGTGCGAAGCGACCGACAGGATGCGATTGCGCAATTCCTGCTGGAAGCCGTTCATCACCGACAGCACGACGATCAGCGCGGCGACGCCGAGCGCGATGCCCGCCATCGAGATCAGCGCGATGAACGAGATGAAGGCGTTGCGTCCCGACCCCTTGCGGGCACGCGTATACCGCAGGCCGACGGCCAGTTCGTAGGGAGACAAGGCGAGAGACTTGCGCGCGAGGGGCCGTCAGGCTTCCCAGTCGACGGCACGCCGTCCGCTCACCAGCAGGCTGACGATCGCCTTCGCGTCCTGATGCAGCGGATGCCTCTGGTAGGCATCGAGCGCGGCACGATCGGCGAACTCGGCGTACAGGCAGACGTCGTCGGCCCCGGCGTCGTAGCCGATGCCGATGCCGACCTCGATCGCGAGCAGGCCCGGTACGTGGCCCCGCAACGCCTCGAGCGCGCGCTTGACCGCGACGGCGTGCGTGGCCTTCTGCGCGGGATCCTTGATCTTCCAGACGACGACGTGCTTGATCATGAGGGAACGAACGGCGCTCTCGTGAAACGATTATCGCATGCTAGAGTCGGCGAATTGCCCCGGAGCGTAGCGCGAAGGTAAACCAGTGAACCTCACACTGATCGTTCCCGGCCTCAATGCCTGCTCCGCAACG
>DASXQW010000058.1:0-23751 GCA_036506975.1 Casimicrobiaceae bacterium | reverse complement strand
TCGTTCGCATGGTCGACAAGACGCGCAACACGTTGGTCTATCTCACCTACTCCGATCGGGTGATCGAAGGTTCGCCGCAGAACAGCGTGACAGCCGTCGCCGTGGAGCGATCGACCCCAATTCCATTGAAGTAGCACAGCTGGCTTTTTGCGCGAACCCTAACGCTCCGCCGGCGATAGGATTTGCTCCGCTTGGGCGAGTCTCTTCGGCCAAGAGACTTAGCAAGCGGACCCGGCGGCTTGCTAGAGTGATTCGGGGCTTTGGAAAATCACGAGCGCCGGAGGTCATGCCTACTGCCGTCCTGCATAGCCGCGCGCTTTCCGGGTTCGACGCGCCGCCGGTCGAGGTCGAAGTCCATCTTTCCGGCGGGCTGCCCGCATTCAATCTGGTCGGACTGCCTGATACCGAAGTCAGGGAAAGCCGGGACCGGGTACGCGCAGCGCTGCAAAACGCCCAGTTCGAATTTCCGGCGCGCAAGGTCACGGTCAACCTTGCGCCGGCGGACCTGCCGAAGGAATCCGGCCGGTTCGACCTGCCGATCGCCTTGGGCATTCTCGCTGCGACCGGACAGCTGCCTGCAGCAGCATTGGCCGGGTACGAGTTCGCCGGAGAGCTCGCATTGACGGGCGATCTGCGTCCGATTCGTGGCGCGCTGGCGATGACGCTCAAGGCGCACCGCGACGGACGTGCATTCGTGCTACCCGAGGCGAGCGCCGCCGAGGCCGCGCTGGTGAAGGACGCGGTCGTGCATCCGGCGAAAAGCCTGCTCGCCGTCTGCGCGCACGTGACCGGACGCGAGCCGCTGTCTCGTTTCATCTCGGCGCGACCGATCGCCGGCGACGCGATGGCGCCCGACCTCGCCGATGTCCGCGGCCAAGCCGGCGCGAAGCGCGCGCTCGAAGTCGCCGCAGCCGGCGGCCACAGTCTGGTCATGCTCGGCCCGCCGGGGACAGGCAAGTCGATGCTCGCGGAGCGGCTGCCGGGGCTGTTGCCGCCGATGTCCGAGGACGAGGCCTTGGAGTCCGCCGCGATTCACTCGCTCACGGGGCGCTTCCGGCTCGAGGATTGGGGCCGGCGACCGTTGCGTGCGCCCCATCACACCGCGTCGGCGGTTGCGCTGGTCGGCGGCGGAAGCGATCCGCGGCCGGGCGAAATCTCGCTCGCGCATCACGGCGTGTTGTTCTTGGACGAGTTGCCGGAATGGGATCGGCGCGTGCTCGAAGTGCTGCGCGAGCCGCTCGAGTCTGGGCAGATCCACATCTCGCGCGCAGCGCGTCAGGCCATTTTCCCGGCCCGGTTCCAGTTCGTCGCCGCGATGAACCCCTGTCCTTGCGGCTATCTCGGTCATCCGAGCGGCAAGTGCCGCTGCACGCCGGACCAGATCGCCCGCTACCGCAGTCGCATTTCCGGACCGTTGCTCGACCGCATCGACCTGCAGATCGAAGTGCCCTCGCTATCCGTGGATGCGCTGCCGCCCAAGCGCGGGCCGGCAGGTGAGCCGAGCGCCGTCGTGCGCTCGCGCGTCGCGGCGGCCGCGGCGCTCCAGCGCGCGCGGCAGTGCAAGCCCAACGCGCAATTGCAACCCAAGGAGATCGAGCGCGTTTGCCGTCCCGATGCGCAGGGCGAAACTTTGCTCAAGAACGCCTTCGCGCGGTTGTCGCTGTCGGCGCGCGCGTATCACCGCATCCTCAAGGTCGCGCGCACCATCGCCGATCTCGCGGGGGCCGAAGAGCTCGCCGCGAGCCATATCGCCGAAGCGATCGGCTATCGGCGTCTTGATCGTGCGGGGTGACACATTTCAGGGCAACGTTCTCCCACCCGTGGCGACGGCTCAGCTCTCGGCGACCCATCGATCATCGGCGCGGCGCAACCACTGGATGCCACCCGGTGCAGTGCGCGATCCTATTCTTATGCTCGGGGTGTGAGATGACGCCTATCGGGTGCATGCAGAAAGGGAAATGCGGACGCATACGTGCAGTAACATAGTTTCGAAGATGGGTTTCGCTTTGTCCGCCTCGTTTCCAGATGGAGGAGCGATGTTTGGTAAACGCGCGGTCATGCTGTTGCTTGGCGCATTCGTCCTGGCTGCCCACGGCGCAACGGCGCTGGCGCAACGCTTTCCGACCAAGCCGCTGACTCTGGTGGTTGGATTCGCGCCGGGCGGTGGCGTCGACATCAACGCGCGCCTGCTCGCCGCCAAGCTTGCCGAGTACCTGGGCCAACCGGTGATCGTCGAGAACCGTCCCGGTGCCGGATCCAAGATCGCGAGCGAGCGTGTGGCGAACGCAGCGCCGGATGGCCATACGTTGCTCATCGCCACTGCCGCGGTGGCGATCGACATGGCGTTCTACGAAAAGGTCCGGGTTGATACGCTGCGCGACTTCGCGCCAGTGTCGACGATCTCGAGCACCCCGATGATCCTCGTCGTGAATCCATCGGTGCCGGTCAAGGATGTGCGGGAGCTGGTCGCGCACGCGCGGACAATGCCGGGCACGCTCAACTATTCCTCTTCCGGATCGGGCACGACCGGACAACTCTACGGGGAGTTGTTCAAATTGCGCACCGGGACCGACATCGTGCACATACCCTATAAGGGCACCGCGCCGTCGCTGACCGCCCTGATTGCAGGAGAGGTCGACATGAGCTTCGCCACAGTGCCGGCTGTCCTGCAGTACATCAGGGCGGGGAGGCTCCGGCCGCTCGCTTCGACCGGTGAAAAACGCTCGGAGCTTATGCCCGACGTTCCGACGATGAAAGAAGCCGGAGTAAGCGGCGTGGTGGCAAGTGTCTGGTACGGTGTGTTCGCCCCGGCGGCGACACCGCCCGACATCGTCAACATCTTGGCGCGCGCAGTCATGGACGCGTCGCATTCGCCCGACGTCAGGCAGCGGCTACTCGATCTGGGCGCGGAGCCGGTCGCTACCACGCCCGAAGAGTTCGGCAGGCTTCTGCAAGAAGAGGTGGCCAAATGGACTGCGCTAGTCAAGGCCGCTGGCATTCGAGCTGATTGATTGCGCCACCGGTGTCTCGGCTAAATGAGTGACCCATTTGCACACTGTTCAGTGATGTAGCTTCGCGGACTCGTGGATGATGCTCAGACAACGCGCCAGAGCCTTGGCGACCGCGGGATTGTGCGGGTCGAGAATCTCAGCGTGGGCTCTCGCGACGTCGAAGCGCTCGACCCTGCCGGTGTAGACCTTCGTCAATCGCGATGGCTCGATCGTGGCCATGCGATCGTGGCTGCACAGCATGCAAACCGGGCCATCGTAGGGTTGAGCGTGGTGGGTCCGTATCGCGTGCTCAAACGCCCTGGCGGCGCGGACCGAGGCCCTCGCATACACCGCATCAACGATAGGGGCGTCGATTCGTCCCAACGCCTGGCGCAATCCCAACCGGGCCTGCAATCCCTGTTCGGTCATACGCGAGTCGGCCATCGGGAACGGACGTTCCGGCGGATCGAGCAGCAGCAACGGGAGGACCGCCTCGCCGGCGTCGCGTAGCATGCGCGCCATTGCGATCGCAATCAGGGCGCCGGCGCATAACGCTCCGAGAAAGTAGGGTCCTTCGGGGCGCTGCTTGCGCATTTCATTCACGTAGTCCGCCGCCATAGCCTCGATTGTCGAATGGGGCTCGTGCAAACCGTCGAGACCCCGCGCCTGGAACGCCCAGACGGGCTGGTCGGTCCCAAGCAAACGCAAGAAATGCGGGCTGACGAGCGCCTGACCGAGCCTGCCATGCACCAGGAAAAGCGGCGGCGCGCCGCCGCGGCGTCGCAGCGGAACGAGCACGGGGATAGGCTGCGTCGCTTCCGGGGTTGTTGCGCGACTGCGCCGGATCTCCGCCGCGACGCCTGCAACGGTCGCGTCCTCGGGCGGGTTGGCAAGTCCGGCGCCGAACGTGTCGCGCAGTCGCGTTTGGAGCTCGACCATCGAGAGTGAATCGCCGCCGAGCAGGAAAAAATCGTCGCCGCGGCCGATTGGCGCATGCTTCAGCATCTGCTCAAAGATCCCGGCAATCGCACGCTCCAGATCGTCAGCGGGCGGCTCAGACTCGCGTGCCTGCGCCATCGCGGGTGGTAGCTCCATCGCCGCCAACGCCTTTCGATCGACCTTGCCGCTGGCGGTGAGCGGCAGCGTATCCACGAACACGACTGCGGACGGCAGCATATACGCTGGCAGTTGCTGCGCGAGGCGGTGGCGGACAAGGACCGGGCTCCGCGCCGCATCCTTGCTGACGGCCAGATAGGCAACGAGCCGGTCAGGCGTCGATTGCAGCTCGCCATTCAAGGCAAGGACCGCCACCTTGGTAACACCAGGATATGCAGAAAGCGCTGCCTCGACCTCGGTGAGCTCAACCGTGTGTCCGCGGATCTTGACGCGGCTGCTTCTACGTCCAAGAAAATAAAGATTGCCTTCGGCGTCGATGCGCCCGAGGTCGCCGGTGAAATAGCGTCTCCAACCCGGAACAACCGGATCGGCGGAAAAAGCGGTTGCATTGAGCTCGGGGCGGCGCCAGTATCCCGGACTGACATGGGGGCTGGAAACCACAATTGCGCCTACTTCATTCGTGTCCGCGGCACTCCCATCGTCGCGCTGGATCAGAACGCGCAGCCCGTCAGGGCTTCGGCCGGCCGGAAGAATGCCGGCGGACGGACGCGGGCCGCCGTGTTCGATGACATGTTGTGCGATGACATGCGCTTCGGTGGCGGCAAGGTGATTGACGAAGATGCAACCCTCTACGGTATGTCGTCGGAAGAGCTCGACGTCGCTGTCGAATAGCGCCTCCCCGCCGAGGTCGATCGCTCGCAGACACGCGAATTTCCGGTCCGGCGCGAGGCTCGCGAACAGCTCGCGAAAGACAGTTGGTACGGCGTGAAACACGGTGATCCGCTCGCGATCGAGCCAGTCCGCAAGCAGCGGTATGCCATCCCGGCGCATATCGTATCCGCAGAGGGTGGCGCCACTGAACAGACCACCGAAGATGTCCATGTTCGCCGCGCCGAAGCTCAAGGAAAACAAGAATGTCAGCCGGTCTGCGGCGTCGAGGCGTAGAGTCTTCGCAAAGGCGTCGGCAAAAAACAGCAGGTTGCCGTGCGTCTGGCCAACCCCTTTGGGCTGGCCGGTCGACCCCGATGTATAGAACATGTACGCCGGCGTCTCGGCGGTCACGCCAGGGATCGCATTCGCTTCGCCATCGGGTGATTCCAGACCGGCAAGGTCGATGACCGCGCAATCGCTTGAAGCAAGCGCACGCGCGCGTTGAAGTAATGATGTCTCGGTGAGCAAGGCGACAGGTTCGCTGTCCTGAAGGAGGAAGCGCAAGCGCTCGTCCGGGTCGCCGGCGTCCAAGGGAACGTACGCGCGCCCGCTTCGAGCAGCGCCGAAGATCGCCTTGACCGCGGAAACCTTGCTCTCATAGAGAAGACCGACGAATCCGGGCCGGGATCTTCCCGCAACCAGGATGCGGCCGGCGATCGCAGAGGCGGCCGTGTCGAGCTGCCCGAAGGTGACGCGCGCATCCCCCTCGGCAATCGCAAGCTTGCCAGGCAGATCCGCCGCGATCCGTGCCAGCCGACCGCCGATCGTCTCCGGCGCGAAATTCTTGATCATCCCCTTCCTTTCCACCCCAGCAGCGTCACTCATGCTACAGACCCGACGGAAAGCTGACAATTTGCCGAGATTCATTGCGCCCACAACTGGGTGCGTCGGGTCGAGCAAACGCGGTGCGGCGCTCGCGACGCAGTGAAGCGGGATCGATCGCGGTTTCGGACTCAACGGTGGTCGCTGCCGGCGCGCGCGTATCATCGCAGGATGAAAATCGTCTGCATTGCATGATGATGACGTTCGAGCGCTCTCCACTCGGCAAGGCGACCGAATACCCCGAGCGCTACGATCCTTCGCTGCTCTTTGCGATCGCGCGCGCAGGGCAGAGAGAAGCATTCGGATTGCGTGGGCGGCTGCCATTCGGTGGCGTCGACCTCTGGACCGCATACGAGATCACTTGGCTCGATGCGCAGGGCAAGCCTCGGGTCGCAATCGGTGAATTCCGCGTGCCTGCCCACTCGCCATCGATCGTCGAATCGAAGTCGCTGAAGCTCTATCTCGGCTCCTTTGCGCAGGAACCGGCGAGCATTGACGAGATTGCGCGCCGGATCGAAGCCGATCTCGCGCGCGCCTGCGGCGCCGAGGTTACGGTTGCGCTTTCTCCAGCGGCGAACACCGCCGTAGCCCGCTTTGCCGCGTTGCCGGGGGAACCGCTGGATGAAATCGAACTCGCGACCGATGTCTACGAGCCCGATCCTGGTATGCTGGCAGCAGGCGGCGGGGTCGTCGACGAGACGCTGCGCTCGGCGCTGTTCCGGTCACGATGCCCCGTGACCGGCCAGCCTGATTACGGCGATGTGATGATTCGCTATCGCGGTGTGCAGATCGATCGTGCGGGATTACTTCGATATCTCATCTCGTTCCGCCGGCACGCGGCATTTCACGAAAGCTGCGTCGAGCGCATGTTCGTTGACATCCTCAGCCGTTGCGCTCCCGCGGCGCTCACCGTCTATGCTCGGTTCATGCGCCGCGGTGGGATCGACATCAATCCATTTCGCAGCAACTTCGAGCCGGGGCCGCCCCAAGGCGTGCGCACGCCGCGGCAGTAGCCTGCGCAGAGTAGCCTGGGTTGAGCCCGGAGGGCGAAGCCCGGGACGGCGCTGCGAATCGATTTGAGCCCCGGGCATTCCCCGGATCGAGTCCGGGGTCAGCCCGGGCTACGGATGCCTACGGCGCGTTCGAACCGCGGGTCTCATGCTCCGTTGCGCTAGAATCGTCTGATGATGAATGCCGTTACCGATGCACCGCTTGCCGACACCGACGTCGAGGCGCCGCGGCTGCGCGAGATCCCCTACAACTACACCTCGTTCTCCGACCGTGAGATCGTCATCCGCCTGCTCGGAGCCGAGATGTGGAGCCTGCTGGGCGAGCTCCGCGCCGAGCGCCGCACCGGCCGCTCGGCGCGCATGCTCTTCGAAGTGCTGGGCGACATCTGGGTCGTCGAGCGCAACCCGTATCTGCAGGACGACCTTCTCGACAATCCGTCCCGTCGCGAGCTTCTGATCGGCGCGCTCCGGCATCGGTTGAGCGAGATCGAAAAGCGGCGCCGGCTCGACACGAACGCCGAGCGCGATGCCAAGGTCGGTCGCTTGCTCGCCGCCGCGCACGCAGCGGTCGATCGTTTCACGCGCGAGTTCGGGAATACGTGGGACTTGCGCAAGCGCGCGCTGCGAGTGCTCGCTCGCCATACGCACAAGGACAATATCACCTTCGACGGCTACGCCCGCGTGTCTCACGTCACCGATGCCACCGACTGGCGCATCGAGTATCCGTTCGTCGTCCTGCATCCCGACACCGAAGCAGAGGTGCCGGGGTTGGTGCGCGGCTGCATCGAGCTCGGGCTCACCATCATTCCTCGCGGCGGCGGCACCGGTTACACCGGCGGCGCCGTGCCGCTCGACCGGCGTTCGGCGGTGATCAATACGGAAAAACTCGAGCGCTTGTCCGCCGTCGAGCGCACCGCTCTTCCCGGCCGCAGAGAGCCGACAGCGACGATCGACGCCGGTGCGGGCGTGGTCACCAAGCGCGTGATGGACGCCGCGGAAGCCGCCGGGCTCGTGTTCGCGGTCGATCCCACTTCGGCGGACGCATCGTGCATCGGCGGCAACGTCGCCATGAACGCGGGTGGCAAGAAGGCGGTGCTGTGGGGCACCGCGCTCGACAATCTCGCCTCGTGGCGCATGGTCACGCCCGATGCCGACTGGCTCGAGGTCACGCGGCTCGATCACAATCTGGGAAAGATCCACGACGCGCCGATCGCGGCATTCGAGCTCGCGTACCACGCGGTCGACGCGAAAGGCGCATTCGGCGCGCTCAAGCGCAAGGAAACGCTTTCGATTCCCGGCGAGCGGTTCCGCAAGGCAGGGCTCGGCAAGGACGTGACCGACAAGTTCCTCGCCGGGTTGCCTGGCGTGCAGAAGGAAGGCTGCGACGGCATCATCACCTCGGCGCGCTTTGTCCTGCACCGGATGCCGCCGGCGATTCGGACGGTGTGCCTCGAGTTCTTCGGTCAGGTGCGCGACTCGACCCCGGCGATCGTCGAGATCAAGCGCTATCTCGATGCGCGCCCCGGCGGGGCGATCCTGGCGGGACTCGAGCATCTCGACGAGCGCTATGTGAAAGCCGTCGGCTACACGACCAAAGCCAAGCGCCACGGCCGGCCCAAGATGGTGCTGATCGGCGACATCGTCGGCGAGGACGACGCCGCGGTCGCGCGCGCTGCCTCCGAGGTCGTGCGCCTGAGCAACGCGCGTGGCGCCGAGGGCTTCGTCGCCGTGTCACCCGAGATGCGGAAGAAATTCTGGCTCGACCGCGCTCGCACCGCTGCGATCGCCAAGCACACCAATGCGTTCAAGATCAACGAAGACGTCGTCATTCCGCTCGAGCGCCTCGGCGACTATACCGACGGCATCGAGCGCATCAACGTCGAGCTTTCGATCCGTAACAAGCTCGCGCTCTGCGACGCGCTCACGGATTTCTTCGCGGCGCCAATGTCCGCCACGCTGTGGGGTTCAGGCGCAGAAGCCACGCCGTCGCCGGACGCGCTCGCTGCCAAGCTCGACGAAGCGCGTGCGCTGGTCTTGGGCGTGCGTGCGCGCTGGCAGGACCTGCTCGACCGGATCGACGAGACCTTCCCCGCCCTGCAGATCCATTCGACCGTCGTGTCGTGGAAGGCCGAGCTGAAAGCGCCGCTGGAGGAGATCTTTGCCGGAATCGCCTTCGCGCCGGTTCTCAAGCGCTGCACCGACATCCATCGCGACGTGCTGCATGCGCGTGTGTTCATCGCGCTGCACATGCATGCCGGAGACGGCAACGTGCACACGAATATCCCGGTGAATTCGGATGACTACGCGATGCTCAAGGAGGCGAGCGCGGCAGTGGCCCGCATCATGGCGCTCGCGCGCGCGCTGGACGGCGTGATCTCGGGCGAGCATGGGATCGGCATCACCAAGCTCGAGTACCTCACCGCAGACGAGCTCGCGCCGTTTCTCGAGTACAAGCGGCGCGTCGATCCGGAGGGGCGTTTCAACCGGGGCAAGCTCCTTCCCGGCGCGGATCTGGCGAACGCGTATACGCCGAGCTTCAACCTGATCGGCGCCGAGAGCCTGATCCTCGAGCAGTCCGAAATCGGCGAGATCGCCGATTCGGTGAAGGATTGCCTGCGCTGCGGCAAGTGCAAGGCGCCGTGCGCCACCCATTCGCCGCGCGCGAATCTGCTGTACAGCCCGCGCAACAAGATTCTCGCCACCTCGCTTTTGATCGAGGCGTTCCTGTACGAGGAGCAGACGCGCCGCGGTGTGAGCCTCAAGCACTTCGACGAGTTCTCCGACGTCGCGGACCACTGCACGGTATGTCACAAGTGCCGCAGCCCCTGCCCGGTCGACATCGACTTCGGCGACGTGTCGATCGCCATGCGCAACTTCCTGCGCAAGCAGGGCAAGCGCGCGTTCAACCCGGGGACCGCGGCCGCGATGTTTTTCCTGAACGCGACGGATCCGACGACGATCAAGCTCGCCAAGCGGGTGATGATCGACTGGGGGTACCGCGCGCAGAGATTGGTCTATGGGATCGCGCGAGGCATCGGGCTCGCGCAAGCCCAGACGAGGCGGCCGCCGGCGACCGTCGGCACCGCGCCGCTCAAGGCGCAGGTGATTCATTTCGTCAACAAGCCGATGCCGGGAGGCCTGCCCAAGCGCACCGCGCGGGCGCTGCTCGATATCGAGGATTCGACAATTGTGCCGATCATCCGCAATCCGGCGCAGCCTGCCGAAGAATCGGACGCGGTGTTCTACTTTCCCGGCTGCGGCTCGGAGCGCCTCTTCTCGCAAGTGGGCCTCGCCACGCAGGCGATGCTCTACCACGTCGGCGCGCAATGCGTGCTTCCGCCGGGTTATCTGTGCTGCGGCTACCCGCAGACCTCCGCAGGCAACCACGATCGCGGGCAGGAAATCATCACCGACAATCGCGTGCTGTTCCATCGCGTCGCCAATACCCTCAATTATCTCGACATCCGCACGGTGCTCGTGTCCTGCGGCACCTGCATGGATCAGCTGCAGAAATACGAATTCGAGAAGATCTTTCCCGGTTGCCGGCTGCTCGACATCCACGAATATCTGCTCGAGAAAGGCGTCAAGCTCGATGGAGTGTCAGGCGTGCGCTACATGTATCACGATCCCTGTCATACCCCGATGAAGACCTATGCGCCGCTCAAGGTGGTCAATGCGCTCATGGGCGCCGAGGTTCCATTGAACGACCGCTGCTGCGGTGAATCGGGCACGCTGGCGACGACGCGGCCCGACATCTCGACGCAGGTGCGCTTCCGCAAGGAGGACGAGATGCGGAACGGCGCCGCACGGCTTCGCGCCGATGGCTTCGCCGGCCCGGTGAAAGTGCTCACCTCATGCCCCTCATGCCTGCAAGGCCTGTCGCGGTTCAACGACGACGCGGGCACCGCCGCCGATTACATCGTCGTGGAGATCGCGCGCCACGTCCTGGGTGACGATTGGCTGCCCAACTACGTCAACGCTGCGAACAGGGGCGGGATCGAGCGCGTCCTGGTCTAGCGGCGCAATCAGCGGCGGCGAGCGACGATAAAGGACGGCGCTTGCATGGTCGACGCGAAGAGCGCCGGGCCGGTGTTGCTGCTGATTACGGCGGCGTCGAACGCGGGCTCGGCGAAATGAGCGCTGGCGACGATAGATATCGTGGCTACAGCGACGCACAAGGCACTGAAGATCCACCGGGCCTTGCGCGAACCTCTGACCTCCTGGGAAAAGGACCCGCGACTGCGCGCGGGGCGCGCAGCGCGGGTTGGAGGCAAGGGACAGGCCGGCGGCAATGAGGCGGCGGTGTCGGAATCCGCCGGGCGCATCGGGTCGGGATACCCCGGGTGGCGAAGTTCGATGATGCGATCCATGACTTCCTCGTCCTGAAGCGTACAAGTGGTCGTGTCCATGGGGCTAAGTCTGCGCCGGACGAAGCCTTCCCCGCGGCGGAGCATTCCGCATCGCGGAAGTCGAATATTCCGCAGGCGAGAGGGCGCTCCGGAGGCGGGAACCGCAGGCCGGGCGGGGCCCGGGAGCCCCATCGTTTGTGCTATAAGAGCGCAGGAACCCCTGGGCACGGCTCGCAGCGCTACACCCGGGACGCGCTGGGATCCCCGGCGCACGGAGAGACGGTGACCAACGAGTTCACGCTCACGCAGACTGGCACCGAGCCGACGGCGCTGGCGTTTGCCGACGCCGAAGGTTGCGCACGCTGGCTGCGCGCGCTGCCGCTGTCGAACATCCCCAAGCATTACGACGCGATTCGCGGCCAGTTGAGGCGGATGACAGAGGCCGACTTCACGCCGCGAGAACGTGCGCGCATCGCCGAGGTGTTCCGCGAGCCGGTCACTTACCTGCATACCGAGCTTGCCCGCCGCTACGCCGGCAAACCGCATCCGGCGACCGATCGCGAACACGACGCCGCCGAGCAGGGTTTGTTGCTCTGGCAGGCGCTCTGGAACCAGTACTCGGCGTGTCTGAAGCCGTTGCTCGAGGGTGATCCCGAACTGCAAGGCGTCAAGGCCAAGGTCCTGCAGCGCGGCCTGTGGGTCGGCAAGCAGCTGATCTTGGTCTACGGTTTGGCGCGGCGCGTTCCCGCGGCGAATGTGTGGCAGGAATTGCACGCTTATTATCGCCTCGCCGAGATCCTGGAATGCTCGGTCAGCGCGGTGTCCGACGAGCTGATGCCCAATGCGGTGGGTGTGTCGTGCTACTCGACCTATTCGCACGCGCTGCTGTTGAATCTGGCCGATCCCTGCGCGATGACGGTGCGGCAGATCGAGTTGACCGACCGCTGGCTCTCGATGTGGGCGCGCAAGGTCTTCCCGTATGCGCAGCAGCGCGAGACCGAGGGCCCGGTGATCGTCATCGATCTCGATGCAGCAGCTGGAGCTTCGCTGGTTGCGGTCGCGCCGCGCCACACGAGCGAAGCCACGCGGTTCGGTTACCCGGCGAAGCTTGCGACCAGCGTCCGGGGACGGTTGAAGCGGCTCGCCAGCGGGGCCAATCCGGCGGAGCTGCAACTCGGTCACGACGTCTCGGTCGAAGCGTCAGCAGCACTTCTTTCGCATCTCGACTCGCGCTGGTACGCGCCGCCGAAAAAAACGGGCAATGAAACGCAGACGAACCTGGATTTGTGCGTCGGTGGCATCGGCGCCGCCTATTTCCGCGTCGCCGGACGCACGTTCAACCGCCAGGACCCTCTCGGGAGGCTCTCCTACCACGGCACGCAGCATCTGGCCACACTCGGAGCGCTGACCGACTACGACCGCAACAAGGACGAGGCCGAGAAGAGCTGGGCATGGGAGCACTGGCAGGGAATCTATGACTGGGACGAAGCGAACGTCCACCGCATCGGCGCCGCGCAGCATCGGTGGCATCTGGAACAGCTCGTCATCATCCGCGACGACGAGCGCGTGCGCTGCGGCTATGTGAGGCGGGTGGCGCTCGACGGCCATGGAGAGCTCTCGGTGACGCTCAAGCTGTGGTCCGGCTCGCCGACCGCCCTGGGCGTGCGCGCACTCACGACGATGCTCTCGGAGGATCCGCCGGTTCCCATCGTCCTGCTCGGAGCCACGACCGACGAGAAGGCGTCGATAGTCACGCCGCCGCGCACGTTCAATCCGGGCCGCATCCTGCGGTCGTTCGACTCGGGCCCCGAGCGGCGCTTTCGCCTGACGCGTCTCGTTCAGCGCGGAGCGGATTTCGAGCGGGTTGCCTTCGAGGAATCGCCCGCGTAACCACGCCGCGGAGGCGGTGACACTGATGCCGAATCGACTCGCAGGGGAGACGAGCCCGTACCTTCTCCAGCACGCGGGCAATCCGGTCGACTGGTACCCCTGGGGCGAAGAGGCGCTCGCCCGCGCGAAGGCCGAGAACAAGCCGATTCTGCTTTCGATCGGATATTCCGCCTGTCACTGGTGCCACGTGATGGCGCACGAGTCCTTCGAGGACGAAGGCGTCGCCGCGCTGATGAATGACCTGTTCGTCAACATCAAGGTCGACCGCGAGGAACGGCCCGACCTCGATCAGATCTACCAGACCGCGCATGCGATGCTCACGCAAAGGAGCGGCGGGTGGCCGTTGACGATGTTTCTCACCCCGGACCAGGCGCCCTTCTTCGGCGGAACGTATTTTCCGAAGGCTTCGCGCTACGGCCTCGCCGGTTTTGCCGATCTTCTTCCCCGGATCGCCGCCGCCTACCGCGAGCAGGGCCCGGCGATCGCCGAGCAGAACGCCAGGCTGAAGGGCGCGTTGGCGCTTACCAACCCGGATGCGCAGGACGCGCGCGCTGCTTTGCCGGTCGATGCGCCCAAGCTTGCCTTCGCCGCGCTCGCGCGCTCGTTCGACCGCGTCCACGGAGGCTTTGGCGGCGCGCCCAAATTTCCGCACCCGTTCGAGCTCGAGTTCTGCCTTCGCCGCTACGCCTCGCGCGGCGACCAGAGCGCACTCGAGATCGCCACGGTCACGCTCGCCCGCATGGCCGAAGGCGGTATCCACGACCAGCTCGGCGGCGGTTTCTGCAGATACAGCGTCGACGCCGAATGGACGATCCCGCATTTCGAGAAGATGCTCTACGACAACGCGGCGCTACTCGCGGTGTATGCCGACGCCTGGCGGGCGACCGGGGATGCGGCGTTCGCGCGTGCGGCGCGCGGCATCGTCGCCTGGACATTGCGCGACATGCGTGCGCCCGAGGGCGCTTTCTACTCGAGCCTCGACGCCGACAGCGAGCACGAAGAGGGCAAGTTCTATGTCTGGACGCCCGATGCCGTGGAAGCGTTGCTGACGGCGGACGAGTGGGCCGTTGCGCGGCGTCACTGGGCGCTCGACCGGCCGCCCAATTTCGAACACGCCGCGTGGCATCTGCGCGTCGGCGTGCCGCTCGCCGACGTGGCGCGCGAGCTCGGGATTGCCCTGGATGCCGCCGAAGCGCGGCTGGAGCTCGCCCGCGCGAAGCTCTTCGCTGCGCGCGAACAGCGCGTTCACCCAGGACGCGACGACAAGGTTCTCACCTCGTGGAACGCGCTGATGATTGGCGCACTTGCGCGCGCGGCGCGCGTGTTCGACGAGACGGAATGGCTCAACGCAGCGCAGCGCGCCGCCGATTTCCTGCACGAAACGCTCTGGCGCGACGGCAAGCTTCTCGCGACTTACAAGGACGGCCGGTCGCACTTGAACGCCTATCTCGACGATCATGCCTATCTGCTCGCCGCGTTGCTCGAACTCCTCCAGACGTCGTTCCGCACGAAGGATCTGTCCTGGGCAATCGAAATCGCCGATGCCTTGCTCCAGCGGTTCGAGGATCCGGCAAGCGGCGGCTTCTTTTTTACCAGCCACGACCACGAGGCGTTGATCCATCGGCCCAAGCCGGCGCACGACAACGCGACGCCTGCGGGCAACGGCATCGCGGCGCTGGCGCTCCTGACGCTCGGCCACTGGCTGGGTGAGCCGCGTTACCTCGACGCCGCGGAGCGCACGCTGCGCGCGTTTGCCGGCGAGCTCGGCGAGCGGCCTTCCGGTCTTGCGTCGCTGCTGATCGCGCTCGAAGAATGGACGAGTCCGGCGACGAGCGTACTGCTGCGCGGTGATCCGGCAACCTCTGCCTCGTGGCAGCGACTGCTCGAGCGCAGCTATCGTCCGCGGGTGCGTACGCTCGACCTCTCCCGCGCGGGCGAGCTCCCGGGCGCCCTGGCGCGCCCGCATCAAGATGGCGAAGCTGCGGCCACCGCATGGGTGTGCACGGGCGCGTCGTGCTTGCCGCCGATCCACGCGCTCGAAGCGCTCGAGCGAGGGCTCGCCGTCGGCGCCTGATCGATCTTTCGCCTGGCCTCGGATGTGGCGTGGCGGCAATGCTTTCGGTAACATTGCGGGCGTTTTTCCCCCCTCACCGGAGATAACAATGAAGCGCCACGGCATGCTGCTCGCCGCCGGTCTTTTCGTCGCGGGCGGCGCCAACGCCGCGCTCGACAACAAGGCTGCCGAGGAGCTGATGAAAAAGGATGGCTGCGCGGCCTGTCACGCGGTCGACAAGAAAATCATCGGACCCGCATACCAGGAAGTCGCGGCGAAGTACAAGGGCGATGCCTCCGCGGCGGCGAAACTCGCCGACAAGGTGAAGAAAGGCGGTGTCGGGGTCTGGGGTCAAGTCCCGATGCCGCCGAACGCGCAAATCCCCGATGCCGATATCAAGAATCTCGTCGCCTGGATCCTGGCGCTGAAGAAGTAGCCACACCCCCGTTGAGCGCGGTCACGCCGCGGTGACCTAGGCGCGTGGTGGCGCAAAGCGCGTCGTCGAACGGGTAACCCGGCTCGCGGCGGCCACTCAACACACGAGTGGCCGCGCACGAGCCACCCGTTGGCGACGACTGCGCCACAACGCGCTCGCGCCACCGCGGCTCACCGCGCTGCAACCTCGCGCCGACTCTCCCGACCCTCGCTTGCTCGAGCCGTCTTGCCGCAACGAAGGTCGCGGATGGCGGTTTTTGACAAGCAGCACCACCGCCGGTAACCTTGGCGCTCCCGTGCAGGAGAGTGCGGTATAGAGCGTTGGGCGCTCGAAGCCGCCGCCGAAGGCGTAACTCCCGCAATCGCTCAGGCACCCAGGACTGCGCGGGCGCAGCAACCAATCTGGAGAGCGGCCGTCCGCAGCATCCGGACGGCCCACCGAAGGGGCATCCGGCGCCGCTTTTGCTCGCGCCGCAATCTCTCAGGTAAAAGGACAGACGGGGCGAGACCGGCATGCACGGTACCGCCCTTTCTTGTCGCCCGGGAGAAGCCATGCTCCGACAGACTCCGCTCAACGCCGCGCATCGTGCCGCCGGCGCAAGGATGGTCGACTTCGGCGGTTGGGAGATGCCGGTCAGCTACGGCTCGCAGATCGAAGAGCACCACGCGGTGCGCCGCGACGCCGGCATGTTCGACGTGTCGCACATGCTCGCGGTCGATCTCTCCGGCGACGAAACGCGCGGTTTCCTGCGCTACGCGCTCGCCAATAATGTGGATAAGCTCGCGGTGCGGGGCAAGGCGCTCTATTCGTGTCTGCTCCGGCCCGACGGCGGCATCCTCGACGATCTGATCGTCTACTTCCTGCGCGAGGATGCTTTCCGCATCGTGGTCAACGCGGCAACCGCCGACAAGGACGTCGCCTGGTTCAACGCCTTGATCGGCGAGCGCGGCTTCGGGCTTGCGCTCAAGCCACGGCGCGACCTCGCGATGATCGCGGTGCAAGGGCCCAATGCCCGCGACAAGGTATGGAAAGCGTTGCCGGAAGGCCGCGCCGCGTCGGAACCGCTCAAGCCGTTCATGGCGGCCGAATCCGGCGATTATTTCATCGCCCGGACCGGCTATACCGGTGAGGATGGGTTCGAGATCACGCTGCCGGCCGCGCGGGCAGCCCAGTTGTGGAGTGCGCTCGCCGCGGCGGGCGTCCTGCCGTGCGGACTCGGGGCGCGTGACACGCTGCGGCTGGAGGCGGGCATGAACCTCTACGGCCAGGACATGACCGAAGCCGAGAATCCGCTCGAGTCGGGGCTCGCTTGGACAGTCGATCTGGCAAGCCCGCGCGATTTCGTCGGCAAGGCTGCGCTCTCGGCTGCGCCGATAACGCGGCAGCAGGTCGGCCTCCTGCTGCAGGGCAGGGGCGGAGTCCTGCGCAGCCATCAGCAAGTGCTCACTGCCAAGGGTGGCGGCGAGATCACCAGCGGCACTTTCTCACCGAGCCTCTCGCAGTCGATCGCGCTCGCCCGCGTGCCTGTCGGCGTCGCGCCCGGCGATTCCGTCGCGGTGGAAATCCGCGACAAAAAGCTCGATGCTCGCGTCGTCAAGCCGCCGTTCGTGCGCCACGGCAAAGCCCTCGTCTCGTAATCCCCTCGGAGAGCCTTCATGAATGTTCCCGCGAATCTCAAATACAGCGAAAGCCACGAGTGGATCCGCGCCGAGCCCGACGGCACGCTGACCATCGGCATCACCGATCACGCCCAGGAAGCTCTGGGGGACCTCGTGTTCATCGAGCTGCCCGCGGTCGGGCGGACTGTGAAGGCCGGCGAGGCGGTCGCCATTGTCGAATCGGTCAAGGCAGCCTCCGACGTCTATGCCCCGGTGGCGGGTGAAGTGGCGGCGGCCAACACCGAAGTGACGGAAGCTCCCGAGAAGGTCAACGCCGATGCCTACACGCACTGGCTCTACAAGCTCACGCCCGCAAACGCAGCCGACGTCGGCAAGCTGCTCGATGCCGCCGCCTATACCAAGGTGATCGGAGAGCCATGAGGATCCGCCGATGAAGATGGGCAAGCCTCGAACCGCGGTCGCTCGCCGCCCACTTGCCGAGCTGGAACAGCATCGCGGCTTTGTCGACCGCCATATCGGCACGACCGAAGCCGAGCAGGCGGAAATGCTCAAGGCGCTCGGCTACGCGTCGCGATCGGCGCTCATCGACGCGGCTGTACCACCCGCGATTCGCCTGCGCGGGCCGCTGGCGCTGCCTGCCGCGAAGGGAGAGGAGGAGGCGCTCGACGAATTGAAGGCGATGGCGCGCAAGAACCGCGTGCTGAAATCGTATATCGGCCAAGGCTATTACGGCACGTTGACGCCGGGAGTGATCCTGCGCAACGTGCTCGAGAACCCCGCCTGGTACACCGCCTACACGCCCTACCAGCCGGAGATATCGCAGGGCCGGCTCGAGGCGCTCGTCAATTTCCAGACGATGGTGTGCGACCTCACCGGACTGGCCATCGCCAACGCGTCGATGCTCGACGAGGCGACTGCCGCGGCGGAAGCAATGACGCTGGCGCGTCGCGTCGGCAAGAGCGCGAGCAACGTGATCTGGGTCGCGGACGATGTCTTGCCGCAGACGATCGACGTCATGCGCACGCGCGCGCTGCCGCTCGGGCTCAAGGTGCAGGTCGGGCCCGCCGCGGCGGCCGCGGAAGCGGATTGCTTTGCCGCGCTGCTCCAGTATCCGGGCGTCAACGGCGATGTGCGGGACTATCGGGCCCTTGCGGAAGCGTTGCACGCGCGCGGCGCGCTCGTCCTCGTCGCCGCCGATCCCCTGGCGCTCACGCTGCTCGCCGCGCCGGGCGAATGGGGCGCGGACGTCGTCGTCGGCTCGAGCCAGCGCTTCGGCGTGCCGATGGGGTTCGGCGGACCGCACGCGGCGTTTTTTGCGACGCGCGACGAGTTCAAGCGCAGCCTTCCCGGGCGGCTGGTCGGCGTGACCATCGACAGCAATGGACAGCCCGCCTATCGGCTGGCCTTGCAGACGCGCGAGCAACACATCCGGCGGGAAAAGGCGACGTCGAACATCTGCACCGCGCAGGTCCTGCTCGCCGTGATCGCGGCGATGTACGCGGTTTACCACGGGCCGCTGGGACTCTCGACGATCGCGGCGCGGATCCATCGCTTGACCGGCGTCCTCGCGGCCGGCTTGAAGAAGCTCGGTCTCGCCGTGGTCAACGACACGTTCTTCGACACACTGACCATCGCAACCGGAGATCGCAGCTTCGATTTGCACGCCGCCGCCGTGAGCCGCGGCGTCAATCTGCGTCATGTCCACGCGACACAGGTCGGGATCTCGCTCGACGAGACGACCACACGTGAAGACGTCAGGCTACTTTGGCAGATCTTCGCGCCCGGAGGCGCGGCGCTACCTGACTTCGAAGCGCTCGAGCCCACGGTTGACGACGCATATCCCGTCGCTTTGCATCGCCGGTCGCCGTTCCTCGCGCACCCGACCTTCAATCGCTACCATTCCGAAACGGAGATGCTGCGCTATCTGCGTCGACTCGCCGACAAGGACATCGCGCTCGATCGCTCGATGATTCCGCTCGGCTCGTGCACGATGAAGCTCAACGCGGTCGCCGAGATGATTCCCATCACCTGGCGCGAGTTCGCGCACATGCATCCCTTCGCTCCCGCAGACCAGACCGAGGGTTATCGCGAGATGATCGCCGGGTTGGAACGCATGCTCTGCGCGGCGACCGGTTACGCGGCGGTCTCGCTGCAGCCCAACGCGGGGTCGCAGGGCGAATACGCGGGCCTGCTCATCATCCGCGCGTACCACGCGAGCCGCGGCGAAGCCCATCGGAACATCTGCCTGATTCCGTCGTCGGCGCACGGGACCAATCCGGCGTCCGCGCAGATGGCCGGCATGCGGGTCGTCGTCGTCGCCTGCGACAGCCAGGGCAACGTCGATCTCGCCGACCTGCGCGCCAAGGCCGAGGCGCATCGCGCCGACCTCGCCGCGATCATGGTCACGTATCCTTCGACCCACGGCGTATTCGAGGCAGGCATCCGCGACATCTGCGACATCGTGCACGCGCACGGCGGCCAGGTATACGTCGACGGAGCGAACCTGAACGCATTGGTTGGACTCGCCGCACCCGGGGAGTTCGGGGCCGACGTGTCGCACCTGAATCTGCACAAGACCTTCTGCATTCCGCACGGCGGCGGCGGTCCGGGCGTCGGACCGGTCGCGGTCCGCGCGCACTTGGCGAAGTTCCTGCCCGGGCATCGGTACTTGCCGCGCGACGATGTCGCGCAGGAGCTTTCCCCTCGCCCGCTTGCGGGAGAGGGGGAAGGGGTGAGGGCCGCGATTGGCCCTGTTTCTGCGGCGCCGTATGGCAGCGCCGGCATCCTGCCGATTTCGTGGATGTATATCGCAATGATGGGCGCCGACGGGCTGAAAGCGGCGACCGAGTCGGCGATCCTCGCGGCGAATTACATCGCCAAGCAGCTTTCGCCGCACTATCCGGTGCTCTACTCGGGAAGCGGCGGCTTGATCGCGCATGAATGCATTCTCGACCTGCGCCCGGTGAAGGAGACGAGCGAGGTCACCGTCGACGACGTGGCGAAGCGCCTGATGGACTATGGCTTTCACGCGCCGACGATGAGCTTTCCGGTGCCCGGCACGCTGATGATCGAGCCCACCGAGAGCGAGTCGAAGGCGGAGCTTGACCGCTTCGTCGGCGCGATGATCGCGATTCGCGAGGAGATCGGCGCCATCGAGGATGGCCGCATGGATCGCGTCGACAATCCGCTGAAGAACGCGCCGCATACCGCGGCGACGCTGCTCGCGGCGGACTGGGCACACGCGTACAGCCGCGAAAAGGCCGCATATCCGGTATCGGCGTTGAAGTCCGACAAATACTGGCCCCCGGTCGGCCGCGCCGACAATGTCTATGGCGACCGCAATCTGATCTGTACCTGCGTTCCGATCGCCGAGTACGCAGCATGAAAGTCCTGGTGCTCGGCGCCGGCGTCATCGGCACGACCGCGGCGTGGTTCCTGCGCGCGGCCGGCCACGAGGTGACAGTCGTCGAGCGGCAGAAAGATGCGGCGCACGAGACGTCATTCGCGAACGGCGGCCAGATCTCGGTGTCGCACGTCGAGCCGTGGGCGAATCCAGGCGCGCCGCTCCAGATCCTCAAGTGGGTCGGGCAACCGGACGCGCCGCTGCTGTTCCGGCCGCGGCTCGACTGGCACCAATGGCGCTGGGGCCTGCAGTTCCTCATCGAGTGCCTGCCATGGCGCACGCGACGCAACATGTTGCAGATCCTCGCGATCAGCAAATACTCGGGCGCCGCGCTCCGCGAACTGCGCAGCGCGACGGGAATCGCCTACGACGAGCTGCGGCGCGGCATATTGCAGATCTACACCGACCGCGAGGGTTTCGACGACGCGCTGCGAGCAGCCGCGCTGGTCCGCGAGTACGGCATCGCGCGCGAGTTCAAGACCGCCGACGAATGCGTGGCGCTGGAACCTGCGCTCTCGGCGCGTCGAGACTGGATCGTCGGCGGCACGTATACGGCGACCGATGAAACCGGCGACGCTCGCAAGTTCACGCAGGCGCTCGCCGTGCTCGCGGGCGACCGCGGGGTCGCTTTCCGTTTCGGTGTCGGCGTCGAATCGCTCGCGGTCGCGGAGGGCAAGGTGTGCGGCGCGCGGATGGTGAACGAAAACAATCGCAAGGAAGTGCTCGCCGCTGACGCCTATGTCGTTTGCCTTGCGAGCTACACGCCGAAGCTCCTCGATCCGATCGGCGTGCGTGCGGTGATCTATCCCGCCAAGGGCTATTCGGCGACGCTGCCGATCGTCGATTCGGCGGCGGCGCCGACGATCGGCATCACCGACGACGCCAAGAAAATCGTCTTCACCCGGTTGGGCGATCGATTGCGTGTTGCGGGCACGGCCGAGCTTTCGGGCTACGACCTCGAGCTCAATCCGCTGCGCTGCGAAGCGCTGACGAAGCGGGCGACCGAGTGGTTCGGCGCGGCCATCGACCCTTCGCGCGTCGAATACTGGACGGGACTTCGGCCGGCGACGCCGTCGAACGTACCGCTGATCGGCAAGACGCGTTATCCGAACCTGTATCTGAACGCCGGTCACGGCACGCTGGGTTGGACGATGGCCGCCGGCTCGGGCAAGGCGATTGCGGAGATCGTCTCTGGACGCAAGCCCGACGTCGACTTCGCGTTCCTGGGATACTAAGGTTCCTGAGCAACGGCCCATCGCGGCGGAGCGAAAAGCGCGACGAAGGTATAATGCGGCCCTTCCCGCCGCTCCGATGTCCCGTTGCCCCCATTTCTTGCTCGTGCTGGCGCTTCTTTGCGTCGCCGCGAGCGCCGACGCGCAGAGCGTACCCGCCGCCGCGGTCCCGCCTCCCGCCGTCGCTGCCAAAGCGTATCTTCTTGTCGACGTGCTGAGCGGCCAGACGCTGGTGGCGCAGAATGCCGACGAGCCGCGCGAACCCGCGTCGCTGACGAAGCTCATGACGGCGTACCTGGTCTTCCGCGCGCTCAAGGAACGAGAGCTCGTGCCTTCGCAGATGGTTAGCGTGTCGGCGAAGGCGTGGCGGGCCGAAGGTTCGCGCATGTTCATCGACCCGAAAAAAGCGGTGAGCATCGACGAGCTGCTGCGCGGCGAGATCGTGCAGTCCGGCAATGACGCGGCCATTGCGCTCGCCGAGGCCGTTGCCGGCTCCGAGGAAGCTTTCGTCGAGCGCATGAACCGCGAGGCGGCGAGGCTCGGCATGAAGAACACGCGTTTTGTCAACGCGACCGGCCTCCCATCGCCGCAGCAGGCATCGACCGCGGCCGATCTGGCGCGCGTCGCGTCCGCGCTGATCCGCGACTTCCCCGAGTATTACCCGTTGTACTCGCTGAAGGAATATCGCTACAACAACATCACGCAGCCCAACCGCAACCGTCTGCTGTGGACCGATCCGTTCGTCGATGGGGTTAAGACCGGCTACACCGATGCCGCGGGCTATTGCCTGATCGCCTCGGCGAAGCGTGGACCACGCAGGCTCTTGTCGGTTGTTCTCGGCGCGGGCTCCGACGCCGCGCGCACCAGCGAGTCGCAGAAACTCCTGAACTACGGCTTCCAGTTCTACGACACCGTAGAGCTCTACCAGAACGGAGAGTCGGTAAGCACACTGCGCGTCTGGAAAGGCGCCGCGAATGCCGTTTCCGCGGGTTTTGTCGCCGATCAGTATGTCACGCTGCCCAAGGGCCAGGCGCAGAAACTCAAGCTCACGCTGGAAGCGATCGAGCCTCTGATTGCGCCGGTAACGCGCGGTCAGCGCGTCGGCGCCGTGAAAGTGACCCTCGAGGGTAAGCCACTGGGAGAATTTGCGTTGCTCGCGCTCGACGATGTCGCGCCGGCAAGCATCTTCGGAAGAATGTGGGATACGGTGCGGCTTTGGTTCAAGTGACGCATCCGTCCGAGAGCAGGCACGAATGTGCCTGCGATCGGAAACGGATGCGTCATCCCCGCGCAAGCGGAGATCCAGTGTCGTGTGAAGTCACTGGATTCCCGCCTTCGCGGGAATGACGACAGAGGCAGAACATCCCCGCGCAAGCGGGGATCCAGTGTCATGCGAAGTCACTGGATTCCCGCATCCGCGGGAATGACGACACAGGCAGAAGTCCGCGGGAATGACGACAGACGATAGGAAAGCAATGACGGTCTATCTCAACGGCAAGTTTCTCCCGATCGACGAAGCGCGGATCTCCGTCCTCGATCGCGGGTTCATCTACGGCGACGGCGTGTACGAGCTCGTGCCGGTATACGTCCGCCAGCCGTATCGATTGCCGCAGCATCTGGCGCGCCTGCAGCGCAGCCTCGACGGAATTCGGCTCGCCAATCCGCACCGCGACTCGGAATGGGAGGCGATCATTCACGATTTGATCACGCGGCAGCCCTTCGATGATCAAGGCGTCTACCTGCAGGTCACTCGCGGCGCGGCCAAGCGCGATCACGCCTTCCCCCCCGACGCGGTGCCGACCGTGTTCATCATGAGCAATCCCCTGCCGGTCCTGTCGCGTGAGCAGATCGAGAGTGGCGTTGCCGCCGTCACGGCTGTCGACGAGCGCTGGCTGCGCTGCGATTTGAAGACGATCTCGCTCCTCGGCAACGTTCTCGCGCGACAGTTTGCGGTCGATCACGGAGCGGTCGAGACCGTCATGTTCCGCAACGGCTATCTGACCGAAGCGTCCGCGTCGAACGTGTTGATCGTCAAGGGCGGCACCATCATTGCGCCGCCCAAGGATAATCTGATCCTTCCGGGCATCACCTACGACGCGGCGCTGGAGCTGGCGCGCGAA
>DASXQW010000057.1:0-1513 GCA_036506975.1 Casimicrobiaceae bacterium | reverse complement strand
CTAGGAGCGTGTCCGAGTAATCGCCTCTCACATGTGAATTCTCGTGCTGCGCGTCGATCGATATGTCCTACACTGCGGGCGATGGCAAAAACGTATCGCGCGTACGTGCCCGAGCAGGATCTGCTGCTGCCGCCGAGTCTGCGCGACTGGTTGCCCGAGGATCACTTGGCGTTCTTCGTGAGCGACCTGGTCGATCAATTGGACCTCTCGGCGATCACGGCGGTCTATGAAGACGAGGAACGCGGGTATCCGCCGTATCACCCTGTCATGCTGACGAAGGTGTTGGTGTACGCCTACTGCGTCGGCGTCTTTTCGTCTCGCAAGATTCAGCGACGGTTGGTCGAGGACGTCGCGTTCCGCGTGCTGGCGGCTGGCAACGAACCGGACTTTCGCACCATCGCCGATTTTCGCAAGACGCACTTGGCGACGTTGAAAGGCTTCTTCGAGCAGGTCCTCCGTCTGGCGCGCGAACTGGGCGCGCCGCGGGTGGGCCGCGTGGCGCTGGACGGCAGCAAGATCAAAGCGAACGCGTCCAAGCACAAGGCGATGAGTTACGACCGGATGCGTGACAAGCAGAAGCAACTCCGGGAGGACGTGTCGCAGCTGCTCGCACAGGCGGAAGCGGCGGATGCCGCCGAAGACGCCGAGTACGGGACCGATCGGCGCGGTGACGAGCTGCCGGCCGAACTGCAGCGCCGCGAGAGTCGGCTGAAACGGATTCGCGAAGCCAAACGCGCGCTGGAGGCACGCGCCAAAGAGGAGGCGACGGCCAAAGGCGAGCCCGCCGAGTCGGCAAAGCCGGATCCGAAAGCGCAATATAACTTCACGGACCCCGAGTCGCGGATCATGAAGGGCCCCGACGGCTTCGTCCAGGCCTACAACGTGCAGGTCGCGGTCGATGATTGGCAACTGATTGTCGGCCACGCCGTGACGCAGGAGACGAACGACAAGAAACAGCTGATGCCGATGATCACGACCATCGAGCAGCAGTCGGGCGACACCCCCTCGCAACTGCTCGCCGACGCCGGATATTGCTCGGACGAGAATCTGACGGCCATTGCTGACACGACCATCGACGCGTATATCTCGACGCGGAAGCAGAAACATGGTGAGCGGCCGGGGCCCTGCCCGCGGGGACCACTGCCGCAGACCGCCACGATCGTCGACCGGATGGCTCGCAAGCTGCACACGAAGGCCGGGGCGAGCATCTACGCCGCGCGCAAAGCGATCGTCGAACCGGTGATCGGCCAGATCAAACAGGCGCGCGGATTTCGGCAATTCTTGCTGCGGGGATTCGAGAAGGTGCAAGGTGAATGGTCGTTGGTGTGCACGACGCACAACATTCTCAAGCTGTATCGTCTCTGCGTATAAGCAGAGAGACGATCTCCTTCTCTCGCTCGATCCGGCGCAGGCCACCCATGCAGCCATCGCCGAGAGCGGCGACACATGTCGTGGGCGCGCAGCACGAGCGAATGTGACCATCACGGCGATTACTCGGACTGACTCCTAGGCG
>DASXQW010000056.1:0-3231 GCA_036506975.1 Casimicrobiaceae bacterium | reverse complement strand
GGCATCGGCATCGCCCTGGTCGCGGTCGCGATCTGGGTCCTCGTCCACACGGTCACTTCCGGACGGTCAGCGTCAGTCGGTGGACTCATCGGCGCCGTGCTCATTTTCATGGCGTTGATGACCCTCGGTGTGCTGCTCCTCGCCGGTCTCTACACGGTGCAGCCGAACGAAGCGGCGATCCTGCAGCTCTTCGGCAGCTACCGAGGGACGACGCGGACGACCGGACTTCGCGGCACCAATCCGTTCTACACGCGGCGCAAGATTTCGCTCCGCGCGCGCAACCTCAACGGCGAGCGGCTCAAGGTCAATGACAAGCGCGGCAACCCGATCGAGATCGCCGCTGTCGTCGTCTGGCGCGTCGACGACAGCGCCAAGGCGAGCTTCGACGTCGACAACTACGAGAACTATATGAAGCTGCAGAGCGAGGCCGCGGTGCGGCATCTCGCCTCCTCGTTCGCCTACGATGAAGGCGACGGCGCCGCGGCCGCGGGTCAACAGCAGCCAACGCTGCTCGCCAGCGCGGACGTCGTCACTCGCGCGCTGGTGCTCGAGCTGCAACAGCGCCTCGACAAGGCGGGCATCGTGGTCGAGGAAGCGCGGCTCACGCACCTCGCCTACGCACCGGAAATCGCGCAAGTCATGCTGCGGCGGCAGCAGGCTGAAGCGATCATCGCCGCACGAACCAAGATCGTGCACGGCGCGGTGTCGATGGTCGAGATGGCACTGAAAGAGCTGTCCGCCAAGCAGGTCGTCGACCTCGACGACGAGCGCAAGGCCGCGATGGTCAGCAATCTGATGACCGTGCTCTGCGCGGAGAGCGAAGTGCAGCCGGTGATCAACACCGGCACCCTTTACAACGGATGATCGGGAGCCGCTCATGAACGCTTTGCAGGAACGCTTCAGCGGGCTGTGGCTGGTCGTGGGTATCGGCGTGGGAACGGCGCTGGGCGTCGCGACCGGCTACGACGCGATCGGTCTCGCGCTCGGCACGGTTGCGGGGATCTTCGTCGGTGCGCTCGTCGGCAACCGACGCGGCTGAAGCGCGGTCGCCGCGGAACCCGCGCCGCGGCAGCATCGCTGGCCGCTGTACGAACCGGGAGATTTCACCATGCGTCGTTTCTTTCTGCCGCTTTTCATCGCGCTCGCCGCGCGCGGTGCTGCGTTCATCATCGCCACCGCGGGCGATCTGCCCACACAGGTTGCGTCGCATTTCGGACGCGGCGACCAGCCCAACGCCTGGACGCCGCGCGACACTTACGTCGCGATCATGGTCGGCGCTGCAACGCTGTTGCCGCTTTTTCTCGTCACCCTGATCACGTGGCTTCCACGCGTTTTCCCAAACGCCGTCAACATCCCCAACCGCGACTACTGGCTCGCGCCCGAGCGCCGCGAGCGCTCGCTCGCCGCGCTCGCGGATTTCGGCTGGGTGTTCGGCTGCTTGCTCACACTTTTCATCGTCGGTGTCCACTGGGTCGTCGTCGCCGCCAACACGAGAGTGCCGACGCAACTGCCCGACCGTCCGTTTCAAGGGCTCATTGCCGGCTTCCTAGCCGCGATGTGCGTATGGACGGTCGCCCTCTACCTGCGTTTCCGACAACCGGGTTGAGCGCCGTCGATGGCCGACAAGAAGGCGTTCCTGCTCCGTCTCGATCCCGCCGTGTGGACGGAGCTGGAGCGCCTGGCGGAGGCGGAGCTGCGCAGCGTCAACGCGCAAATCGAATTCATCCTCCGCGACGCCCTCGCCCGCCGCGGCGTCAAACCCAAAAACGCGCCAGCGCGCGCGGCTTCTCCACGTGGCGCGCTGGATTGAGCCGCTAGCGGGGGCAGTGGCCGGCGCGAAGGCGTTTCGCGGCTACGCATTGCGCGCAGCGCGCCGCGACGATGAGGAGTTCCTGTTTTCGCTGCATCGGTCCGCGATGCGCGATTACGTCGAGGCGACCTGGGGGTGGGACGAAGGCTGGCAGCGGCAACACTTCGCGGCGACGTACGCGCCGGCACAGCACGCGATCATCGTACGACTCGATCCGGTCCCGCGCGACATCGGCCGCATCAGCTTGACGCGGCACTGGCGCAAGATCTTCCTGCGCGACATCGAGCTTGTCGCCGCCGAGCGCAATCGCGGTATCGGTACGGCGCTGATCCGCGCGCTGCTTATGCTCGCGAAAGCGGATGGGCGCGCGGTCGAGCTGTTGGTGCTCAAGTGCAACCCGGCGCAGCGGCTCTACGCGCGGTTGGGGTTTACCGTCGTGGCCGATGACGGAGCACGACTCACGATGCGCGCCTGAACATCCGCGCGCTGGGGTTCGTAGGGCCGAATTCATTCGGCCAGCAACGTTCACACGGAGCGCCGCGTGCGAATAAATTCGCACCTACAAGATCTTCGTGAGCCACGCGCCGATCGCCTGAACTTCCTCCAGACATACCGAGTGTTCCATGCGATAGCTGTGCCACTCGACGGCGTAACCGGCAGCTTCGAGCATGCGCTTGGAGGCCTCGCCCCACTGAAAGTGCACGACCGGGTCGGCGGTTCCATGCGCCATGAAGATCGGCACGTTGCGGTTCGCAGCGCTCGCCTCGACCGCGAGCTTGTCGGGCGCGATCAAATACGACGACAGCGCCATGATGCCGGCCAGACGCTCGCCGTGGCGCAAGCCCGTGTACAGCGCGATCGCCCCACCCTGGGAAAACCCCGCCAGCACGATGCGTTCGGACGGCATACCGCGCGCATTCTCGCGCTCGATCAGCGCCTCGAGCTGGCCTTGTGATTCGCGCACGCCGGCAAGGTCGGCGCGGTTGGTCAAGTCCGCCGCCGAGATGTCGTACCAGGCGCGCATGCGCATGCCGTTGTTGATCGTGACCGCACGCACCGGTGCGTCGGGAAAAACGAATCGCACCCGCAAGCTCTCCGGAAGCCTGAGCTCCGGCACGATCGGCACGAAGTCGTTGCCGTCGGCGCCCAAACCGTGCAGCCAGATGACGCTGGCGGTCGGATTCGGCGCGGTTTCGAGCTCGATGGAAGGCAATACCTCAGCGGCCATGTGGCTTCTCGTGAAATGATCGCCGCGCATTGTATCGTGATCAAACTCGGCTGCCGCGTCGAGCTCAACTCGCGCCTTGACCCTCCCAGCGCAAACCCCTAGAGTCCCTCTGCAGTAATGCGCCAGTGTAAGTTCTGTCACAACGCTTCACGCCGACCATGATCCCTGAAACGCGATACACCAAGAGCGGCGA
>DASXQW010000055.1:0-5413 GCA_036506975.1 Casimicrobiaceae bacterium | reverse complement strand
GGCGCCCAGTGCGCGGTCATGAAATCGGTCGTCTGCACCGCGCGCAACGCGACCGCATGCTCGTACGTCCGGCCATCGCCCATGACGCCGACCGAGCGGATCGGCAGAAACACGGCGAAGGCTTGCGCGACCCGATCGTACCAGCCGGCGCGGCGCAATTCCTCGATGAATATCGCGTCCGCATGGCGCAGCAGCTCGGCACGCTCGCGCGTCACTTCGCCCAGAATGCGCACGCCCAGGCCCGGGCCGGGGAATGGATGTCGGAACACGAGCTCGCGCGGCAATCCGAGGGCGACGCCGAGCTCGCGCACCTCGTCCTTGAACAGCTCACGCAAAGGCTCGAGCAGCTTGAGATGCAGCGTATCGGGCAGTCCGCCCACGTTGTGGTGGGACTTGATCGTATGCGCTTTCTTCGTCTTCGCACCCGCCGATTCGATCACGTCGGGATAGATCGTTCCCTGCGCGAGCCATCGGGCGCCGGAGACTTTCTGCGCCTCGGCCTGGAAGACGTGCACGAACTCGCGGCCGATGATCTTGCGCTTCTCTTCCGGGTCGGTCACGCCGGAAAGCGCACGCAGAAACGCGTCGCTCGCGTCCACGCAGTCGACCTTGACACCGAGATGGCGCGCGAACGTGTCCATGACCTGATCCGCCTCCCCCTGTCGCAGCAGCCCCGTATCGACGAAGATGCAGGTGAGCTTGTCGCCGATCGCGCGATGGACGAGTGCCGCGGCGACGGAGGAATCGACGCCGCCCGACAGCCCGAGAATCACCGCATCGGCGTCGACTTCCGAACGGATCCTGGCGACCGCCTCGTCGGCGTAGGCCGGCATCGTCCAGTCGCCGGTGCAGCCGCAGATATCCCTGACGAAGCGCGCGAGGATGGCCTTGCCCTGGAGCGTATGCGTCACTTCGGGATGGAATTGCACGCCGTAAAAGCGGCGCGACTCGTCCATCATCGCCGCGATCGGTGTCGCGGCGTTGCTCGCCATCACCGAGAAGCCCGGCGGCAATGCGGTGACCTTGTCGCCGTGACTCATCCAGACGTCGAGCAGCCCCTGTCCCTCGGCATTGGCGCGATCCTGGATACCGGAGAGCAAGCGCCCGTGGCTGCGCGCGCGCACTTCCGCGTAACCGAACTCGCGCACCCGCCCGTTCTCCACCGCGCCTCCCAGTTGCGCCGCCATCGCCTGCATGCCGTAACAGATGCCGAGGACCGGCACGCCCGCGTTCCACGCCGCGTCGGGCGCGCGTGGCGTATCGCCTTCGGTCACGCTCTCGGGTCCACCCGAGAGGATGATCCCGGCGGGCGCGAAGTCGCGGATGAACGCGTCGCCGACATCGTAAGGATGGATCTCGCAATACACGTGCAGCTCACGCACGCGGCGCGCGATGAGCTGCGTGTATTGAGCACCGAAATCGAGGATCAGGATCTTGCAATGCATGAGTGGGGCATCAGGCCGGGCGCGCGACGCGCTGGAATGCAAAATGGCGTCTTGCCAGGACGAGCGCGATCGCCTGGAGGACGGCGCTGACGAAAAAGGTCACGCCGACTCTCCAGTCGGACGGCGGCAGGTGGCTCACCTGCGCCAGCAGCGGCGTCCCGATAGCGGGCGCCACGACGAACATGATGCTTTGGATCGAGTTGAGCGCTCCCATCGTGACGCCCTGCTCGCGCGGCCCGACCGCGTTGGAGACGATCCCCTGCAGGGCCGGCCCGGCGGCGAAGGAGAGAAAGTTGCCGATGATGATTGCGTACATCATCCAGCCCTGCGGCGCGAGTCCGTACAGCAGGTAGGCGAGCGTGCCGACAGAAAGCCCGGTGAGCGCGAGCCGCACCTCGCCGAAGCGCCGCAGCAGCGGCCCGAGCAGCGCGCCCTGCACGACAGCCGCGACCACGCCCACGAAGAACAGGGCGAAGCCGTTCTCGCGCGGTCCCCAGCCGAAGCGGAAGTGCGTGAAGAGAACCCACGTGGTCTGCAGCATCAGCTGCGCGAGAACGACCAGCGCGAATACGAGCACCAGGCGTCCGATCTCGCGGTGCCGGAACAACGCGAGCAGCGCGGAGAAAGGGTTCGCGCGCCTGAGCTCGAACGCGGCGCGGCGGTCGCGCGGCAGCGATTCGGGAACGACGACCAGCCCGTAGAGCCCGTTGAGCAGCGACAGCCCGGCGGCGACGTAAAAGGGCAGATGCAGGTCGACGCTGCCGAGTAGCCCCCCGAGCATTGGTCCGAAGATGAATCCGAGCCCGAACGCGGCGCCGATCAGCCCGAAGCTCCTGGCGCGACCCTCGGCCGTACTGATGTCGGAAGCATAGGCATTCGCCACCGAGAAGCTCGCCCCGGTGACGCCGCCGATCACGCGCGCGATCAGCATGAACGCTAACGACGGCGCGACGGCGAGAAGCAGATAGTGCAGCCCGAGCCCGAAGATTGAGGCGAGGATCACGGGACGCCGCCCGAAGCGGTCGGAGAGCGCACCCAGGAGCGGTGCGCAGAAAAATTGCATCAGCCCGTAAACGACGACGAGCACGCCGTACCAGTACGCTTGCAGATCCCGGCTCGGCGTATAGTCGCCGACGAGCATTGGCAGGACCGGCATCGCGAGTCCGATACCGAGCACATCGATGAAGACGACGATGAAGATGAACGGCAGCGCGGCGCGGCGGCCTGGGGCGGGGGACTCACGCACGTACGGTCCTGCCGGTTTCACTCGACTCGGTAATTCGGGGCTTCCTTGGTGATCTGCACGTCATGCACATGCGACTCGCGCATGCCTGCCGTCGTGATTTCGACGAATTCGGCACGACTACGCATCTCGTCGATGGTCGCGCAGCCGCAATAGCCCATCGCGGCCCGGACTCCGCCCATAAGCTGATGGATCACCGCGGCGAGCGCGCCCTTGTACGGGACGCGTCCCTCGATGCCCTCGGGCACGAGTTTTTCGGCCGCGTCGTCCCCCTCGGCGTCCTGAAAATAGCGGTCGCTGGAGCCCTGTTGCATCGCCCCCAGCGATCCCATGCCGCGATAGATCTTGTACGAGCGGCCCTGATAGAGCTCGATCTCGCCCGGCGATTCCTCGGTGCCGGCGAAGAGGCTGCCCAGCATCACGCAGGATGCGCCCGCAGCGATCGCCTTGGCGATGTCGCCGGAATAGCGGATACCCCCATCGGCGATGATGGGCATGTCGAGCTTGGCTATGCCCTCGAGCGTGTTCAGCACCGCCGAGATCTGCGGCACGCCGACTCCAGCGACGATGCGCGTCGTGCAGATCGAGCCGGGGCCGATGCCGACCTTGACCGCGTCGGCGCCATTGTCCGCGAGCGCGCGAGCGCCCGCCGCCGTGGCGACGTTACCGCCTACAACCTGCACTTGCGGGTAGTTGTTCTTGACCCGGCGCACGCGCTCGAGCACCCCTTGCGAGTGGCCATGCGAGGTGTCGACCACCACGACATCGACGCCGGCAGCAACGAGCGCTTCGACGCGTTCTTCGGTGTCGCCCGCGGTTCCGACCGCGGCCCCCACGCGCAGGCGGCCGTGCTCGTCCTTGCATGCGAAGGGATGCTCGGTCGATTTCAGGATGTCCTTGACGGTGATCAGACCTTTTAGCTCGAAGCGATCGTTGATGACCAGCACGCGCTCGAGCCGATGTTGATGCATCAGCGTTTTGGCATCCTCCAGATCGGTGCCTTCGGGCACCGTCACCAATCGGTCGCGCTGGGTCATGATATTGGCGACGGGCTGATCGAGATTGGTCTCGAAGCGGAGATCCCGGTTGGTCACGATGCCAACGACCTTCCGGCCGTCGACGACCGGGAGCCCCGAGATCTTGTGCAGCGCGGTCAGCGCGAGCACCTCGCGCACCGACATCGTCGGCGGAATCGTGATCGGGTCCTTGACCACGCCGCTCTCGAAGCGCTTGACCTTCGCCACCTCGGCGGCCTGCGCCCTGGGCGACATGTTCTTGTGCACGATTCCCAGACCGCCTTCCTGCGCGATCGCGATCGCGAGCCGCCCTTCGGTGACGGTATCCATCGCTGCAGAGAGCAGGGGAATATTCAGCGTGATGCGGCGGGTAAGGCGGGTCTGCAGGCTGACGTCGCGGGGAACGACGGAGGATTGGGCGGGAAGCAGCAGGACGTCGTCGAAAGTCAGCGCCTTCTGCACGACACGCATGGTGCATTTCTCCTATGCGCAAAAGCGGATTATACGCGGGTCGCCTGGGTCGGTAAACGATGCCACGGTCACCGTGCCCGAGTTTGACGCCCACACGTCGTTTGCATTACCGTGTCGCCATCGTCTTTGGGAAAGTACGACATGAACTGCCGATCCCTGCTTCGGCTCATCGCATGCACGCTCGTATTCGCGGCCTTGCCCGCCGCTGCGGCGCTTTATAAATGGAGCGATGAGAACGGCCGCATCGTCTATGGCGACACGCCGCCACCCGGTGTCAAGGCGGAACGCGTCAATCCGGCGGTGTCCCCGGCCGACCCGAACGCGGTACGCGACATGGCCGCAAAGGATGCGCAGATGAACAAGCGCCAGCAGAATCGGGCGGAAGAAGACGCCAAGGCCGAAAAAGCCCAGGCTGACGCGAAGCTCCGGCTCGACCGCTGCGCGCAGGTTCGCGGCCGCCTCCAGTCGTTGCGCGCCGATGTCGTGATGTACCGCTTCAACGACAAGGGCGAGAAGGTTTACATGCCCGCGGCGGAGCGCGACAAGGCCGTCGCCGAAAGCGAGAAGATGTTGCGCGATCTCAACTGCCCTTCCGTCCCCGCGGGCTGACGGGTTGCTGCGCCGGCCCGGCGCGCCCTCCTTCCTTCTCCAGGTTCGCCTGATTGATCTTCACGTCCGCCTTCGCTTTCAGACTCGCCACATAGGCCGCGACGAGCTCGCGGCCCATCTGCTCGCCAACGCGGTTGCTGACAACGGTCAGCCGTGCCGCGTCCGGCGTCGCTGGCGCGATGACCCGCTCGATCCTATAGATGGAGTATCCGCCGCGCTCGTTCACCGAGCCCGCATACGCCGGTAGTTTGGTCGCGTCGGCCTGAAAGATCATGGTCAACGCCGCGGGGGGGTAGCCGGGCTGCGGCTGGTTGCGCATCAGCGTAGTGGGTTTGCCGAAGGTGACTGCCGCCTCCTTGCCCTGCTGCAACAGCGCGAGCTTGGCCTTGCCCGCGGCTTGCGCGAGCTCGCCGGCGGCCTTGCGTTCGAGCTGCCGGCGAATCTCGCCCTTGACCTCATCGAAGGGACGCGGGCTGGCGGGCTTGTACTCGACCACGCGCGCGGCCATCAAAGTACTCGGCGCTACCTCGATCGGTTCGGTATTTCTCTTTGCCTGCAACGACTCGGGGCTGAATATTGCCTGCACGAATTTCACGTTGTTCTGCGCCAGCGCCTGCACCTGCGCGCGC
>DASXQW010000054.1:0-10816 GCA_036506975.1 Casimicrobiaceae bacterium | reverse complement strand
TCGCCGGCGGCGATCTCCTCGAGTGTGACGGCCAGCGACAGGTAATCGAGGCCGGCACCGCCGTAGCGCTCCGGAATCACGATGCCGTAGGCGCCGAGGCGGCCGAGCTCGACGAGCGCCTCGCGCGGGAACGCGTGGCTGCGATCCCACTCCGCGGCGAACGGCGCGAGCCGCTCGCGGGCGAAGTTGCGCATCGTGTCGCGGATCATGCGTTGCGACTCGGAGAGCAGCATCGATCATCCACCTGCGATTAGTGGGTGCTGGCGCGCTAGCACCGGCTTCAGGCCGCGTAGCCCAGTTCGCGGACCAGCGGTCCCGCGGCGTCCTCAAGGACGCTGCGTTCCGCCCCGGTCATCTCACGCCGCCACACATCGAGCCGGGCCGCATCGGGCGCGCGGGTGAGGTTGGCGTGGATCCGGGTTCGCTCCTCGCGCGGGATCATCGGACCACGTGCATGCCGGCGTCCCTGCAGGCGCTCGACCCGCGCCGCGCCCCGCGCGCCGTAATCGAGCATGACCGGATCCCAAGGCAACGAAAGATATCCGCACAGGCGCTTGAGTTCGCGCTCAGGATGGAGCACCAGTTCCTCGAACCGGACTTCGACGTAGCGTCGCAGGAGCTTCGCCGCACGCCGGCCGGCTTCCACATGCTTTCTCCACTCTTCGCCGAGCACGCGCAAGTCCTGGCTGGGGGCGAACCAGGTCTTGCGCCAGGAGAGCGCGGTGTCTCCCGGATCGCGGATCAAATGGATGAAGTGCGCCTCCGGCAGGAGGGCTGCGATCTGCGGCATCATGAACACGTAGCCGGGCGTTTTATCGCCGTAGCGTGGTTTGCGCTCGCCCTCGGCGTACATCGCGTAGAAGGCGCGCAAGCCCGCGGATACCGTGAACGGCTCGATCGCTTCGAGTCGGCGCCAGAACTGATCCTTGTCCAACCCGAAATCCGACCAGTTGGAAATCGCGATCCGGTCCGCGGTCACGATGTCGAAGAAGCTTCGCCGAACGACTTCGTTCGACCCCTGCAGCGTCGCAACCGCGCCGATGAACGAGGTCTCGGGAGGAACGGCCACGTCCGGATGGCTGTCGAGCATCACCGCCAGGAGCGAGGTGCCCGACCGCGGGCAGCCGACGACGACGGGCAGCGGGCTTCTCTGCACCGACTCTTGCGCGGGGCGGATCGAGGCGCGTGGGTTCGGGCGCGCGCCGCTCGACAGAACGAATCGCGGCGATTCGAAGACGATCTTGCCGGCCATCACGCTTAAATCAGACCAGCTCGACGGCCATGGCGGTTGCTTCGCCGCCGCCAATGCAGAGGCTCGCGATTCCCCGCCGTTTGCCGAGTTTGCGCAGCGCGCCGAGCAGCGTGACCACGATTCGCGCGCCGGAGGCGCCGATCGGATGACCAAGCGCGCAGGCGCCGCCGTGTACGTTGACCGTTTCGGGAGACAGGCCGTGTTCCTGCATTGCCGCCATGACCACGACGGCGAACGCCTCGTTGATCTCGTAGAGGTCGACCTCGCCGGGTTTCCAGCCGACTTTCGCGTAGAGCTTCTGCATCGCTCCGACCGGCGCGGTGGCGAACCAGCTCGGTTCCTGGGCGTGGGTCGCGTGGTCGAGGATCAGCGCCAACGGCCGCAATCCCTTTTGTTCGGCTGTGGAGCGGCGCATCAATACGAGTGCCGCGGCGCCATCGGAGATCGAGCTGGAATTCGCGGCGGTTACCGTTCCGTCCTTCCGGAACGCCGGCTTGAGCGTCGGTATCTTTTCCGGGCTCGCCTTGGCCGGCTGCTCGTCCCTGTCGATCGCGACCTCGCCCTTCCTGCCCGCAACGCTTACCGGCGCGATCTCCCAGCGAAACGAGCCGTCGTCGGTCGCGGCGCGCGCGCGCGACAGCGAGCGCAGCGCGAATTCATCCTGCTGTTCACGGGTAAATCGATACTTGTCGGCGCATGCTTCCGCAAACGCGCCCATCAATTTACCCTTGTCGTAGGCATCCTCGAGGCCGTCGAGAAACATGTGGTCGTAGACGGTACCGTGGCCCATGCGCATTCCGCCGCGAGCCTTGGGAAGCAGGTACGGGGCGTTGGTCATGCTCTCCATGCCGCCGGCGACGATGATCTCCGCGCTGCCGGCGATGAGCGCATCGTGCGCCAGCATCGCCGCCTCCATCGCCGACCCGCACATCTTGTTGACTGTCGTGCAGCCCGTGGCGAGCGGCAAGCCCGCTTTTAGCGAAGCTTGTCGCGCCGGGGCCTGGCCCTGCCCGGCTGGCAGGACACATCCCATGATGACTTGGTCGACGGCGTCTGCCGCGATGCCGGCGCGCTCGACCGCGGCCTTGATCGCCACGCTGCCCAGATCGTTGCCGGACAACGTCGCAAAGTCGCCTTGCAGGCCGCCAATCGGCGTCCGTGCCGCGCCGACGATCGCGATGGGGTCGTTATGCATCTTCGTCTCGCTAATCTCGCTCATAGATCGCCACTGCCCCGAGCCGGTGTGTCCCCGGCTGAAAGTGGCACTGCTATGCGCCGGGCTTCGAAGCCACGCTTCCTGACTTGCGCGGACGCCGCGGCCGACGCACCAGCTCGCCGCCGCAGTTAGGGCAGATTCCGTTCAGCGCATTGGCGCAAGTCGCGCAGAACGTGCACTCATAGCAGCAGATGTACGCAGTATCGTCCTCGGGGGCCAACGGCCACGCGCAGCGCTCGCAGCGTTCGCGCATCTCCAGAGCCATGATCATTCCCCGTTATTTCGTCTCGTTGAACAACTCGCGACCGATCAACATCCGCCGAATCTCGCTGGTACCAGCGCCGATCTCGTACAACTTGGCATCGCGCCACAGGCGACCGGCTGCATAGTCGTTGATGTAGCCATTGCCGCCCAGCGCCTGGATCGCCTCGCCGGCCATCCATGTGGCTTTTTCTGCCGCATAGAGTATCGCACCGGCTGCATCCTTGCGCGTGGTCTCGCCGCGGTCGCACGCCTGGCCGACCGCGTACACGTAAGCCCTGCACGCGTTCATGGTCGTATACATGTCGGCGATCTTGCCCTGCATGAGCTGGAACTCGCCGATCGGCTGGCCGAACTGCTGTCGCTCGTGGATGTAAGGCAGCACGACGTCCATGCACGCCGCCATGATGCCGAGCGGCCCGCCTGCGAGCACCGCACGCTCGTAGTCGAGGCCGCTCATGAGCACATTGACTCCTTGCCCTTCGTCGGAGAGTACGTTCTCCGCGGGTAACTCGCAATCCTCGAATACGAGCTCGCAGGTGTTCGATCCACGCATGCCGAGCTTGTCGAGTTTCTGTGCGGTCGAGAATCCCTTCATGCCCTTCTCGACCAGGAACGCGGTAATCCCCCGCGGTCCCGCTTTGAGGTCGGTCTTGGCATACACGACCAGTGTGTCGGCGTCGGGGCCGTTGGTGATCCACATCTTACTGCCGTTGAGCACATAGCGGTCCGCCTTGCGTTCCGCGCGCAGGCGCATCGACACGACGTCCGAGCCCGCGCCGGGTTCGCTCATCGCCAGTGCACCAACATGCTCGCCGGAGACCAGTCTGGGCAGGTATTTCTGTTTTTGCGCAGCGTTGCCGTTGCGGCGAATCTGATTGACGCAGAGGTTCGAGTGCGCTCCGTAGGAAAGGCCGACCGAGCCCGACGCCCGGCTGATTTCCTCCATCGCCACGATGTGAGCGAGATAACCCATGTTGGTGCCGCCGTAGTCTTCCTCGACGGTCATGCCGAGCAAGCCGAGATCGCCCATCTTCCGCCACAGGTCCATCGGGAACTGGTTGCTGCGATCGATCTCCGCGGCGCGCGGCGCGATCTCCGCGGCGGCAAAGTCCTGCACGCTCTCGCGCAGCATGCCGATTGTTTCGCCGAGATGAAAATCCAATGCGGGGAAGTTCAGCATCTCGATAACCGATTCGATCCTCCAGGGAACCTCAGGCGTCCGTTTTGCCCGTCAGCACGATCAGCGTCTGCTGCATGATCGCGCAAAGCGAGCGCTTGCCGTCCGCCTCGGCGTAAACCTCGCCGCGGGTGATGGCGAGCGTCCGTCCGGGCTTGATGACCTGGGCTTCCGCGACGAGGCGCTCACCCGCCGCCGGCGCGAGGAGATTGAGCTTGTATTCGACGGTCAGGACGCTCGCGTCGGCCGGAAAAAGCGTGAAGCCCGCATAACCGCCCGCCGAATCGACGATCGCGCCGATGATTCCCGCGTGCATGTAGCCGTGCTGTTGCGTCAGGTCGGCGCGAAAGGGAAGCTCAATGGCACAATACCCGGGCCTGAGCTCAAAAATGCGCGCACCGATGAGGCGCATCGCACCCTGGCGCCCGAAGCTCGCCCGGACCCGCGCCTCGTAATCCGGATTGAGCGGGGCGAATGCCTTGCCGGCGGACGCGGTGGCAGGTGGAGGCGACATCATGATCTGGAGACGAAGATGATACGGAATTCTGACTGACGTTTACGTAAACGTCAAGTAGTCGCCGCCATCGCTAGCCCGTGCCGCCGTTCCCCCCGAGCCGCAGCCGCTTGCGGCACTGTCGCTCGAACGAGTCGATTTCGGAGAGCACGATCGCGATGTCTTCCTGCTGCTGCTTGAGCATCGCCCGCCGCTCGGTGAGCACTTGCAGAAATTTGAGGAGCTGCGGCCGCTCGCTCTTGGTCGCTTCATAGAGATCGAGCAACTCGCGAATTTCCGACAACGAAAGGCCCAGCCGCTTGCCGCGCAAGATGAGCTTGATGCGTACGCGTTCGCGCTCGCCGTAGATGCGGCTGCGCCCGCTGCGGCGCGGCGCAAGCAAGCCTTCGTCCTCGTAGAAGCGGATCGTGCGCGTCGTCAGCGCGAATTCGCGGGCGAGGTCGGAAATCGAATACGTGACGGATTCGGCGCGGGACGGCACGGCGATGCAGGCGCACGATAGCGACGGACGGGTCAAGATACCATAAACGTTCATCCTGCCAGGCTTGACACCCGGCGGGGATTCGATGACGATGCTGCATTGCACAATCAGCCCTCCAGTGTGAATTGATTGCGCATTCCCAAGCCCCATGAACGCTTCCCTCGCTGCCACAGAGAATGCCCTGCGATTTGATTGGCTCGAAGCGCCGCCGGCGGGAGCGCGGCGAGAGTTAGCACCCGGTGTCATCTGGTTGCGCATGCCTCTGCCTTTTGCGCTCGACCATATCAACCTGTGGTTGCTCGCCGACGGCGATGGCTGGACACAGGTTGATTGCGGCTATGGGGACGCTGCGACGCGTGGGCTTTGGCAACAGCATTTCGCGGGGACGCTCAAAGGCCGGCCGATTCGCCGTGTGATCGCAACGCATTACCACCCCGATCATGTTGGTAATGCGGCATGGCTTGCCGCGCGCTGGGACTGCGCGGTCGCGATGCCGCAGGCGGAGTATCTGACCGCGCACGCCGTCAGCGACGAGCGCGCCGGCTATGGCGTCGCCGCGATCTGCGCCCTGCTCCGGGCGCATGGGCTCGCGGCCGAGCATGTCGCGGCGCTGGAGGCCCGCGGCAACGCCTACCGTCGCGGCGTCCCCGAGCTGCCGTTCTGCTTCGAGCGTCTTGCCCCCGGCGACGAGATCGCGGTCGGGCCGCAGCGCTGGCGAGTCATTCCCGGGTACGGTCATTCGCCTGAGCACGCCTCGCTTTATTGTGCCGAGTTGGGTGTGCTCATTTCCGGCGACATGCTTCTGCCCAGGATCAGCACCAATGTGAGTGTCTGGCCGGTCGAGCCCGACGGCGATCCTCTGGGCCTCTTTCTCGCCTCGCTCGACCGTCTTGCCGAGCTGCCTTCCGACACGCTCGTCCTGCCGTCGCACGGTCTGCCCTTTGTGGGCATTGCGGCCCGCGTCGAGCAGCTGCGCGCCCACCACGTCGCCCGCCTTGCCGAGCTCGAAGCCGCGGCGAGCCGGCCTGTCACCGCCGCGGACATCCTGCCGGTGCTCTTCCGCCGCGAGCTCGACCTGCAGCAGCGCCTTTTCGCGATGGGCGAGGCCATCGCGCATTTGAACCATTTATGGCGTGGCGCACGCATCAAGCGTCTGGTCGCCGCGGACGGCGCGATCCGCTTTGTCGCTCCCTGAGGAACCTCTGAACAAGTCCCGCGCGGATTGCGTTGCGGGCAAAATGCGGATGAATGCGAGGCGCGCGACGAAAGTTGTAGCTTGGGCTACGATGCCGAGGAGCGCGACGAAGCAGGCGCCGCATTTTGCCGCAACCCGGAGGGACGAGGCTTTCCGGGCGATCTGCTTTGTCGCTCGGCTTGCAAAGGGGCTCCAGCCATTTGTTTCGCCTCGCTTCGCGCATCTCATCCCGGAAAGCCGCCGTCGCAACCGTGCGAGACTTGTTCAGAGGTTCCCTAAGCCAGACTACAATAGCGCGATGGAGGACAACGATGGCCGCCACTGAAACCGCCGCCGTAGAAAGACCGGACTATGATCCGGTCGCGCTGGCCGAATCGCTGGCCAGCGCCGCCGACAAGAGCGCCAAGGTTCTCGGCGACTTCATCGCCAGGCAGGCCGCCGCAGGCAAGTCGATCGTCACCGACGAATTCGGCCTGACTCAGGCGTTCCTCGAGCTCGCGGCGAAGATGCTGTCGAACCCGTACCGGCTGGCCGAGACGCAGATGAATCTGTGGTGGGAATATTCGGCTCTGTGGCAATCGTCGATGCTCAAGCTAATGGGCCAGTCCACGACGCCTGTGGTCGAGCCGGCAAAAAGCGACAAGCGCTTCCGGCATGAGGACTGGGAGGAACATTTTCTCTTCGACTACGTCAAGCAGTCGTACCTGATCGCCGCGCGCTGGCTGCACAATACCGTCGCCAACGTCGAGGGGCTCGACGAGCACACACGCAGGAAGGTCGATTTCTTCACGCGCCAGTACATCGACGCGCTGGCGCCGTCGAACTTCGCGCTCACCAATCCGCAGGTATTCCGCGAGACGATCGCGTCTGGCGGGCAGAACCTCGTCAAGGGCCTCAACAACCTTCTCGACGACATCGAGCGCGGCAACGGCCAGCTCAGGATCTCGATGACCGACAGCAAAGCCTTCGAGCTCGGGGTCAACATCGCGACGACGCCGGGACACGTCGTGTTTCAGAACGACCTGATGCAGCTCATCCAGTACGAAGCCGCGACGACGAAAGTGGCGAAGCGGCCGCTGCTGATCATGCCGCCGTGGATCAACAAGTACTACATCCTCGATTTGCGGGAAAAGAATTCGCTGATCAAGTGGTGCGTGGCGCAAGGGCTCACGGTGTTCGTGATCTCATGGGTCAACCCGGACGAGCGCCACGCCGCAAAGGACTTCGTCGACTACATGCTCGAGGGCCCGCTGGCGGCGCTCGATGCGATCGAGAAGGCGACCGGCGAGAAGGACGCCAATGTCCTGGGCTATTGCCTCGGCGGCACGCTGCTCGCAGCCACGCTGGGCCATCTGGCGGCGAAGAAAGACAAGCGCATCGTCAGCGCGAGCTTCATGACCTCGCTGATCGATTTCACCGGCGCCGGGGAACTCGACGTCTTCATAGACGAAGAACAGGTTTCATCGCTCGAGCGCAAGATGAGCGAGCGCGGCTATCTCGAAGGTTCGCACATGGCGAACACCTTCAACATGCTTCGCAGCAACGACCTCATCTGGTCGTTCGTCATCAACAATTACCTCATGGGACGCGACCCGTTCCCGTTCGACCTGCTGCACTGGAACCAGGACTCGACGCGGATGCCGGCGAAGATGCATAGTTTCTACCTGCGCAACATGTATATGAAGAACAAGCTGAGCGAGCCGGGCGGTATCTCGCTGGCCGGAACTCCGATCGACTTGTCGAAGGTCGCGGTGCCGGCTTATTTCGTATCGGCGATCGAGGACCATATCGCGCCGTGGAAGACGACGTATGCAGGGACGCACATCCTCGGCGGAAAATCGCGGTTCGTCCTCTCCGGCTCGGGTCACATCGCCGGCATGATCAATCCGCCCGAGGCAAACAAATACGGCTACTGGACCAATGAGAAACTGCCGGCAAGCGCCGAGGAGTGGTTCAAGGGCGCCAAGCAGCACCAGGGCTCCTGGTGGAAAGACTGGATCGACTGGTTGCAGCCGTATCTCGGTCCTCAGGTTGCGGCGCGCGAAGTGGGCAAAGCAGGCGGCAAGAGCCGCACCCGTGTGATCGAGGCAGCGCCGGGTAGTTACGCCCGCCAGCGCGCCGACGCGCGCTGAGAGATCGGAGCAGCTCGAGCCGATCTCCAGTAGTTTGGTATAGTTGATCGCTGTGAAAGCAAACTCCTGGAGGTGACGATGCGATCCATGTTCAGCATTGCCGCCACGCTCGCGTTCTGCGCCGTGGCGATCGGCCAACCGCTGCCGGGCACGCCGGCCACGACGCCCTGCGCGACCTGCGGCGTCGTCGAGTCAGTGCGCTACGTCGAAAAGAAGGGCGAGGGCTCCGGGGCGGGCCTCATCGCGGGCGGCGTCGTCGGGGGCGTGCTCGGGCATCAGATCGGTTCGGGACGGGGCAACACCGCCGCGACAATCCTCGGCGCGGGAGCGGGCGCGTACGCCGGCAACCAGATCGAGAAAAACGCCAAGAGGAAGACCTACTGGGTGGTTTCCGTCCGCCTCGACGACGGCTCGAAGCAATCGATCACGTCGGGCGCCAAACCCGCGTTCAAACAGGGCGACCGCGTCAAGATTGTCGATGGCAAGCGGCTCGCGTTGCTCGCCAACTGAAAACGCGGCCATTCGAACGGCCCGGCCTTTTTAAGAAGCGCCGGGCCGTTTTATTTGCTGCCGAGACCTGCCGGCGCAGGAGTGACGCCCGCGGTTGGGTTGGCGCCGGGGACGGGGACATTGCGCGCGCCCGCCTCGCGCGGATTGACGTGCCGAACCTCCGGAACCACGGGCGCGACGCGTGAGGGCATGGCGGGAGGCGCTGCCGGGACGACGGGATAGATCATCGTCGGAGGGACCGGAGAGCCGCGGTCAACCGTCGCGGGGAGCTTCGGTCCCGGCGTAGGCACCACGCCGGTATAAGCTCCACGGCCATCGGTCACGCCTCCATAGACTCGCGCTGCCGGCACGGAAGCTCCACGCAGGGCCTGAGGCGCGGGTGTAATTTCCCGTGGCGGCGGCACACTGCGCGCTCGCCCACTCTTATCAGGCGTCGGCGCGGCAGGGGCGCGCGGCAGCGCCTGACCGGGCGCGCTCGTCAGCGGAGCGTTCGCTACAGCGGAAGAAGTGCTGGCGGATGGACCTCGCCGCAACAGCCCGGCGGGCGGCGGCGCTCCCCCCGGCCGCGAGATCATGGCCGGGGGATTGCCGCGTGCGATCGTCGCGGTCCCGAGGACCGGAGCACTCGAGAGCATCGACGATGACGGACGGACGAGATTGACGGCGACTGGCTTGCCGCCGGTCAGGACATGTCCGGGCACCCAAGTCACCGCAGCGGGAAGCTCACTGTTAGCAAAGCGCGCGGGCACGCGGCCGGGGCGTTCGGCAGCGTCGACCGCAAACGGATGATTCAACGTTCGCCTGCAACTCGCCGAGCAACGCCAGTGCGGCCAGAACGGATCACCCCAGCTCAGCGGCACCCATCCGTACACTGGAGCGCCAAAGTTTGTCGAGAACGCCCATTCCGGGCCGCCAAACCAGGCGACCAGCGCAGGCGCCCATACGGGGCGGCGCACGAAGGCGCCCGGACACCAGCCCCAGCGCCCGGACAGCCATATCCAGCGGCCATAGTGAAAAGGAGCGTATCCCCACGGCGCGTCGTCGACCCAGGTCCAGCCCCAGGGTCCCACCCAGGCCCAGCGACCGAAGCGGTAGGGTGCCCACCCGACCGCGACGGTCGTCGGGAACCAGACGTTGCCGTAGGTCGCGTAGCTTTCCCACGCCCCGTAGCCGTCGAGATCGGTCGCGCCGACCATCTCGCTGGAAACGTAACGCGCGGATGTCGAGTTGTCGTAACGCCGATCGCGCACCGCGCTCCAGGCGTCGAAGCCATCGCTGCCGAAGCCGGTTTGAAGCGCGATGTTGGCGGGATCCGCCGCGCCGATCGTGGCCATCTGTCCCGGCAAGACTTGCTGCGTTCGTCCACCGAGATCGACATGAGCCTCGCCTTCGCGCACGATCAACAGCGTCTGCTGCCGCTCCGGCGCGACGTCGATGCGGTACAGGCCGGGGCGATCGATCTGGATGTGGGCGTAGGGCGTATCGACAAGCGCGTTGTCGCCCGGCTCGAGCGTTCGGATGCGCAGGATGACGCGCCCGGACGCGACATACAACGCGAAGCGATGTTCATCGAGTGCGCTGACCTGGAGGTTCGTGTCCCCGGCGACACGCAGCTGCCCCGAGCCGAAATCGATCTCGGCGCGGCCGTCAGGCGCGACCCACAGATTATCCCCGCTGGTGACGGGATAATTGACGCCGACCGTCGCCCACTCGGTCGGGCGATCCTGCGGCGCTAGATAGAGTTCGCCGCCGAAATCGCTGACGCGGCCCACGCGCGTCGGCAGGTCGTCGTCCGCGCGCGCCGGCACAGCGCCAGCGCCACAGGTCACGATCAGCACCGCGCTGAGCCATCCGAGCATGTTCAGCCGCCAAGTGCTTCCCGCCTTACTCATAGCTAGTTTCTCCGCCCGTCGATCGCGTCTAACGCGACTCCGTCGTGCGCGTTGACCTGATGACGCAGCGTCGCCGGCGTTTTGTCTTACAATGCCGCAAAATCAATTTGACACCCGGCCGGAGAGGAGATTCACCATGCGCAGGATGAAGAGAACGGTACTCGCATCGGCGTTATTCATCGG
>DASXQW010000053.1:0-12044 GCA_036506975.1 Casimicrobiaceae bacterium | reverse complement strand
TCCAAAGCAGACTGAGCAGTCTTCGCCATGGTCAGCGGAGGCGGTACGTCGATCGGCACGACGCTCGCGAGATGCGCCGTGCGCACGCTTTCCGGGTACGCGCGCAAATACACCTGGGCGGCGCGGGTCCCATATGATCCCGCCGACACGTTCAACGGACCGTAACCGAGCGCCCGCCGCACGTGCTCCAGATCGTTCGCGAACTGCGCGAACGTGTACTGGGCTAAATCGGCACGCGTTTGCAACTGTCGCGCGCAGCGATCCACTGCGCGCGGCGGGAATAGATCGCGCAGGGCAGCGGACGGGTCTTCATCTGCAAACAGGTCGCAGTTCAAAGCATTTGAGCGGCCGGTCCCGCGCTGGTCGACGAGCAGTAGGTCTCGATCTCGCAATAGCGGGGCGAACTGTTCGGCAAAGATGGCCGCGGCGCTGATTGCATCCTCTCCCGGCCCGCCCATCAGTACCACGATCGGATCCGGCAGGCCGGGGCCAACCGCTGCCGGGATGACCGCAATGGCGATCGCGATGTGCCGGTCCCGTGGCCGCTCGGGATTTTCAGGAACCTCCAGCGAGCCACAGCGTGCGGGCCGACTGAGCTGCGGCAGCGTGCACGGCGTGAGCCAGAGAGAAGCTCGTGAGTTCTCCGCCGCTCCTTCAGCGTCTATCAGCGACGTGACGAGAACCAGGGACGCGCAAAGTTGATACAGGACCGTCTTGAGCATGCTTTGCCTCGGCAACCGCCGATTGTTACGCCGCTGCAAAACCAGACGCTCGATTGATCGAGCGAGTCGATCCCCGCCGCTCCGCCTACTTGCCGCCCGCCAGTCCGATGATGCTCTCGAAGCCACCCCAGAACATGCGCTTGCCGTCGAAGGGCATCTTCGAAGGGTCCATCGACTCCTTGAGCTGCGGATCCTCCATGACCGCCTTGCTGATGCGGTCGCGATCCTCTTTGTTCCGATACACGACCCAAGCCAACGCGATGACCTCGCCGTCCTTGAGCTGCACGGCTTGGGGAAACGACGTGACCTTGCCCGGCTGAACGTCGTCGCCGATCGAGTCGGAGTAGTACAGAGCACCGTGGCGGAGGTGGGCATTGCCCCATTCCGCGGACATGCGCTTGTAGGTTTCGAGGTTGGCACGGGGAACAGGGATGACGATGGCTTCGAAGTATTGCGACATGGGACCTCCGCGGGGGTAAAGCAAATTGGACCGATCGGGTGAGCCGCCGTTCCGGGACAAACCCACTCGACATCGCGGACGCGGCACGGCTTCGGGCGCTCAACTTGGCCGTGCTGCCGTAGCGTAATATGTGCACCGTGCTATGACCCAATCCCGGCTGCTCTTCTTCGCGTCTGTCCTCTTGCTGGGGTTCGGCTTGAATCAGCATGCGGGTGGGCAAGCCTATCCGACCAAGCCGGTTCGACTGGTGGTGCCTTTCCCCGCGGGGGGCGGCTCGGACGGTGTCGGCCGGGTCCTCGCGCAAAAGCTCTCCGAGGTTCTTGGGCAGCAGGTATTCGTCGACAACCGTGCAGGAGCCGGTGGCTCGATCGGCACCGAAGCTGTCGTCCGCTCGCCGCCGGACGGCTATACCCTGGTGCTCGCGAGCACGTCTGAAATCGCAGTCAATCCTGCGATCTACACCAAGCTCGACTACGACACCCTGAAGGATCTCGCCCCGATCGCGATGGTCGCCTCGTCGCCGATGGTGCTCATCGTCAGTCCATCGCTCCCGGTAAAAAGCGTCGGCGATTTCATTGCGCTCGCGAAGGCGAAGCCCGGTCAGCTTAATGTCGCCTCGGCCGGCAACGGCAGCTTCACGCATCTCTCCGGCGAGCTTTTCCGTTCGATGACGGGCCTTAACTGGACTCACGTGCCGTACAAGGGCGCGCCGCCGGCGATTGGCGATCTTATTGGCGGCCGCGTCGACGCGATGTTCTCGACCATGCCCGCCGCGATGGGCTCGATCAAAGGCGGTCTCGTGAAGGCCATTGCCGTTTCATCGGAGACGCGCGTGCCGACGCTGCCGGATGTCCCAACCGTGATCGAATCGGGCGTCCCAGGCTACGAGCCCGAATACTGGTACGGCGTATTCGTTCCGGCGGCGACCCCCAAAGACGTCGTCGCGAAACTCGCCGACGCGGTGGCCAAGTCGGTGCAATCCCCGGATGTCGCCGCCAACCTCGAGCGCCAGGGCGCATCGCCCGCGACCATGACCCAGCCGCAGTTTGCCAACTATGTGAAAGAAGAAGCGGCGAAATGGGGCAAGGTCGTGAAGGATTCGGGCGCCAAATTGGACTAGTCGACATGAATCACGAACAGGCGTTGAAAGCACCGCTCAAGCCGGTTACGGGCGAGACCGATCGATTCGGAAACCGGCTCGACCCCATCGTTCGCTATGCGAGGGGCAGCATTCTCAGGAGCTCCGACGAGGAGATCGCGCGCATGCTGCGCGCACGGCATATCGTCGGCGAACGCGTACGCAGCCGCGGCAAGGACAGCGTGTATGACCTCTCGGGGATGAATCGGGGGAGCGGCATCACCGCGGACGACGTGCCGCATCTCACGAGCCACGTGCCGTTCTTCGCGCACTTCGAGGGCAAGACCGAGCCGCTGGCGCTGAAGCACATGGGGGCGGATCCTGCCCGACACGCCGCCCTGATCCTCAATCGCGTGTCGGCCGCCAACTTCATCGTGCTCACCACCGTGCTCACGCGCGGAGCCCGCGTGTTCGCGTTCGCGCCGTCAGGTGGGCAAACGCATCCATCGGCGGCGCGGCCGATATCGATGGCGGGCGCCGATCTGCGCGAGTTCCACAGCTACGCGGAGCTCGCCAAAGTGTGGGAATCGGGCGCACCACGGCTTCTACTGATCACGCCGATCAGCGCGTCGAAGCGGCATATTCCGTTCGCGGAATTCAAGCAGGCGCTCGCGTTGCCGCGCAGCGCGGAGACGCTCGTCTACGTCGACGATGCGCACATGGCCTCGCGCATCGCCTTCTACGACGAGCCGCCGACCTACCAAGTGGGAGAGATCGATCTCGCCGTGTGCTCGGCCGACAAGCACGTGGCCGGTCCGCGCGCGGGCGTGCTCGTCGGGCGCAAGGACCTTATCACCACCATCGGATCGCGCGCCTACGAGCTCGGTCTCGAGGCCCAGGCTGGACAGTACGTCGGCGTAGCCAATGCTCTGAGAAACTTCGACCCAGATGCAGTGAGGCACGCAGGCGACCTCGCCAAACGCCTGATCCAGGTGCTCGCGGAGAAATACGGCCCGAAGCGCGCGTATCTCGGCGGTCCCGGCGTGTCGATCGCCGGCGATGACGCGCTGGAAATGGCGCTCGAACGCGGCGGCGCTCGAGGCAAGCCAGGGCTGGTCGCGGTCGAGGCGGCCGGGCTGGTCGCAATGCAGATGCTCGAGCAGGACGGGATCCTCACCATCGGTGCGGTGGCGATGCCCGGCAGCGCGCCTGCGGTGCGATTGATGATGTATCCCGACGGGCCGCGCCTTGGCATCGAGCCGATCGTGGCTTCGCTCGAACGAAGCATCGACCGCTTGAGCCGCGTCGTGTACGACGTTCCCGCCGCGCGCGCGCAGCTTCTCGGCAGCTGACGCCGATCGACATCCGCTGATCGCTTGATCCCGCGACGCCGCATCAGCGTCGCTCGCCGCCACCAGTGCGGAGAGCGCGCTGCATGTCGTAGGAAAGGTTGGTGTAGAGCACGGGATTGATCGCGACCGCACCGACGCCGCTCAGCCATAGCGTAGCGTGACTGCGGCTCGAACACATGGAGTGCGCATCGCATGCGTCGCGCGGCAACGCGAGCTTCGGACGCCGCGGTGCAGGGTGGTAGGAAAGCGATTGACTGCCCATGTCACTGCGACAGTAGCACGAGCCGTCTCACGCTCATTGAGCGTCTGCTGCCCCATGAGGTGACGTGCAATGGTAGCGCGACCGCGTCGTGAATTTTCCATGTGGGGCATCGACAATATTCCCTGTTTATCCTCTGCGCACCCGCATAAGGTGCAGGCATCCGGTGTTGCATCGCCGGCGTCAATGACAAAGGGAGACAACGATGAGCTTCTTGCCGCGATCAAAAGCGCTTGGCCGACTTCGCGCAGCCCTTCTGGCGTTTGCTTTTGGCGGTCTCGTTTCGGCGATCGCCGGAAGCGCTCTTGCCCAGGTTAGCTGCTTACTTTCCGAAGGCCCGTACGAAGCGGGCGTCCCCGTTCAAGTTCGTGCGTCGTACATGGATGAGTTCTCGCGGGAACCGTACACCATCCTTTGGGGCGACGGAACAACTACGAGCGGTACTGCTTCCTCTTTCAGGAACCCCATTTACGGAGAGTTCTTCTACCGGCACGACGTATCCGTCTCGCACGTGTACTCCGCCGCGGCAAGTGGAATCAGCATTGCAGTGCAACTTAACAGTGCAAGTTGCAATACCCAACCCTTCGACGTGCTGGCGGGATCGACGCCGCCAATGCAGCCCAAGACCGTGGTCGCTGTGGAGTACTACTACGCCGGCTGGAATATGTACTTCGTGACCGCTCTCCCGAATGAGATAGCGGCATTGGATGGTGGTGCTTTTGGCGGCGTGTGGTTGCGTACTGGCCAACAATTCAACGTCTATGCGCTTGACGGTGCGCCGGCATTCAGCGCCACGGTATCGCGATTCATCAGCACAATGTTCTCGCCAAAGAGTTCGCATGCTTATACCGCGAACGAAGACGAATACGACGAGCTAATGAGCGGCGCCATTGCAGGATGGTCACTTGAAGGGCCAGTTTTCAGCGCCCCACTGCCATCGAGCGATGGCACGTGTCCGGCAGGCACCATTCCAGTCTACCGCTTGTACAACAATTCCATGGGCGGTGCTCCGAACCACCGGCTGATCACGGAGGCCAACGAGTTCGCGCGGATGGCGACGGCCGGATGGACACCGGAAGGGGAAGGCATTGGCGTAGGGTTCTGCTCACCGCAATAAAGCTCATCCGCACCAGAACGGATTGGGGGTCGTGAGCCGAGGAATCGTGATTGCCGCCCGAAAACGTGCGCGTGCGCATCGCACGCGCACGGCGGCAGCGCGAGCTTGGGACGTCGCGGTGCGGGGTGGTAGGAGAGCGGCGGGAGGGGATTGAGGCCATTGCGCGATTGCCGTGGCGGATTCTAAGATGATACCCGCACTCTCAGCCATGTCCCGGTTCTTTGCCCGCGTCGTTGTCATCATCGCGCTCGGCGTCGCCGGCGCCTCTTTGGGCGCTGCAGCGCCCGATCCAGCGAGTGAAGCGAACGCACCGCCGTCGTTGCGCCTTCCGAGCGGCGCGCGCCCCACGCATTACGACGTAACGCTCACCGTGGTTCCCGGCGAGGCGAAGGCGAGCGGCGAGATCGCGATCGACATCGAGCTGGAGCGTCCGCACCCAGTGCTGTGGCTCAACGCCGACGAGGTCGTCGTGTCGCGCGCCTCGGTCAATGCTGCCGCGACTAAAGTCACGATCCTGCCGCCCGCCGATCAGTTCCTCGGGCTCGCGTTCGAGCCGCCGCTGCCGGCCGGGAAGCATCGCCTGACGCTCGTCTTCGAGGCGCCGCAGGTGCGCAATGCCACGCGCGGCATCTTCACGCTGCAATCCGGTGGCGCGTGGTATTCGATGACGCAGTTCGAGGCGCTTTCGGCGCGGCGCGCTTATCCCTGCTTCGACGAACCGAGCTTCAAGGTGCCGTGGCAATTGACGCTACGCGTGCCGCGCGAACTCGTTGCGGTCGCGAACACGCCGGTCGTGTCCGAAACCGACGCGGGCTCCGGAATGAAGGCGGTGCGCTTCGCCGAAACGCGTCCGCTGCCTTCGTACCTCATCGCTTTCGCGGTCGGCCCGTGGCAGATGGTGGACCTCGGCCGTTTCGGAATGAATCCGACGCCGATGCGCATCATCGTGCCACGCGGGCGAACGGCAGACGCGGTGTTCGTCTCGCGCGCTTATCCGCAGATTTTCGAGCGGCTCGAGCGCTGGTTCGGCATCGCGTACGCGTATCAGAAGCTGGACCAGGTCGCGATTCCGCTCTCGGTGAGCTTCGCGATGGAGAACGTCGGGCTCATTACCTACGGCGTCAACGGCTTTCTCGCCAAACCGGGTGAGGCGACGCCGCGATTCCGGCACGGCGCCGCGTCCGTCGGCGCGCACGAGATGTCGCATCAATGGTTCGGCAATCTCGTAACGACGGCGTGGTGGGACGACATCTGGCTCAATGAAGCGTTCGCGACCTGGATGGCGGCGAAGATCGTCGACGAGTGGCGGCCCGATTACGAGCGCGGCGCGGCCCGAAGCTCGGAACGCGCCGAAGCGATCGCCGAGGACATGCTCGACTCGGCGCGGCGGATTCGCGAGCCGATCGTCACGCGCGGGGACATCTTCAACGCCTTCGACTCGATCACCTACCAGAAGGGCGCCACGGTGCTCGACATGTTCGAAGGCTGGATCGGCGAAGAGCCGTTCCGCGTCGGCGTGCGCAAGTTCCTGGAAGAGCGCAGCGACGGCACCGCGACGGCCGAGGATTTCCTGCGCGCCGTCGGCGCGGCGAGCAAGCGGCCCGTCGCTCCCGCGTTCTCGACCTTTCTCGATCAGAACGGCGTTCCGCGCGTCGAGGTCGCCGTGCAGTGCACGAGCGGCGGCGCGAAGCTCGCCTTGTCGCAGCGCCGCCTCGTGGCGCTGGGCGCGCCCGAGCACCGCGATCAGCGCTGGCAGATTCCGGTGTGCGTGCGCTACGGCGATCGCGCAGCCAGTCGGGATGCGTGCACGCTGCTTGCAGACAGGTCGGCCACGCTCGAGCTCGAGGGCGGTTGCCCCAAGTTTGTCGTGGCCAACACCGGCGGTCGCGGTTACTACGTGGCCGATTATCGCGACGACCTGCTGGCGCGGCTCGAAGCGAACCGAAATGCGCTCTCGCCGCCCGAGTACGCGGGTCTCCTGTACGACTTGCGCGCACTCGTCCGCGCCGGAGACTTGAACGGCGCGCAGGCGCTCGAATGGGTGCGCGCGGCGGGCGGCTCGCGCGACCGGCACGTGATGGAAGCCGACATCGAACTCGCGAGGTTCGTCAGGGATACGCTCGTCGGCCCGGGCGAGCGGGCGCAATTCTCGGCCTTCGTCCGCCAGGTGTTCGGCGAGCGCGCGCGCAAGCTGGGTTACGCGCCCCGCCGCAACGAGAGCGACGACGACCAGCTCATACGCCGCTCGCTCATTCGCCTTGTCGCACCCGAGGATCCGAAGCTCGCCGCCGAGGCGCGCCGCCTCGCGCTCGCGTGGATTCGCGACCGCAGGGCGGTCGATCCGGGCATGGCCGATTCGGTGCTGCTCATTGCCGCACAGACCGGCGACGCGGCGATGTTCGATGCGTTTTCCGCCGAGGCGAAGAAGACCTCCGACAGCCTCGATCGGCGCAATCTCATGGTCGCGCTGCTTTCGTTCTCCGATCCGGCACTGGCGCGGCGAGGCATGGGCGTGCTGCTCGACCCCGAAGTCGATATCCGCGATTCCACGACCGCATTGCGCATGAGCCGCTGGTTGAATCCGCCGCGGCGCGAAGTCCACGAATTCATCGCCGCCAACTTCGAAGCGATGGCGAAGCGCGTGTCGCGCGATACGCCCGGCTCCTGGCCCGAGTACGCAGCGGGGCTATGCAGCGAAAAGGATCGCTCCGAGGTCGAGGCATTCTGGCGCGACCGGATTGCGAACTACGCCGGCGGAGAGCGAACGCTCAAACAAGCGCTCGAGCAGATCGAGCTGTGCGCGCGCCTGCGCTCCGCGCAGGAGAAGACGGTGACGGAGTTTCTGGCGCGGCATTGATACCTACCCCGCCGCCCATATGCGGCCGAGGACCGCGCCCCCCGCGCTGGAGCGACTGAAGCGCGTCGTGATCAAGAACGGCAACGTCTTCACCGGTTGTTCCACGCCCGGCAGCCCTTGCTCGAAGCATGGCGAATACCCGTGCGCACGGCGCCGTCGTACTTCCCATCACTCTCTCATCAGAAAAACCGGACGGCCGTGTCGAAGAACCACGTTCGGCGGATTTCTATCACATCGACCTCGCTGGCCAGTGCAGGCGGGAACGCTGGGTAGTGCTCGTGGCTTTGCACGATGCGCCGTATCTCTTCATCGACTTCCAGCACGCCACTGGAGACAACAAAAATCACTGACTCCACGGATCCGTCGCTTCGAACGGCCACCGTCACCATGGGATTGATACGAAGCCGCTTCGCCACTTCGCGGACCGTGTCGACAGGCGTGTTGAGTTGGATCTTCCGTTCCCACGCCTCCGCGTACCGGATGAGTTCGGCGTTGGGATCGGTGCGCCCCCATAGCCTGACTCGACGTGCGGTGCTCAACGACAAGGGTAGCGTGGGGCGCACGCGAGCTGCAGCCGCGAGCTGGTCGCGCCGGGCGGCTTCCTCGTCGAGCTGACGTCCGATTGCCTGAAGCCGTGCTTCCCGTTTTGCCTCTTCGTCTTGTTTGGCAAGGACACGCGCGGCCTCCTGTCGTTCAGCCTCGCGCCGCGCTGCCTCGACGCGCGCCGCTTCTTCCTGACGCGCGACCTCTTGACGCTGCGCCTCCTGTGCCGCTTCCCGTCGCGCGGCCTGCTGGCGTTCAGCCTCGCGTCGCGCGGCGTCGACGCGCGCCGCCTCTTCCTGACGGGCGACCTCCTGACGCTGCGCTTTCTGTTGTGCCGCTTCCCGTTGCGCGGCCTCCTGACGTTCAGCCTCGCGTCGCGCGACCTCGACGCGCGCAGCTTCTTCCTGACGCGCGACCTCTTGGCGCTGCGCCTCCTGTGCTGCTGTCAGTCGCGCAGCTTCCTGGCGTTCAGCCTCGCGTCGCGCGACCTCGGCGCGCTTTGCTTCTTCCTGACGTGCGATCTCTTGACGTTGCGCCTCCTGTACCGCTGCCAGCCGTGCGGCTTCTTGCGCGACGTCGCGAGCATCTTCAACCGCCGGCGTCGCGGTCTCCGGGTTCGAAGCGCTTGGCGGTACTGCAATGACAGGCGCCGAAGGAGCTGCTTCCACGACCGATGCGGGCTTGTCGGACGGCGCCGCTTCGACAACGGCCGGCTCCGGGATCTTCGCAGGCGCCACGTGATCGGGCCGATCGGCGCGCCTAGGCGCTTTCACAGATGCCGCCCGAGCCATGGCGTTTCGGTTTGACTTAGCTTCTGTCCTAATCCGGGCCGCGGGCCGGATCGCTACTGTCTCGCTTCGCACGGCCGGAGCAGGCGATACGGATGGAGTCGGGGCCGGTCCGGTGGCAACAGACGGCTCGATCGACGCCTGCTGCAAAGGCTTCGTGGCCCACGTGATCGTCGGCTTCGCGGCCGACGTAATCGCCGGATCCGAGGCTGTGACATCCGTCGGAACGAGCACGACGCGCACGTCGGGCACCTCGATTCGTCGATCTCGCCAAGGAAAGCCAAAGCCCGGAAGCCCAAGTCCTTGGCCGCCGAAGATGATGCTCAACAGCACCGCGTGAAACAGCAGGGAGAGCAGCAGCGCGAAAGCTAGCCGTTGGTGTTCAGGGCTCATGCGTCGACTAAACTGCTGACCGCGTCCTGGCGCTCGAGGAGATCACTCCGGCTTCGGGGCGGATGGCGGTGTCCGCGCTATGCCTTGCGCTCACCGGCCCGCCGGCCGCCGACGTTCAGCCGGATGTCGGTGCTTTGTCCGAACACGGCCGTGGTTAGGCCGGACGTCCGATGCGTAGCAAAGGAGCTACCGCGCTTGAGGGTCAGCGCGGCAATGCTTTGCGAGTCATCGCGCTCGAACTCGAGCGGCACCGCGACGACTTCGAAATGCGTCGGCGGAAGCGTCGCGCAGCGCGTTTCGAAAGACGCGAGAGGATTTGTACTATCGCCGCACGCCGTGGCAACCGCGGAGAGCGCGATAAGCGCGGCGAGGCGGATACGCGAGCACGACACAGCCCGATGCACCTAGTACTCGTACACTTTTCTCAACTCCGGCACGAACATCAATCCCGCGATGCCCAAGCGGTCCAGCTCCCGCTTCCCATCGGTCAGGATGGGCGCACCGGGACGCATATGGCTCGGTATTACGGTGCGCAGCTTCGAATTGTTGGTTGTCAGGAGGCGTGCGACTTGAGCGAACTCCGGTGGATCCCCGGCGAGTCCCAGGATCGCGAGATCAGGCTGGTAGACCGAGGCGTAGAGCGCGAGATCTGCGATAAGCGTGGAGTGACCGTTGAAGAAAACGGTAAAACCATTCTCGAACGTGATGAAGAACGATGCGGCAGGACCGCCGTCTGCGCCCGTCGCAAGGGTGTTGTCATGGGCGCTCGGACCAATCTTGAAGGTAATGCCTTTCAGGACAAACCGATCGCCGATACCCGCTCGCCGGAACTGATCCTCTTTGAGTCCGTTTGCGATCAGCCAGCGTCCCAGCGGTGCAGGAGCAATGACCGTTGCTCCCGATTGCGCCGCGATCTCGGTCGGATTTCCCATGTCATCGGTGTGAGCATTTGGAACGAGAATGAAATCCGTCCGAGCCAGATCGTTAAGGGAAACCGGTCCATCCGGATTGGCAAGCCAGGGACTCGTGATGACGACCACGCCTTTGGGAGAAGTCAGCCGATAGAACTCGTGGCCCAACCATTCGACCTTGACTTTTCCTTGCGCGGCCGTGGGCGCCTGGGCGAATCCGACCGATGACCCGGCAACGCTTACGAGAACGAGGCCCAACGTAAGAATTGTGCGTGAGACAATGGATGTGGTTCCAGACATGTGCATTCTCCCGTGACCGTACGTCTCCGTGACGGCAATCTTACCGTCTGACGCGATTGTTCGCTCTCTGGGCTGAGGTTCGGCAGAGCATGATTGGAGGTCGGCTGTGTCCATCCAGTACCTGAAGCGAGCCGCGAAGTCGCCGGAAACCGAAACCGCAACCGCCCGTGCGGTCGCCGAGCAGATGCTCGCAGAAATAGCGCGTAAGGGCGAGCAGGCGGTGCGCGATTACTCGGCGAAGCTCGATCACTGGACGGGGCCGATCGTGATGACAGCGGAAGAGATCGAGCGGCGGATTCGCGATATCCCCGCGACCGTGAAGCACGACATCGAATTCGCGACCGAGCGCGTGCGCCGCTTCGCGCAGGCCCAGCTTGAATCGATCCGCGAATTTTCGATCGAGTTGCAGCCGGGGCTCACGGCCGGCCAGCGGCTGATCCCGGTCAATGTCGCCGGCTGTTACGTTCCCACGGGACGCTATGCGCACATCGCATCGGCTTACATGGCCATCGCCACCGCGAAGGCCGCGGGCGTTCCGTTCGTCGTCGCGTCTTCGACGCCTTATCGCGGCGAAGGCATTCATCCTCAGGTTCTCTATGCAATGAAGGTCGCCGGCGCCGACACGATCCTCACGCTCGGCGGCGTGCAGGCGATCGCTGCGATGGCCTACGGGCTTTTCACCGGCAAGCCGGCTGACATCATCGTCGGCCCCGGAAACAAGTTCGTGGCGGAAGCCAAGCGCATGCTGTTCGGCAAGGTCGGCATCGACGTGTTCGCGGGGCCTACGGAAATCGGAGTCATCGCCGACGAGAGCGCGGACGCCTCGATCGTCGCCTCCGATCTCGTCGGCCAAGCCGAACATGGTCACGAGTCGCCGGCCTGGCTGATGACCACCTCGCGCCCGCTCGCGGTCACGGCGATGCAGCTCGTGCCGGAGCTGATCGCGAAGCTGCCGCCGACGGCGCGCGACGCAGCCGGGAGCGCTTGGCGCGACTACGGCGAAGTCGTGCTCGCCGATACGCGCGAGGAGATCGCGGAAGTCTCCGACCGCTACGCGCCGGAGCACCTGGAAGTGCATGCGAGCGATCTCGACTGGTGGCTCGCCCGCCTGACTTGCTACGGCTCGCTCTTCCTGGGCGAGGAAACCACGGTCGCATTCGGCGATAAGACGTCCGGCCCGAACCACATCCTCCCCACCAAGGGGGCGGCGCGCTACTCCGGTGGCTTGTCCGTGCACAAGTTCCTGAAGACCGTGACGTGGCAG
>DASXQW010000052.1:0-13159 GCA_036506975.1 Casimicrobiaceae bacterium | reverse complement strand
CGAAACGGTGCGCGGCGGGAAGTACAACTGGGTGAATTCGACGCCGACGGCCAGCAGGACGCAGAAAGCGAATACCACGATACCGGCCGCCACCCCACGCGAACGCGAGGCCGCCGCTAACCAGCCGGTCGCAAGGAATCCAAGCGGGATATACAGCAGGATGTTGGCCACCCAATCGGCGCGGGAGCCAACACCGAGTTGCAAATACGGCGTTCGGAGGAACGCGTCCCAGGCCGCAATCAGCGGCCGGTAATGGAAGTCAAGCGGAACCAGGCTGCCGTAAACGACAAACGCGGCATAGGCCAGCATGGCCAGGCCGAGGGTTCCCGCATACTTCGCGGCAGCAGTGTGCGACGTCAACCGATTGTCCTCCACAACGTGCCGCCGGATGGTAACGTGAATCCCGGCAGCGTAGCGGAGCGTGTATCGGTTGCCGCCCGTCTCTGACGCGTCTGCGACCGGGCGTTGAGTTCTAGTTTCCGGGACTTGCCGCGAACCTTCTTGGACCGCTGAAACGGCCCCGGAATCACTCGGGGCCGTCAATTCAAAATGAAAAAAATCGTTATGGATTCGCAGGACAATTCCCGTTCATCACCCCAACGCTCGGCGGCGCCTGGAACGTCGTGCTGACATAAATGCTCAGTGCCGCCCCTGCAGGACTTATCCGGCAAAAGTCATAGGCTTGAGGCAAGTCCGTACAATGTGGAAGAGGCCCCGTATTGCAGTTCCCATTGGGTTGGGCCGCAACCTCGTACACGAATACAGAGCCACCTGGAGAGTACGTGTAGGTGACTCTGCCCTTGCCTGCCACATTAGTCACCGCCCATGTCCCCACGTTTTCAACCGTGGTGCCGCCTTCGTGCTGCTCCTGCAATGTCCCGCTTGCCAGATGTCGCTCGTTCCACCCTGGCGGATCGCTTGCAGCAGACTTCCCGCACGCGAAGTTGTTCTGGAGAATGGTTTGTAGTTGGGCCTGGGTCAGGTACGACGGATTATTGTTGCATCCGGCAACTGCCGGACTGGAGCCCGCAGCAATCAGGATGAAAAGAGTACAAATTCGGGTTTTCATATCGACGATTCTCCGTGTGAACAAATCCCAGCGGGACTGGCCGACTAGCCACGAACTGCCGAAGAATATATCCCATAACTCCATCGCGCCCGCGCTGCCCGCAGATCCGCTAGACCTATAAGCACCGACTTAGCAATAAACATGCTCATAAAAACTCCGCAGTCTAATCAAAAGCTTGGCATTGTCATCTAGGCGGCACGATGAGAACTGGCAAATTTCTTGACGCTTTTGCTGTACTCGTTGTCTGGAGAGGTGCCATCGGTTATCCGCCGCCGCCTGATTCCGGAGCCTACGACAATTCCGAAGTATTCTCCTGAGTCGAGCAGCATCGTACGAGCGCTGCTCTCGCTCTTGCTGTTCCTCGGCGCGGGTGCTGCGGCTTTGATTTATCCGCTCGGGCCGGCCTGGTTGCTCCTCGGGCTGGGGATGTATGCGGCCGTATTGTGGCGCTATCCCCAGGTGGGCCTACCGGCGATCTTCGCGCTGCTGCCGCTCCTCAACTTCGCGCCGTGGAGCGGCTGGATCCTTCTCAACGAATTCGACCTGCTCGTTGCGGTGACGCTCGCAGTGCGTCTGCTGCGACCGAATTTCGATATTTCGAGTCCAGCCCTGGCGGCCGTCGCGAGTCCAGCTTTGTCGCGCGGTGCCAAGTGGGTTATCGGCTGGGTCGCCGCATCGTTCTTCGTAAGCGCCGGCATCGGCTTGTGGCCGATCTCGCCCTTTGACGCCAACGCCCTGTTTACCTACTACAGCAGCTTTAACAGCCTCAGGGAGCTCAAGGGCTTTGCCTGGGCGCTAGCATTGCTGCCGCTGTTGATCGAAGAAGCTCGACAGCCGCAGCGCATGGAGCAGCGCTGCGTTGCAGGGATGTTGCTCGGTCTTTGCGGCGTCGTCGCCGTGATCGTTTGGCAGCGCGCGGTATTTGCCGGCTTGCTGGATTTTGCCGGCGACTATCGCGTCGAGGGCCCGTTTCCCGAATTGCACATCGGGGGAGGCGACGTGCATGCCTACCTGGTAACGGCGATGCCGTTCGTGGTGGCGTGGGTTGCGCCTCGGCCGACTGCCCGCAGGGTTGCGCTGGGAGCGGCGCTGTTCCTGCTCGCGAGCTACGCACTTGGAGTGACATTCACGCGCGGTGGATATGTCGGTTACTGCGGCGCGCTGGTTCTGATGGGCATTGCGATGGCATGCCAGGGGTTCCGACAGCGGAATTTGCAACTGAAGCGCGTTGCCACGATCGCCGTGCTCGCCGTGACGGGTCTGGCGGTCATGATTCCCATCTTATCCGGGTCTTTCATGGAAGTGCGCCTGGCGGGAACGCAAACGGAAGCGACTGCGCGAATGCGGCATTGGGCCCGAACCATCGACATGATGGATAAAGACCTGACGACTTCGCTGTTCGGGATGGGACTAGGGAGCTTCCCGAGAGCATTTCTCTTCAAGAACCGCGACGCTGCTTCGGCGACGTTCAGCTACGAGCGCGAAGACGGCAACGGATTCCTCCGCTTGGGATCGGGGAAGCCCCTGTACCTAGATCAGCGGGTGGCTGTCGTGGCAGACAAGAGCTACACGCTTTCTCTCGATCTGCGCAGCTCGGATCCGGAGGCGGGGGTCTCCGTCACCCTTTGCGAGAAAAGCGTGCAGTACTCCTTTGGCTGCAAGGCCGTGAGCTTGCAACAACGAGCCGCCGCGGCAGGGTGGGAGCACCGCGAGGTCAAGCTCGAGTCCGGGCAAGTCGGATCGGGTCCGTGGCTTTTGCGACGCCCGGTCGCGCTCAGTATTGCGAACGCACGATCGGGAAGCATCGTCGAGGTGGACAACGTGCGGCTGAGGGACGAAAGCGGCCGTGACTTGATCGCTAATGCCGATTTTTCCGATGGTGGGGCGCGCTGGTTCTTTTCGGCCGACGATCATTTGCCGTGGCACATCTTCAATCTCTGGGTGCAGATCCTGTTCGAGCAAGGATGGGTCGGGGTGCTGGCTTTAACCGTCGCGGTCGTGATATCGCTTACTCGACTGGCGGCTGGGATGTGGAGAGGCAACTTGTTCTCCTCGATGCTGCTGGCAGCCCTTGGCGGGTTTCTCCTGATCGGTCTGACCGAAGGCCTCTTCGATGGTCCACGCGTGACTACGCTTTTCTTTCTCCTGTTGTTCCTGGGATTGCTGCGCCGGCCGGTTGCGCCCGCCGAGCGTCAGCTTTCGACAACGAGCTTGCAGAGCCGCTTGGCGGGCTAGGCAAGACTGACTACCGATGGCCGCGACGGCGGCCCTTTTTTGACTTCACAGCGCGTTCGACGGCCTGGGCGCACATGCGTCCATTAGCTTTAAGCCGAGCACACTAAGCGATACCTGCTGTCCCAGGACGTCAGCCAGCGTATCCGTGAGCCTCAGGCGGCAAAGATTTTCCAGCGCCAGCTCCGCGGTCATCGCCTCAACCCTGAGCTTCTTCTGCGCCGTCGATCCGAGGATTGCAGCATTGCGCGGGTGAAAAAAGCCGTTACTCGCCGCACTCCTGTCCTGGTTCCGTTCAGTGAGCTGGCCGACGTAAGTCCGATAGAGGACGTCAAGGACCGCCGCGTCGATTGAATCCAGTTGTTTGATCAGAGGTATAAAGCCACGCTTCACCTCAGCTTGTCGCGCCGGGTCGGTGACAGTTACGAGGAGGTTCGCCCACAGATCCTGTAACGACTCGTCGTCTTCGAGGACTGCGTTCTCCAGGATTGGAAAGGCGAGGGCAAGAGGTGCCGGAACCGTCTTTCCCTTGAGGCCTCTCTCGCGCACGAACTCCTCGTACTTATCCTGAAACAGAAAGGAATTCTTGGACCGCCAGATCCTGACCCGGTCCCGCCATGCCGCCTCCAAGTCATGAGCCGAAGGGCCGACAAGAATGCGTCCCAAGAATGCAACGAAATCGCGCGTCAGGCTGATTTCGTCAATCGCTGGCTTCTGTGCTGTGCTCATATCCGATGCGTGTGGCATCTCGCAACCGGGATCGTTACGCTCGGCTGACGAGCCCAAGCAGTCGCTTGAGAACCCCTCGCTCTTCTTCAGGAGGGAACCCATAGTAAAACAAGACCCGCTTGGTGCCTGGCGCAGGATGTTTGCCTGCGTATGTCGCAAGGCCCTTCGCAATCGACTCGAACGAAGCGCAGAGCAGCACCGCAGGCGCGTTCACGCGCTTGTTTAGGCGTTCCGATCCGATGGGACCGAAACCGAGTTCCTTGCCGTAGAAGCCCACATGCCGCGGGTTGACTTCGATGACAGCATGCGTGTAGCCGCAGACCTTCGACGCGTAAAGGTAGGCCGTGTGAAAGAGTCCCGCGAGCACGCGCTTGGTCGCGGCGGTGCGGTCGACGGCGAGGCGCGTGAACTCGCAGACACGGAAGCCGGCCGCACGCAGGCGATCGACATCGGCGCGATAAAGCTCGTCGGCCGACAACCCCTTAGCGGAGTCCATGCCGACGCCGACCGTTCCCACGATCTGACCCTCGTCATAGGCAATGAACGTCAATATCCGAGGCCGCCGCTTGCCGACCGGTACGGCGTAACCGCGCCCTGAGTATCTCTTCTCGACCAGGTCAAAGGCATCGCGGTGGGCGTGGGCACGCTTGGCGACCCTGATCTTGAACGCGCCTTCGAGAATCGACGTACGCATGAGCGAGGGTACGTCTGCTTCGATCAGCGTGAGGCTGCGAAATCTCAAAGGACGATCGTCGAAAACGGTCTGGCCGGTAATATAGGCGCGGGCTCTCGACCGGGTCACCGAGGGACGGCGGCTTTGATGCGGCTTCCGTTTAGCAGGCACAGGCGCAGCGCCTGGCTTCTCCCGGCTCAGCTTGCGCACTACTTTGCGAATGACTTCTTTCAAGACCCGCCCGCCCCGATGATCGAAGCGCCCTCGCGCTCAGCTTGGCGCGGGAAAAGAGTATTTGTCAAGGTAAAGCGCAGTCGCAGGTGCTCCCGCCACGGCCCGACAAAGTTCATCGCCTGAACGACGCGCTACTCGAGTCGCTTGAGATAGTCCTTGGTGAACATCCGGTCGGGAAGATCCCGCAGCCGCATTCCCGAATATTCGAGCACTGATTCTTCATCTTTCAGAAGCGCGTTTTGCATGACCAGCCTGGTCGGCCGCTCGCGCCCGGCCATCGGCTTGTAGCTCTGGTACAGGCAGGTTTTCAGCAGGCGATCGGACAAGGAGTAGAACTCCGCCTTGTGAGGCCAGTAGTTTGACTGACGGACCCAATACATCACGCGGTGATAGGTGACGCTACGGTCGACCGCGGTCAGTTCCAGGACGTAGAACGATTCGTTGTCGGTCTTTTCGGTCCGTAGCAATTTTGGGACGTAGTCACCGGCAAAATTTGCCCGGGCCAAGTCACCGTTAGCGACCTGGCCCGTGAGCCGCTGCGAAAGCGACAGGCGCACCGGTTGCGAGACCGCGGGCAGAAAGATCCAAAGGTCGTGACCCTTGAGCAGCAAGACCTGGCCGCGGTCGGAAGCTGGCTCCGTTACCAGTACGATCGTGTTCTCGCGTCCCTTGGCGAAGATTCGATATTGCCTCACCTCTTCAGCCGAATTGGAGCCGGTCGTAGAGATGGTTACCCCGACCTCGAACGGTTCGACGGGAAAGCGCACGTGATCCGCCTTCTCGACGATCGACTTGGCGAGCTCGTCGTCGCCCGCTTGCGGCCCGGCCTGGGCAAGGAGTACGGCAGGCGCCAATAACAGCAAGGCCACGCCTGACGCGCGCAAAAGCGCTTGCGCCACTTCGAGTTTTGCGCGGTCAGTCAAAACCATATAAGCTCCTGCCGAGGGCATCGGCAGCCACAGTATAGCGATGACGATGACGCGGTGCGGCGCATTGCCGACCGGACGCTCCGGCCGAAAAATGACCTGTGCGCAGACGTTCGTGTACGCATGCAGCCGTATCTTCGCGATTGCCGGTGCGTGCCTCGCGTCGAACCTGGTTTGCGCACAATCCGCGGACGAGCCTTCGAACCATCCGCCGCCGTTCGCCATCGGCCCCGCCGCAGGCGCGTGGCCGAGACTGGCGCAGGCGGATACCGGTAAGAGTGCGATACCAGGCGGCATCGGCGAACTAAGAGAAAAACCGGCCGTCCGATTCGGTGGTTTCCTCGATGGACTTGCCGCCTACACGTATGCGGGCCCCTCGCACTGGTCGCGGGCGGTCGCGCGAGTCCAATTGACCGCTCAGGGAGAGCTTGCCGATCAGGTGAAGTGGAAGCTCGGCGCCCGGGTCGATGCCGATCCCGTTTACTACTCTTCCAATTTCTACCTCGAGCCCGTCAAGCGGAACCAGCGCGTTAACGTGTTCTACCGCGAGAATTACCTCGATTTCTCGGCGGGCGACTGGGATTTCCGTCTCGGCGCGCAGCAGATTGTGTGGGGCGAGGTCGTCGGGCTGTTCTTTGCCGATGTTGTCTCGGCCAAGGATGATCGCGAATTTCTGCTGCCCAGCTTCGACATCATTCGCATCCCTCAGGCGGCGGCGCGTGCGGAGTACACCGCGGGTGATTCGCATCTCGAGCTCATCTGGATCCCCGTACCTGTATTCGACAAGATCGGAAAACCAGGCGCGGACTTCTATCCTGCGCCGCTTCCGTCGCCGACACCAGCACAGACCGCCGCCGTGTTCCAGAATCCGGTAACACCGGCTCGCCGGTTGAGCAACTCGAACTACGGCGTGCGGGCAAACACCTTGGCTGCCGGCTGGGACGTCGCCGCGTTCTACTACCGCAGCTTCAGCACGGCGCCGACGTTCTACCGCCTGCCGACCGGTATCGGGGATCAGCCGTTTACGTTTGAACCGCATTACGACCGCATCTGGCAGGCCGGCGGCACGCTGAGCAAGGACTTCAGCGAATTCGTGCTGCGCGCGGAGACGGTCTATACCCACGGTCAAGGCTACAGCGTCACCGACCCAAGCGCGCCCCAGGGTGTCGCGATCCGGCAGACCCTCGATTACATTGTGAGCGCCGAATTCGTATTACCGGGCGACACCCGGTTGAACGTGCAGGGCTTCCAGCGCGTGTTCTTTGGCGGTGGCGGGGGCGATATCGCGATCAAGAGCGATGGGTTCGGCGCAAGCATCTTTGTCTCGACCAAGCTGACAAGCACCCTCGAGCCGCAGCTCCTCTGGATACAGAATTTCAAGAACGCCGGAGGGCTCGTCCGGCCACGGCTCAATTGGCTTACCGCGAAAAACACGACTCTCGGCTTTGGTGTCGACATCTTTACCGGGTCGGCCGACGGATTCTTCGGCCGTTTCAATAACCGCGACCGGGTCTACGCGGAGGTTCGTTACGATTTCTGAATGCGCGGGCCCGCGGCAACTGGGACGCAGCCTGGCGGCGGCTACGCGCCCGGGATCAGGATTTCAAGCGGCGTGGGCGACCAGTGGCCGCATCAGGCCCGCTACGTTGAGCAACCCGAGACGCAGCTCCAACGCCTCGAGCTCGAGCTGAAGCAGCACGGACGGCGCCCGGACACGTTCGCAGAACTTTTCACCTGCGGCGACCACAAATCCCAGTACCCGCGAATAAAAGGCGACGTGGCGTGGATTGACTTCGATAAAGACGTCGGTCACGTCATGCACCGTGCGCCCCACGGCATGGGCGAGATAAAAAAGCGAGGCGAGCACTGCCTTCGAGTCGACGTGCTCGGCTAGAGCCAGGCGCGTGAGCTCGCAGATTCTGCAACCCGCGAGGCGATACCGGTCGATGACATCGCAATACGCCTCCTCGGCGCGTAATCCGTGCGCACCGTCCAAACCCAGGGTGACCGTTCCGACCGTCGCCTGGCGTGACGCGACAAGGAACGTAATCTCCTGCGACGAGCGCTCGGGTCGCGATTCCGCGCGTGCATCGGCGGAATCTTCGACTTCGTAGCCGCGCGACGCATAGCGTTCCCGAACGAGATCTCTTGCTGCCGCGAATTGCTCGGCGCGTTTGGCGACCGCGATGTGCAGCGGAGAGTTGTCGTCGCGGGCGGTTGCACGCCGTCGCTCTTCTCCGGTGCGGCCGCCCGCCTCCGGTTGCGGCCAGCACTCCCGACGCGTCAGTATGGAATCGAATCCGCCGTACATCCCTGCGTAAAGGACCACCGGGATACCGTACAGCAAGGCGTTACTCAGATCAGTTGGGTTCATTCAACGCTAAGCGGCCAACGAGTGACGGGTGCGATACTACCTGAACACGACGGGTGCGATACTACATTAAATCAAGGATCTACTTTTGCGTTGGATCAAGATCGCACCCGGAGGCCTGCCCGCGGATAGTTGACGTGTACAACACAAGGGATCCGCGGCGCTCGTCGCAAAGCAAATACCGGCGCCTGATTCACCTTGCGCACCGTGCCCAGGAAATCGCGGGCCGATACCGGTGTTAGAGTGAAAGACTGGCCGGGATAGGGCTAATGAAGAGGTTCACCTACGAGCAGGCGTTTTCCCGCAATATCGGTTGGGTAACCGTCGCCGAACAGGCAGTCCTGCGCGGGAAGCGAGTCGCAGTGGCCGGGCTGGGCGGGGTAGGGGGCTCGCACCTCCTTACCCTGGCGCGTTTGGGCATCGGCGCCTTTCATATTGCGGATTTCGATACCTTTGAGGTGACGAACTTCAATCGTCAGGCAGGCGCGCTGGTCAGCACCCTCGGTCGCCCGAAAGTGGAAGTCCTGACCGAGATGGCGAAAGACATCAATCCCGAGCTTGATATCCAGGCCCTTCCCGACAGCGTGTCCGAGGGTAATCTTGACAGGTTCCTCGCGGGCGTCGACGTTTATGTCGATGGGCTGGATTTCTTCGCGATCGATGCTCGCCGCGCGACGTTCGCCGCGTGTGCGCGCCTGGGTATTCCGGCGATCACGGCGGCGCCTTTGGGAATGGGCGCGGCCCTGCTCAACTTTCTGCCTGGTCGCATGACGTTCGAAGAGTATTTCCGATTGGACGGCCTGTCGGAGGAGGACCAGGCCATCCGATTGCTGCTCGGCTTATCGCCGGCGATGTTGCAGCGTAGGTACCTTGCCGATCGGCGAGCGGTCGACCTTGCGGCACACAAAGTACCCTCAACCGCGATGGCCTGTCAGATCTGTGCCGGCATGGCAGCGACAGAGGCTCTGAAAATCATGCTCAAGCGCGGCAAGGTTTACGCTGCGCCCGCCTCCCTCCAGTTCGACGCCTATCGGGGCAGGCTCGTACGATCCCGGCGCCGCTGGGGGAACCGGAGTCCGTGGCAGCGCATCGCCATTGCCATCGCTCGGCGGCAGTTGGGCGTCACCAAGCGACGCACGGCTGCAAGGTCTGCCGTGCGGCCATGATGCCGCTGCTGGAAGTGCTCGACCTGGCACGCTGGGCGCCCAGTGGCGACAACACGCAGCCTTGGCGCTTTGCTATCGAGGCAAGCGACAGAGTGACGGTTTTCGGACGCGATACGCGCGCGCACTGCGTGTACGACCTCGACGGTCATCCGAGCCAGATATCACTCGGAGCGTTGCTCGAAACGATGGCGCTTGCAGCAACGCGATTCGGTCTGGATGCTCGGATCGAAAGGCGTCAAGGCTCGCCCGACGAGAGCCCGGTCTTCGACATCCGCTTTCGCCACGACCCGGGAATCGGGCAGCATGCGCTCGTACCGCAGATCCTGGAGCGGCGCGTGCAGCGTCGACCGCTGCGTCTGCGGCGTTTGTCCGAGCGCGAAAAGAAGACCTTGGAGCGCGCGGTCAACCTCGGCTTTCAGCTCATCTGGTTCGAGGGCTGGATGGGTCGCATGAAAATGGCGTGGCTCAATTTCGCCAACGCCAAGATTCGATTAACCGTGCCCGAAGCCTATCGCGTGCATCGCGAGGTCATCGAATGGGGCGCTCGGTCGAGCGCGGACAGGATTCCCGATGCCGCGCTTGGCGCGAGCCCGCCGACCTTGATGCTCATGCGCTGGGCGATGGACAGCTGGAAGCGCGTGAGCTTTCTCAATCGCTACCTTGCGGGGACGTTGGCGCCGCGCATCGAGCTCGACCTCGTACCGGGCGTCGCCTGCGCTGCGCATTGCGTGCTGGTGGCGGAACGCGCACCCACGACCGCGGATGATTACATCGCCGCCGGGCGAGCGCTGCAGCGATTCTGGCTTACCGCAACGAGCCTGGGGCTGCAGTTTCAACCCCAATATACCCCGCTGGTTTTCGCGCGCTACGCGCGTGAAGGAGTGCGCTTTACGACGAGTGCCCGCGCGATGAAGCGGGCAGCGCAAATCCGCATCGCCGTTGATGAGCTCCTCGGACCCGACGTCGCAACGCGTGCGATGTTCCTGGGTCGCATCGGCGCCGGCAAACCCGCGGAGGCGCGCTCCGTACGCCTTCCACTCGAGCGGTTGATGCAGCCGACTGCCGCACCGTAACGCTGTTCGTAGGGCCGGATTCATCCGGCCGCCGTGTGCGAATGAATTCGCACCCACGTTCATCCGAGCCTAGACTGTCGGCGATCCGGTCAATTTCTGGCGAAGAAACGCAAGAACCGCATCGCGTGCTTCGCGCGTAGGATGGCCGCTTTCATCGACAAAATCATCGGTGAGTATGGAGTGTGCGTTAGGGCGGATACCCCATCGATTGCCTTTTGACGAATCGACCTCGATCGCCACAAACGCTGGCCCGAGAGCCTGCCGCAACGACGCGAATCGTTCGCGGGGGCAAAGCCTGTCGTCGGAGAATCTCAAGCCGAGCAGGGTGATTCCGGATTGGGCGCGGGCGATCGCTGCGCTCATTTCGGCGGGTGTGACGGCAAGGGCCTCCCTGCTGCCTCTGGACAATCCAAGCGGCAGCGACGGTTGACTTGCTACGGGTGCAAGCACCGAGGGGTCCGCCATGAGCGATAGGGCGAAGTTCCCGCTAAGACACATCCCGATCACTCCGACACCGGGCCCGCCGCATTCCGCATGGACCTTCCTGCAAAGCGCTCGCAGCCAGTCCGCGATGGGGCTCCCGCCGCGATGCGCAAATAGCTTGAATTCCCGGCCAATGCAAAGCCGGGCGAGAGAGCGAAGAGGAGCGTAATCGCCGGGCTTGCCGAACATCAGTGGCAGGAACACCGTGAATTCGCGGGCAACTTCTCTGGCGAAATCAGTGCACGCCTCGGTCATGCCGGGCAGCTCGTGCATGATCACGACCCCCGGGCCGCCTCCGGTCCGGAACACACCATGCTCGATGTCCCCATCGGAGAAAGCGAATTCCGAAAACCCGGTCGCTGACATTGCTTCGGCGTCGAGCGCACATTCAATCGGTGAGGCCGCCATGCGCAAGCACATCCTGCGTCATGGGCCTCGGCTCAGGCATCGTCCTCCTCACTGTCGGCCGCCGAATCAATCACGCGCTCCATCGCATAAACCCATTCCTTGCCGACGCGAACTCCGAGACGAACGATTTCGCCGTCCTCAAGATCCACTCGACGGATGGCCATGTCGATTACGCGCTGGTCATGCGTCGAGAATACGAACGTCGTGCCCGTTTGCCGATTGATCCTGCGCATGAGACGCAAGATGCGTCCACCGGTCTTGTGATCGAGGTTCGCGGTGGGCTCGTCCGCGAGAATGATCTTCGGATGCACGACCAGCGCTCGCGCAATCGCGACGCGTTGGCGCTGGCCTCCGCTCAGCTGATTGGGGCGATGATGCGCGAAGTCGCTCAGTCCGACGACATCGAGATAGCGCCGCACACGCCGTTGCCGCTCGGCCGCGGACAACTCCTTGAATTGCAGCAACGGGTACTCGACGTTTTCCTCGGCCGAAAGGACCGGGAGCAGATTGAACGTCTGAAAGATGAAACCGATGGTACGGGCCCTCAACGGCGCGAGTTGGTCCGGGCTCTCGCTCGAAACATCCTGGTCACCGATGAAGACGCGCCCGCTCGTAGGCGTATCGATGCAGCCAATGAGATTGAGCAGCGTCGACTTGCCGCTTCCGGATGGGCCGGCAATGGCCATGAACACGCCTTGCTCGATATTGAGATTGACGGAGTTGAGTGCCGGCACCAGTTGATCGTCCAGGCGGTACTGCTTGCTGACGTTCTCGACCCGCACCAATACTCGCTTGGGATGCCGCGAGCGGGCGCCAATGCCGCCATAGCGCTTCGGCAATGAATGCACGATACTCGCTGCACTGCGCTCGTTTGAGGAAGTCATCGCGTCCGCCGCTACATGCCGCGTCGCAGCGCTTCGGCGACCGGGGTGCGCGCCAGGTGGCGCGCCGGCAGCAGCGCAGCACCGATCGACCCCAAAATCCCCACGGCAAAGGCCGCCGCGAGGATCGTGGGCACGATCTGGATGGCGGCGGTGAAGCCGCTCTCTGAATTCGGTGGTGGCGGCATGGGGATCCCGATCGCCGAGATCACCGCCGCCAATGCGGCACCGACGGCAACGCCGATCGCGGCGCCGACGGCACCGAGGAGCGCTGTCTCGAGCACCGCCAGGCGAAAGACATCGCGGCCGGTGCGACCAAGCGCGCGCATGATGCCGAACTCCGGCGTGCGCTCGTGCAGCGTCATGTTGACGCTGTTGGCCACGCTGAGCAGCACCATCACCAGGATGATGACCTGGAGCACGCCGAATTGGCGCTCGTATAGGGCCGCGGTACTGTTGTAGAAATCGGCGAGCTCCTGCCAGGTCTTGACCTCGTATCCGGACGGAAGGCGCGCCTCGAGATCGGCTCGAGCGCGCGCGGTCAGGTCGGTGGCGGCAAGCAACACGACGACGGCGTTGACACCGGACGTTGCGGTCAATTCCTGCGCCGCCCGAAGCGTAATACGGACCGCGTGCGCATCGTATTCCTTGGACAGGCTGCGAAAAACGCCGACCAGCTTGAAGTCCAGCGTGTTCATCGCGCCTTCGCGCGTAGCCAGCACGAGATTGACGCTATCGCCGACCTTGAGCTTGAGCGCGTGGGCGAGACCTTCTCCCACCATGACGCCGAAGTTATCGCCGGCGGTGAGTTTGCGTCCCGCAAGCATGGAAATGGCCGAGCCGATGCGTGCCTCGGGCTCGGGTTCGATGCCCTCGCCAAGGATCGGCAGCTCGCCGCGGCCGTTGCTGATCAA
>DASXQW010000051.1:0-31236 GCA_036506975.1 Casimicrobiaceae bacterium | reverse complement strand
CCGGGGTACAGGTACGCCGGCTGTGTAGCGAAGTACGGCCGGCGATAGCCGGTGACGCTGGTCACGACTCGCTCTTCGGTTGCCTTGTTCATCGATGTCTCGCTCCGTGTCAATGACCGCGGGTCAAACAAGCTTGATGAGGATCGCGATGCCCTGCCCCACGCCGATGCACATGGTGCACAGCGCGTGGCGGCCGCGCGTGCGTTCAAGCTGATAGAGCGCGGTCGTGACCAGCCGCGCGCCCGAAGCGCCGAGTGGATGGCCGAGCGCGATCGCGCCGCCGTTCGGATTGACGTGCGCCGCGTCGTCGGCGATGCCGTGATCGCGCAACACTGCCAGCGCCTGCGACGCAAACGCTTCGTTCAACTCGATGACGTCGACATCGCCGAGCTTGAGGCCGGCCTTGGCGAGCACCTTGCGCATCGCAGGCGCCGGGCCGAAGCCCATGATGCGCGGCGGCACACCCGCCGTCGCCGAAGCGATCACCTGTGCCTTCGGCTTCAAGCCGTACTTCTTTACGGCCTCGGCCGAAGCGAGCAGCACCGCGCATGCGCCGTCGTTGACGCCGGAGGCATTGCCCGCAGTCACGGTGCCGTCAGGCTTGACCACACCCTTGAGCTTGGCGAGCGCTTCCAGCGTCGTCTCGCGCGGATGCTCGTCGCGAGCGACGATCACCGGATCGCCCTTCTTCTGCGGAATCATCACCGGCACGATCTCTTCGGCCAGCCGCCCCGCCGCGACCGCTGCGGCGGTCCGCTGCTGGCTGCGCAACGCGAATGCGTCCTGATCCGCGCGCGAGATCTTGAACTCGACGGCGACATTCTCGGCGGTCTCCGGCATCGAATCGATGCCGTACTTCGCCTTCATGAGCGGGTTGACGAAGCGCCAGCCAATGGTCGTATCCTCGATCTTTGCGCTGCGCGAGAACGCGGACTCGGCCTTGCCCATCACGAACGGCGCGCGCGACATGCTCTCCACGCCGCCGGCGATCATGAGCCCGGCCTCGCCGCTCTTGATCGCGCGCGCCGCGATGCCGATGGCGTCCATGCTCGACCCGCAGAGGCGGTTGACCGTCGAGCCGGGCACTTCCTGCGGCAGGCCGGCAAGCAAGAGCGACATGCGCGCGACGTTGCGATTGTCCTCGCCGGCCTGGTTGGCGCAGCCGTAGACGACGTCGTCGACGGCGCTCCAGTCCACGCCCGGATTGCGCTCGACAAGCGCCTTGATCGGCACCGCGCCGAGATCGTCGGGACGCACCGTCGAAAGGCTGCCGCCGTAACGGCCGAACGGCGTGCGCACGGCGTCGCAAATAAAGGCTTCAGGCATGTTGTCTCCGCGATGGCGCTGCACTGTTCAGGCGGCGACTGCCGCAGGCGCGTCGATAAGCGGCACGCCGGTCAGCCGTTGCAGCTCTTCGAACGAGAGCTCAGGCGCCCGCTCGAGCACCTTGAGTCCTTCCGGGGTGACGTCGAGCACGGCCAGATCCGTGAAAATGCGGTTGACGCAGCCGACCCCTGTCAACGGATAACTGCAGCGCGCGACGATCTTCGACTCGCCCTTCTTGGTGAGGTGCTCCATCATCACGTAGACGCGCTTCGCGCCGATGGCGAGATCCATCGCGCCGCCGACGGCGGGAATGGCGTCCGGCGCGCCCGTGTGCCAATTGGCGAGATCGCCCGTCACCGACACCTGGAACGCGCCGAGCACGCAGAAGTCAAGATGCCCGCCGCGCATCATCGCGAACGAATCGGCGTGATGGAAGAACGAGGCGCCGGGCAGGGACGTCACCGGCTGCTTGCCGGCGTTGATGAGGTCGGCGTCCTCGGCGCCCTTCTCCGGCGCGGGTCCCATGCCGAGCAGGCCGTTTTCGGTGTGCAGGATGATCTCGCGATCTTGGGGCAAGTGATTCGCCACCATGGTGGGCAGGCCGATGCCGAGATTGACGTAGGCGCCGCTAGGGATATCGCGGCCAACGCGCGCCGCCATCTGGTCACGGGTAAAGCGTTTCATCGCATGCTCCTGCCGGATCGAGGAATCGTATCAGGCCGCGGCGCCCGGAGTCGCCATCAGCTTCGCCGCCGCCGGCACTTCGACCACGCGCTGAATGAAAATTCCCGGTGTGACGACGTTCTCGGGATCGAGATCGCCGAGATTGACGATCTCGCGCACCTGCGCAATCGTGCATTTTGCGGCAGCGGCCATGATCGGGCCGAAATTGCGCGCGGTCTTGCGATAAACGAGGTTGCCCCAGCGGTCACCGCGCAGCGCCTTGATGAGCGCGAAGTCGGCATGGATAGGGTATTCGAGCACATAGTCCCGGCCATCGATGTGCCGCGTTTCCTTGCCCTCGGCAAGCGGCGTGCCGTAGCCGGTCGGCGTGTAGAACGCGCCGATACCCGCCCCGGCGGCGCGGATGCGTTCGGCCAGATTGCCTTGCGGCACCAGCTCGAGCTCGATATCGCCCGTCTTGTAGAGCCCGTCGAATACCCATGAGTCGGTCTGCCGCGGAAAGGAGCAGATGATCTTCTTCACTTGCCGCGCCTTGAGGAGCGCGGCCAGGCCGCTGTCCCCGTTGCCCGCATTGTTGTTGACGATGGTCAGATCTTTCGAGCCTTTGGCGATAAGCGCGTCGATGAGCTCGGAGGGCATGCCCGCGGTTCCAAACCCACCGATCATGACGGTCGCCCCATTCGGGATATCGGCAACCGCCAGGGCGGCGGAGGCAATGACTTTGTTGATCATTCGGTCCTCTCAATGCACCTTCGGGCCCGCATCGGACCAAGTTCACTTGCTTGCCGTAGGCTTTCGTGCGATTATCGGATTATTGTGCGTTGAACGAACACGTTAAGCGAACACGACCGGCGCGTCAAGGGCGATTATCGTTAAGATGTGCGGTTATCGCCCAATGGCTGAGCTTTGCGTCGAAGGGAAACCGATGGCAAAAGCCGCATCGACCACTCGCGTCGCTCGCGCCGCCAAACCAGCGACGGCGAACATGATCGCGCCGAACAAGCCTGCTGTCACGCCGGCGCTCGAAATCCAGGGATACGCCGGGGACCCGAACTTCATGGCCTCGCTCGCCCGTGGTCTTGCGGTGATCCGGGCGTTCACGCAGCAGCGACGTCACCTGACCATCGCGCAACTAAGCCAGCGTACCGCCATTCCGCGCGCCGCAGTGCGTCGTTGCCTGTACACGCTTTCGATGCTGGGCTATGTCGGCACCGAAGACGGCCGCACATACGCACTGCGGCCGCGGATGCTCGCGCTAGGATACGCCTATCTCTCCTCCACGCCGCTGGTCTACGCGGTGCAGCCGTTACTCGATCAGATCACCAGCGCCCTGCACGAATCGAGCTCGCTCGCCGTGCTGGAGGGCGACGAAATCTTGTACATCGCGCGCTCCAGCACCACCACGCGCCTCATGTCGATCGACCTCGGCATCGGAAGCCGGCTGCCCGCATACTGCACCTCGATGGGCCGCGTACTGCTTGCCGGTCTTTCCGCCGCCGAGCTCGATCTCTACCTCTCGCGCGTGAAGCTCGTCAAGCTCACGACCCGAACCGTATCGACCGCCGACGAGCTCAAGGCCGTGCTGAATACCGTCCGCAGCGACGGTTACGCCGTGGTCGATCAGGAACTCGAGATCGGGCTGCGTTCGATCGCGGTTCCGGTCAGCGATCGCGAAGGTCGCTCGGTGGCCGCGATCAATGTCGGCACCCAATCGTCGCGCGTGCCGGTCGCGGAGATGGAGTCGAAGTTCCTGCCTCCGCTGCGCGCGGCCGCACATGAGCTCGGACTACTGCTCGCCCGCTGAACCGCCGGCAGGTTCGCGCCGGGTTAGGTTCCTTAAGACTTCCGAACGACGGATCTAGTGTGCTGAGTCAGTAGTTCGCTCGATAGTTCGCGACTCCTTTAACTTCGGAACTCCTGACTCAGCACACCAGCGCTCGCTCGAGCACTTGCGCCACGTGCAGCGGTCTGCGGCGGGTGCCATCGCGCATCTGTTGGCGGCAACTGAAACCGTCGGCGACGATCAGCGTCTTCGGTGCGGCATTGCGCACGGCAGGCAGCAGCGCGGCCTCCCCCATCCGCATCGAGATCTCGTAGTGCCGCGCCTCGTAACCGAAGGAGCCAGCCATGCCGCAGCAGCTCGTCTCCACCGGATGCGCTACGAGTCCCGGGATCCACCCCAGCACCACCTCCATCGATCGAGCCGCCGCGAACGCTTTCTGATGGCAGTGCGCATGGACGAGCGCTGCGGCCGCGAGCGGCCGCAGCACGAGTTCCAGCCGGCCGGCCTCGCGCTCGCGCAGCAGGAACTCTTCGAACAGCAGCGCGTGGCGCGCGAGCAGCGCCGCATCCTCGCCGAAGCGATAGGTCAGAAACTCGTCGCGCATGGAAAGCAGACACGACGGCTCGAGGCCGACGATCGCCACACCGCGGCGCACAAACGGCAGCAGAGCGTCCAATGTGCGCCGCGCTTCCGCCTTCGCGGCGTCGACCAGCCCCGCGGAGAGAAACGTCCGTCCACAGCACAACGGTCGCCCCCGGGCAACGGCGTTCATATGCACGCGATAGCCCGCGGCTTCGAGCACGCGCCGCGCGGCGCGGGCGCTCTCGACGGCGAAGTAGTTGGTGAACGTGTCGATGAAAAGGACGACCTCGCGCGTTGCGTCGTCCGCCGGCGTCCGCCTCGCGGCGCCGCGCAAATAATCGCCCTGCCAGCGCGGGAGCCTCCGCCGTGGCGAGAAGCCGAGCAACCATTGCAACAGCGCCGCCGCGCCGGGAACACGTTTGCCCAGATTCGCGAACGTGGGCACGCTGGCAACGTACGGCGCGTAGCGGGGCAAAAAGGCGACGACCCACTCGCCGAGGGACAGGCGGTGGCGAGCCCGATACGCGGCGAGCGCTTCGATCTTGAGCCGCGCCATATCCACCCCGGTCGGACACTCGCGCTTGCAGCCCTTGCATGAAACGCACAGCTCGAGCGCCGCGTGCACCGCCTCGCCGGAGAGATCTTCGTTGCCGAGCTGGCCGCTGAGCGCGAGCCGCAACGTATTGGCCCGCCCGCGCGTGGTGTGCTGCTCGTCGCGCGTGACGCGATAGCTCGGGCACATCGTGCCGGCGTCGAACTTGCGGCAATGGCCGTTGTTGTTGCACATCTCGACTGCCTTCGCGAGCCCGCCCGAGTCGTCGCCCCCGGTGCCCGGGGCGCTCTCGCGGCCGGTCACGGGATCGCGATCGACGTCCCATGTCGACCAATCGAGCCGCGGCACGAGCGTGGCGCGTCGGTAGCCCGGCCCGAAGCGGAACAGCGTCGCATCGTCCATCTTCGGCGGGGAGACGATCTTGCCCGGGTTCATGCGATTGTCCGGATCGAACAGCGCCTTGATTTCGGCGAACGCCTTGCCGATCGCCGGTCCGAACTGCCACGCGACCCATTCGCCGCGGCACAGGCCGTCACCGTGCTCGCCGGAATAAGCGCCCTTGTACTCGCGCACCATCGCGGAGGCTTCTTCGGCGATCGCGCGCATCTTCGCCGCGCCGTCGCGGCGCATGTCGAGGATCGGCCGCACGTGCAGCGTGCCGACGCTGGCGTGCGCGTACCAGGTGCCCTGTGTGCCGTGCTTGCGAAAGATTTCGGTCAAGCGCGCGGTGTAATCGGCGAGGTGCTCGAGCGGTACCGCGCAATCCTCGATGAAGGACACCGGCTTGCCGTCGCCCTTCATCGACATCATGATGTTGAGCCCGGCCTTGCGTACCTCCCACAGCGCCTTCTGCGCCGCGGGCTCCGCGATCGCGACAACCGATCCGGGCAAGCCCAGATCGCCCATGAGCTCGAATAATTGCGCGAGCCGGGCTTTCTGCGCGGCGGCATCGGCGCCCGCGAACTCGACCAGCAGGATGGCCTCCGGCGCGGCGACGAGCACGCGCTCGATGATCGGCTGAAACACGGGGTTGGCGCGCGCCAGATCGATCATCGTGCGATCGACCAACTCGACCGCGGTGGGCTTCAGCTCGACGATGTGGCGCGCCACCTCCATGGCGCGATAGAAGGAGGGAAAGTTTACGATCCCGAGAACCTTGTTCCGCGGCAGCGGCGCAAGCTTGAGCTTAAGCCGCGCGAAGTATGCCAGCGTGCCCTCGGAACCCACCAGCAGATGCGCCAGATTGACCGACCCGTCGGCCGTATACGGACGAACACTCTGCGGGTTGAAGACGTCGAGGTTGTAGCCGCCGACACGGCGCAACACGCGTGGGAACGTGCGCGCGATCTCGTCGCGCTCGCGCGCGCCGATCGCGGCCAGCCCCTCGACGAGTCCGCCGGCGTGGCCCGTGCGCGACATCGACTCCAGTGTTCCGAACGTCACTTCGCTTCCGTCGGCGAGGATCGCGTCGATGCCGAGCACGTTGTGCACCATGTTGCCGTACTCGATCGAGCGCGACCCGCATGAATTGTTGCCAGCCATCCCGCCGATCGTCGCCTGCGCGGAGGTGCTCACGTCGACCGGAAACCAAAGCCCGTGCGGCTGCAGATACGTGTTCAACCGATCGAGCACGACACCGGGCTGTACGCTAATCGTCAGCGCATCGAGGTCGAGCTGGCCGATCTCTTTCAGGGCCTTGCTGTGATCGATCACCAGCGCCTCGCCGACCGTCTGGCCGCATTGCGACGAGCCCGCGCCGCGCGGCAGCAAGGGCACGCCTTGATCGCGCGCGACCGCGAGCGCGGCGCTGGCGTCGGCCTCGTCGCACGGGACGACGACGCCGATGGGGAAAATCTGGTAGATCGACGCATCGGTCGCGTAACGGCCGCGCGCCGCGCGATCGAACAAGACATCGCCTCGGCATTCCGCGCGCAGGCGTCGCGCGAGCTGGGTCGCGTCTAGCGCTCGCGCCAGTCGCGAATCCATGTGCACGGTGTGCTCGACAGGGCTACTCACTCGCGTTCTCCTGCGCGTCCTGAAGCGCGCGGCGGCGTGACCTGTATACAATAGGCGCTTGCCCCGCGTCCGGAAAGTCCCATGCTTCGCCTCGACGATCATCCAAGCGGCCGCCATTTTCTGCAGATTCCAGGACCAACCAATGTCCCCGATCGCGTTCTGCGCGCGCTCGATCATCCGACCATCGATCACCGGGGTCCCGAGTTTGCGCGGCTGACGCTGGAGATACTCGAAGGCCTCAAGAAGATCTTCCAGACCGCCGGGGCCGTCATCATCTACCCCGCTTCCGGCACCGGCGCATGGGAGGCGGCGCTGGTCAATACGCTCTCGCCGGGCGACCCCGTGCTGATGTTCGAGACCGGTCACTTCGCGACACTCTGGCGCAAGATGGCCGGCAGGCTGGGCCTGGAGGTGGACTTCGTCGACGGCGATTGGCGGAGCGGCGTCGATCCGGCGGTCGTGCAAACCAAGCTCGCCGCCGACAAGGCGCACCGCTACAAGGCGGTGATGGTCGTGCACAACGAGACCTCAACGGGAGTCACCAGCCGCATTCCGCTCATTCGCGAGGCGATCGACCGCGTCAAGCATCCGGCGCTGTTCATGGTCGACACGATCTCGTCGCTCGCCTCGATGGACTACCGCCACGCGGAATGGGGCGTCGATGTGACCGTCGCGGGATCCCAGAAGGGGTTGATGCTGCCGCCGGGGCTCTCGTTCAATGCCGTCAGCGACAAGGCGCTCGCGGCGAGCAAGGCCGCGCGCCTGCCGCGTTCGTACTGGAGCTGGGACGAGATCATCGCGAGCAACCGCGACGGATATTTTCCCTACACGCCCGCGACCAACCTCCTCTACGGCCTGCACGAAGCGATCGACATGTTGCTCGCGGAAGGCCTGTCCGCGGTATTCGCGCGCCACCGTCGCCACGGCGAAGCGACGCGGCGTGCGGCGCGCGCATGGGGACTCGAGATACTGTGCCGGAACCCCGACGAGTACAGCGACTCGCTGACCGCGATCGTGATGCCTGAGGGCCACGACGCCGACATTTTCCGCCGCAAGGCGCTGGAGCGCTTCGACCTGTCGCTCGGCACGGGCCTGGGGCGGCTCGCGGGCAAGGTGTTTCGCATCGGCCACCTCGGTTTTTTCAACGACCTCATGCTCTGCGGCACGCTATGCGGTGTCGAGATGGGATTGGGGCTCACCCGCGTGCCGCACCGCGCGGGCGGTGTCCAGGCGGCCATCGAATATCTGCGCGACGGCATTGCTGCGAGGGTGCCGCGCGCCCGGGAAACGATGCTGCCCTGAGCACCGAACCAACGCAGCACTCGCGCGCTTCGTCAGCCAAGCGAACCCGGCATGTCTGCCGTAACGCGTGCGTCACGAAGCCCAAGCGCGCTGGGTCAAAAGGCCGGGGCTGCCGTCCTCGCGTTCCCGCGCCCGGCGTTAGTTCGCCGTTACTACCGGTCTAGAAATGCCGCAGGTTCTTCTCCCGGGCAAAGCTCATGTCGGTTGTGGTCTAGCGAAGGCGATTCGACAAAAATCGGGCGAGCGCGCGACATCGATGGGTCAGCATCAAGCCGTATCGCTGCCTCGCTTGATTACCCGAAGGGTAAGCGGGTCTTGAACGTACGCCACGCCGTGACCTGATCCAGCGCAGCCGTCAATGAACGCGTTGGCTCCGGTACAAGTTCACGCCCATTTCATTGCGCGCAGCGCCGCAACCAGCTCCGGTCGCATGGTCCATTTGAGCTGACCATCGCCGGAGTCGTCATGCCCGTCTTGTCCGATCGACAGCGCGAACCACCAGCGGACCGCGCCTTTGCCTTTCTGGGGCGGTGCGTAGCCGAGCTTCTCGGCCACGGCGCGGGCAAGCGTGCCGTACTGCAGACGCGCGGCGGCGAAATTCTTGAACCTGAGCTGATCCGCGAGCTGCGCCGCGGTGATCGTGGCATCGGGCGCGCGACATTGCGCCTGGAGCATTTGCAACTGGGTCGGCGAGATCCCGATCCAATCGCGCGTGGCAAGCAGCGCAGCTTTGAACTCCTCGGTCGTGGCGATCGGTCCGGTATCGGCGTAATCGTTCACCGCGGAGCGCATCGCGGAAAGCGCGGTTGCGCCGGAATCTATGTCAGCCGTCTGTTTGGTCATGATTGCCGCTTGATCACTGCGAGGGCACCCACGGCATACGTGCTTCCTTCCGGAAGCCCGAGCAGTGTGCAGGTGGTGCTGGGGAGAGTATTGGTGCAGCTTTGCAGATGCCTGGCCAGATCGCGGAGCAACGCGTCATCGCTGGCATCGAGCGCATTGAGGAATCGATCGCGCAACATCGGCGAGGCGCAGCTGGCCCCGGACGCGGCGCTTGCGCTCACGATCGGGCTCCGTTGATCAAATATGGAAGACGCCGTACGGATTCTCGCCAAGGCTTCGAGCGGCACATATTGCGACTATATACCGGTATTGAGCTCGAATCCCAGAATCCGACAAAAAACGATTTGACGCATCGCCAGGATGCGTGTACAACGTAAGTGCAGGTTCCTCAAGCGAATTGTCAGTCCATCGTAGCCGCTCAGGCGGCACTTCTTCAGGTCTTTCTCTCTCCCTTGATGTTCCGGCACCGGGCGTGAAGCCCGTCATTTCATCATTACAGGAAAAGTAGACATGGGTACAGGTACAGTAAAATGGTTCAACGACGGCAAGGGCTTTGGTTTCATCACGCCCGATAGCGGCGGCAAGGACCTGTTTGCACACTTCTCGGCGATTCAAGGCGAAGGACACAAGAGCCTCCGCGAAAACCAGAAGGTGTCCTTTGACGTAACGACCGGCCCCAAAGGGGACCAGGCGACCAATATCAAGCCGCTCGACTGAGCCGCTCGAATTACAGGTAAGAGAAGCCCGGGCAACCGGGCTTTTTTTCGTTTGCGTACGGGCGAAGAACCGGTACGGACCGCGGCGCAAGATTCTTAGCCGACCTGCGTCAGCCCCGTCGGCGGACCGTCGATTGCGGTCCAGCCCGCGTCGATCAAAAGCGTGCTGCCGCTGATGTAGCTCGCGGCGTCGGACGCCAGGAATGCGACCGCGCTGCCGACTTCCGGCGGCTGGCCCCAGCGCCCGATGACGGTGTGCCTGGCGTAGGTGTCGTAGATGTCGGGACGGGTCTTGATCGGGGCGGAAAGCGGCGTCTCGATGATCGAGGGCGCGATCGCATTGACGCGGACTCCGTAGCTCCCGACTTCGGCGGCGAAACCCTTGACCAGAAGCGAAATCGCCGCCTTGGTCGCGCCGTAGACCGCGAGCCCCGGCTCGATGGTGAAGGCTCGCACCGAGGACGAGGCGATGATGCTTCCGCTCTTCTGCTCGACCATGATGCGGCCGATCTCGCGGAAGAAGAAGAAGGTTCCCTTGACATTGAGGTTGACGATGCGATCGAAATCGGCCTCGCTGTAGTTCAGGATCAGTTTGCGGATATTGATTCCCGGCGTCGTCACGGCGATGTCGATGCGACCAAGCGCGGTTTTCGCCCGCGCGACGAGGGCCGCGATCTCGCTGCCGCTTGCCGCGTCCGCGCGCGAAGCGTCCGCCCTGCCGCCATCGCCTCGGATCGCCGCCGCGGTAGCCTCGGCTTGTGCGAGGTCGATATCGGCGCAGTGGACTTCTGCACCAAGCGCGCCGAGTGCTTCCGCCGACGCTTTGCCGATGCCCGAAGCGGCGCCGAGCACCAGCGCCTTGCGCCCGGTGAGATCGAAGAGCTTCTTGTAGTCCGCCATCTTGCCTCCCGACGACCGCATGCGATAGTCGTTTGCTATGGGCCACTGCCTGCAACTGACTCGCGCCCGACACCGGGGAATACTAGCACTCGGTCATACGCGAACGTCTGCTTCGCGCTTCCTGTCAGAAAGAGTCCGAGGCGGCCGTAGGACGGCGTCCGTATTTCATGAGCGGGCTCTTCGCCTTGCAACTCGGCCGCGAAGGCTCCGGTCTTTGCTGTGCGTCCCCGGAACCGAGCGGTATGACAGTGTTTGTTTGGGGAGCGATCGAAGACAAGGAGATATTATGAATGTGCGAAATATTGTTGGCGCTTTGATGCTGGCCGTCGGCTCGCTTGGCTTCGCCGCAGTGGGACAAGCGGCGAAATTCATCGATGTGGAAATCGGCGTCGCGCCCCCGGCCGCGCGCGTCGAGGTTGCGCCCGCACCTCGGGAAGGTTATGTCTACGAGCCCGGGCACTATGCGTGGAACGGGTCCGCGTACGTATGGGTCGATGGTCAGTTCCTCCGCTCCCGCGAAGGTCATGAGTGGCGTCCGTATGTGCTGGAGCGCCGTGGTGAGAGATGGCATTATCGGGCAGGCCATTGGGACGACGAAGGCTGACGCGCCCCGATAACACACGTCGGACCGCAAACGGCAGGACGCCGGGTTCGGTCCGATCCGATACAAGGCCCGGCGATCGCCGGGCCTTTTTTCCGATGAGCTCTACCGTTCGTCGCCCGCGGCGCTGCGGCCTTTTTCTGTGACCGCACGCTGCGTGGCGCATCAACCTGCATAACGCACTGCGGCTTGCCACGTCGAGCGCCAGCCGCTACGCTCGGTCATGCTTTCCGTCCACGGCCTGACCAAGCGCTACGGCGGGCCGCGGCCGCGGACCGTCTTCACCGACGTCGACCTCGAGCTCGAGGCCGGCGATTACGTCGCAGTGATGGGCGAGTCGGGCATCGGCAAGTCGACGCTGCTCAATCTCGTTGCGGGCCTCGACCGCGCCGATTCGGGCTCGATCAAGCTCGGCGACACCGAGCTCACGGCGCTCGACGACGACGCGCTCACGCGTCTGCGCCGCACGCAAATGGGTTTCGTGTTCCAGGCGTTCCACATCCTGCCCTATCTCGACGTCGGGCAGAACGTTGCATTGCCCCTGTCGCTGCTCGGCATTGCCGACGACGATGCTGTGCGCCGGGTCGCGGCGACGCTTGCAGCCGTAGGTCTCGCCGAGCGTGCGGCAAGTCCGCCGCGCGAGCTTTCCGGAGGCGAGTTGCAACGCGTCGCGATCGCCCGTGCGCTGGTCCACGGTCCGCGTCTGGTGCTGGCCGACGAGCCCACCGGCAACCTCGATCCCGAAACTGCGAGCCAAGTTCTCCGCGTGCTCCGCGAACAGGTCAAGGCAAACGGTGCGGCAGGAATTTTGGTCACTCATTCGCGCATGGCTGCGGAAACCTGCGACCGCACGCTGCTGCTGACGCCCCATGGACTGCGCGAGCGCGCGCCGGGCTGAGCTTCGATGCTTTCGGCAATGGCAGCGCTCAAGGTGATCTTGGCCGGCGCGTTCGCGCAGAACAAGACGCGCAGCATCTTGTCGGTGCTCGCTATCGCGCTCGGCGTCGCGCTCGGCTACGCGGTACAGCTCATCACTCAGTCGGCGCAAAACGAGCTGGCGCTCGGTGTCCGGACACTTGCGGGCGACGCCGATCTGCAAGTCCGCGGACCGCGGAGTGGTTTCGACGACAGCCTGTATCCCGAGCTCTCGCGGCTGCCTGAGGTGGCGGTGGCGAGCCCGGTCGTGGAAATCGATGCGAAGCTCGCCCGCCGCGAAGACGTGCTGAAGATCATCGGCATCGATGCTTTCCGCGCGGCCGAGATCCAGCCCGGATTGATCCCCGACGCAGCCGACCGCCTCGATCTTTTCCGCCCGGACCTGCTGTTTCTTTCCCCCGCCGCAGCGCGCTGGCTCGATGTCGCTGCCGGCGGAGCGTTGAGCTTCCAGGTTGCGCTGCGCGATGCGACGCTCACCGTCGCGGGCCTCGCTTCGGCCGCAGAGCAACAGCGCTTCGCGGTGATGGATATCGCCGGCGCGCAATCGAACTTCGACTGGCTGGGTTCGATCACGCGCATCGATCTGCGCCTTAAGCCCGGCGTCGATCTTGCCGCGTTTCGCGACAGGCTCCAGCAGCGCCTGCCCGCCGGCATCGCCGTCGAGCCTCCCGACGCGAGCCTCGCGGCCAGCGCGAGCGTGTCGCGGTCCTACCGCGTCAATATGAACGTCCTCGCGCTCGTGGCGCTCTTTACGGGAGGCTTGCTCGTCTTCTCGACGCAGGCGTTGGCGGTGGTCCGGCGGCGCGCGCAGTTCGCGTTGCTGCGGGTGCTCGGCGTAACGCGCCGGCGCCTGGTAGCCGCGCTGCTCGCCGAGGGTGCGTTGATCGGTGCGGCGGGCAGCGCGCTCGGGCTCGGCGCCGGATACGTGCTGGCCGAGGCCGCTGTACGGCTTATCGGTCCCGATCTCGGATCGGGCTATTTTCGCGGCGTTGCGCCAGCGCTCGTTCCTGCTCCGTTCGCATTGGTACTTTGCTTCGGGCTGGGCGTCGCGGCCGCGCTGCTCGGCAGCGTGGTGCCGGCGTTCGAAGCGGCGCGCGCCTCGCCGGCGCAGGCGCTCAAGGCGGGGGACGAAGAGCGCGCGTTCGCCCGGTTGCGCCCGATCTGGCCCGGCGCAGCCGCGATCGCGGCGGGTGCGCTCGCCTCGTTCCTGCCGCCGGTGGCCGGACTGCCGCTGTTCGGTTATCTCGCGATCGCGCTGCTCCTCATCGGCACCCTGATGCTCATGCCGCGAATCGCTGCGGCGGCTCTCGCGGTCATTCCCTCGCCGCGCGACGCGGCGTCACGGCTTGCGCTCTTGCAGCTGCGTGGCGCCCCCGGACAGGCTGCAGTGAGCCTGGCCGCGATCGTCGCCAGCATGAGTCTGATGATATCGATGGCAATCATGGTGACGTCATTCCGCGATGCGCTCGACGTCTGGCTCGAGCGCATCCTCCCGGCGGACGTCTACGTTCGAGCCGCCGCGGCGGGCGACACCTCGTACATGACGCCCGCGGACCAGATGCGAATCGCTGCGCTTCCAGGCGTGCGGCGCGCCGAGTTTGTCCGCGAGCAGCAGCTTCTGCTCGACGCGTCGCGGCCGCGGGTCGTACTGCTCGCGAGGAATGTCGACCCGGCCGATCCGGGTCGGAGACTGGCATTGGTGGGTGCTCCGTCGACGCCGCCCGTGGAGGCGCCGCCGCCGATCTGGGTCAACGAAGCCATGGTCGATTTGTATGACTTCACGGTAGATAAAATCGTCGCCATACCGATCGCAGGCAAACCGACTGCGTTCACGGTCGCGGGCGTATGGCGCGATTACGCGCGGCCTCAGGGAGCGGTCGTGATCGAGCGCGAACGCTATGTCGCCCTCACCGGCGACCGAAGGGCGACGAACGGCGCTCTCTGGCTCGCGCCGGGTACCGATCTCGACCAAGTAAGCCGGGCGATCGCGCGCGAGGTCCCGGGGGGCGACAAGCTGGACGTCGCCGGGCCCGGCGAAATCCGCGACTTCTCGCTCAAGATCTTCGACCGCACGTTCGCGGTCACCTACGCGCTCGAGCTCGCTGCGGTGGTGATTGGCCTGCTCGGGTTGTCGTCGTCATTCGGCGCACTCGTGCTGGCGCGGCGGCGCGAGTTCGGCGTACTGAGGCACATCGGCATGACGCGGCGACAGGTCGGCGCAATGCTCGCCAGCGAAGGGCTGGCCGTGAGCGGTATCGGCCTCGTCGTTGGGCTGGGCCTCGGCGCAGCCATCAGTCTCATCCTCATTCATGTCGTCAACCGGCAATCGTTCCATTGGGGCATGGGCGTTTCGGTTCCGTGGGCGACGCTCGCCACGGCCGCGCTCGTGGTGCTCGCGCTTTCGACGCTTACGGCCTGGGCGAGCGGGCGTGCGGCAATGAGCGATCACGTCGTACGGGCCGTAAAGGACGATTGGTGAGCCATCGTCGTCGTCGACCGCGGACATCGCAATGAAGCGACGTGCCTTCCTCGCGAGCCCTATGCTGCTTTTGCCCGCCAAGGCCCGCGCAGCAAACCCATATCCAGAAGTAACGGTGGGCCGGCCGCTGCGGTTTCCGCAGGACTACGGCAGCCATCCCGCCTTTCGCAACGAATGGTGGTACGTCACCGGCTGGCTCCAAGATACGACCGGCAATGCCGCCGGCTTCCAGGTCACCTTCTTCCGCCATCGCCCCGGGGTTGCGGAAGATAGTCCGAGCCGGTTCGCAGCACGCCAACTTCTGTTTGCGCACGCCGCCATCGCCGATCCTCGTTATGGACGGTTGCGCCACGACCAGCGGGCCGCGCGTGCGGGCTTCGACATCGCCGCGGCGCTCGAAGGCACGACCAACGTGTGGATCGGAGATTGGTCGCTGCAGCTCATCGAAGGCAGCTACCGCGCGCGGATCGCCGCACGGGATTTCCACCTCGATCTTCGGTTCGCGCCGACGCAACCGGTATTGCTTCAGGGTGACGCCGGCGTGTCACGCAAAGGCCCGAATCCGCTCCAAGCGAGTTATTACTACAGTCAGCCGCAGCTCGCCGTGACGGGGCAGGTCGCAGCCGGTGACCGCGATGCGAACGTTACGGGCGCCGCCTGGCTCGATCACGAATGGTCGAGCGAGTACATGGCGGCGGACGCCACCGGCTGGGATTGGATCGGCATCAACCTCGACGACGGCGGCGCTCTGATGGCCTTCCGCATGCGCGATCGCTCCGGCGGTGCGCTGTGGGCGGGCGGCAGCCATCGCGCCCGCGATGGAGGCGTGCGCAGCTTCGCGCCGACCGAGATTCAATTTACGCCGCAGCGTCGATGGCGTTCTCCTCGCACACAAATCGATTATCCGGTCGCGATGACTGTCCGCGCCGGCGCCATGGAGTGCGCCTTGGAGCCGCTCATGGACGATCAGGAACTCGATGCACGGACCGGCATCGGCACGATTTACTGGGAAGGCGCCGTGCGCGCAGTTCAGCCAGGGCGCGAGATCGGCCGCGGCTATCTCGAGCTGACTGGATACGGGAAGCCGCTAAAGCTTTGAAGTCGTATTCCAGTGAACGGATGACGGCAGGCGGAAATGCGCCTACAGAACGCAGCCTGCATCGCATGCCCTGGGATCATTCGGTTGCGCTGACTTGCGGAAGACAAGCGGTGGTGGAACCTACTGCGCAGACGAGACTCGAGCCTGGATCGATGGTGACGGCACATCTTCGCGCGCAGCAAGACGGCCGTTTTCGAAATAAAGGAGGTGCCACTCATCTCCCGGACTTTTGTACACCCACTCTTCGCGCCATCCCTGCCTTGCCTTGCTGCGCTGGATTTGGGCGGGGCGGCCCCAGCTTGGGAGATTGAGCACCTGCGTGTCCGTCATACCGATGAATAGCGTTGTCGCGGCAAACGGTGTACCGGCGTAGGAGTTTGCAGCCTGACGGCCCATCGGCTGTGATCGCGGGCCGGCAATGGATTCGGAACGCTGATTTTCTTTCTTTGCGCCCGACGTATAGGGCTGTTCCTCCTGGCCGGCGGCGCAAGGCGTATCCCGGTATACGAGGCCCCCGGCACCCGCACATTTATGGATGTCCTGCGCGTGGCCCAGAGTTGCCAATCCGAGCAATCCGAATACAAGTCGCGACAGCGGCAACACCTCAACACTCCCGAAACAGCCATCGATTCAGTGCCAGCATGGGCCGGGACGTGCACCATGAAAATAGGGAGCCTTCCGAAAATAATGTAGGACGAAATGCAATAGGCGTAGGACGTCAGCCCAGTGGCACCGAAAGAGTCGTATTGCGAGGGCGCCCTTCGGACGACGCCGCGTATTCCAAGCGACAATTGTGGGGGAGCACGGATCGCGATAGGCTAGTCGGTACTCGCGCCGAAAAAGGGAAGCCGATGATTTGGCGTTGCTGGTCGATCCATATCGCGATCGCGACCGCCGTTTCGGTCGCGGCTCCGCTTGCTAGCGCCGCCGCATCCTGCGATTCACTGGAACCTTGCGCCGCCAAGGCGTGCCGCCTCGACGCCGACATCGCTCAAGCCAAGGCCAAGGGCAATACGCGTCAGCTTGCCAGCCTGGATCGCGCTCGCGCCGAAATGGTCCATTGCAGCGACGACGGGCTCAAGCAGAAGCGCAAGGTCGCACTGGAGCAGGCGCAGCTCCGCATCGACCGGCGCGAGGCGGAGTTCAAGAAGGCCGAAGCGAGCGGCAACGCCGCGAAGGTCAAGAAAGCGCAGCGCAACCTACAGAGCGCGCGCAAGGCGTACGCCGAGATCGAGAAGTCACCGCTATAAACGCAGCCGACTCGCAGTTCGGGTCAATAGATTTCCGGCATCGGCACCGGCTGCGCTTCGGGCTTGCACGCGCCGCACCACAGCGCATCGGCCACTACAACGGCCTTCGGCGTACTGTTCGCCCCGACGAAAATCGTCGCGATGTACGGCAGACGTTTCTCGGCGTGATCCTTGCACGTGGCTCTGCCGCAAAAACGGCAGACCCCGCGGGCTTCGTTATCGTCGAAAAAACATTTCACCGTTTGATCCTCCCATGAATGAGCCGCCTTTCGATGCTTATTCTTTCACCTTTTGCGCGAATCTTTGGATAACTTCGAGTGACTATTCCTCGCCTTCCGTTGCCAGCGTTGCGGCTCGTTTCCGCGCGACGAACTCGGCTTGAATTCTGTCATGCAGGCCCGTTCCCGTCGAATCGTGAACTGCAAGCTTGGCCTGCAGCACATCCCAGAGATTCGTCCGGGGCGCCTCGATTTTCGTCAGGATCTGCTCGAGGCGCGCCCAAAGCGACCACGTCGTCTTGGGCATGATCGAGCGCACGTATGACATGATGTAGATGCCCACTTCGTGCCGCAGATGTTTTAGACCCTGCTTCATCTCAGGGATCTGTATAGCGAGCTCCGCCCGCAACTCGGGATCCTTGGTTTTCCGTATCAGCTCCTGCTTCATCGCCAGTTGCGCTCCGAGAAGGAGGACGCTGGCGACCTGTTCGCGCTTGATTTCGCCAAAACGCGCCTCCACCGGCGCAAGCAGATCATCCAGATCGTCGATGCGCTGCACTAGCATTGCCTCTCCCTTCGACACGCCCGCCTGTACCCCGAGCGACTTGCGCAACCGCTGGCGCTCCCGGCGCAAGCCCCACATGATGGCCGCCGCGACGAGCAGTAGTGCGGTAAACGCGATACCGGCAAGGACTAAAAGGCCGGTTTGTGCAAAGACAAAGTGATGGAAGGCGGTATTGTTATAGGCCGTGTGGCAAGCGATCGCGACCGTAAGACCAATGACCCAGGCAAGCAATGGATGATTCACGCGACCGAGGGGAAACCCAGCGACCGCGATGCCGACGAACGCCGTCGTGCTGCCATGCATCACCGAGGAGACGAAGGCGCGCGTGGTGCCGAGAATCAATCCGGTCTCCACATCCACGCGGCTGAGGTACAGCATGTTCTCGGCGATGGCGAAACCGATCCCCGATGCGAAGCCATAGACCGCACCATCGACGAAAAACGTCGTGTCGGCGCGGCGAACGAGATAAAGCAGAACGAGCGATTTGAAGATTTCTTCGACAAAGGGCGCTGTGTGGGTCCCCACGAATTGCTTTCCCAGGACGAGCGCCATGGGGTGGCTCACGAGGTAGGAAAGTTCCGTGGAGATGGCCCCCCAGACCAGTGCCAGCAATATCAGTCTGACTCGGTGCGTCTCGAAGAAATTCAGCCACTTGACCAGGTAAAGGAACAGCAGCGGAATGACGCTGGCGATGAGGATCGAGTAACTCATGGTATGGAGTAACTCATCGTGGCCGAATGCAAGTCCGGTAATACACAAACTAAAAGCGGTAGTCAATCGACTACCGCTTTTAGCGAGGCCCGGAAATCGCTGCGGCAATGATCCCGGCGAATACTGACCTATTAAGACGCGGCCGCGGCCGCTTGTTTAGTTTGCGTTCGAGGCGTTCGAGGCGTTCGACGCATTTGAAGCATTCGAGGCGTTCGAAGCATTCGAGGCGTTCGAAGCGTTCGAAGCATTCGAGGCGTTCGAAGCATTCGAAGCGTTCGATGCATTCGAAGCATTCGAAGCGTTCGAAGCATTCGAAGCGTTCGAAGCATTCGAGGCGTTCGAGGCATTCGAAGCGTTCGAGGCGTTCGAGGCGTTCGAGGCATTCGAAGCGTTCGATGCATTCGAAGCGTTCGAGGCGTTCGAGGCGTTCGACGCATTCGAAGCGTTCGAGGCATTCGACGCGTTCGACGCATTCGAGGCGTTCGACGCATTCGAGGCCGCGGACATTGCTTGAGTGCCTAATGCGTTCTTGAGGGCATCCGGCTTGAAGTCGGCTGTGTAAATCGCCAAACCGGCCACCACGAACACCGCAACTCCGACGAGCAGCGTTTGCTTATTGCGTGTCATTGAGTTTCCCTTTCCGGGTCGTTAACGATTTATGAACACGGTGCGAAGTATCGGTCAAGTTCATCGAGATTGATACGTGAATATTCACACTTGACGGCCCGGCCCCGGCGACCGGCCTCGCAACCGGGAGAGTCCAAATCCCCCCTCGATATCCATGTAATCAATGAGTTGCTGTTTTTTGGGGAACGCCGCCTTCTCTTCCATGTCGCAATGCAACATCAAGACCCGGTCCGCCAGCTCGGTTGGGCTAGGAACTTTGCAAGCGGCGAATCAGAACGTCGATCATGTCCGCGCCGTCGGGAGACTTCAGTCGACTTTGACGCAGTGTTTTCACGATCTCGGGTGTCGCAATCGTCTTGAAGTCGGAACGGATCAGGATCCCGGCGATAGCCCTCTGCACGTTTACGGACTTGGCAAGCGGAAACAAACGCGTCAGCGCCTCCAGACTTTCGCGATCGGAAAGATGATAGGGCGCGAGAGTGTCGAGCGCGCGTGCCTGGGCATCGGTGCCGTTCATGCGCGCGATTCCCGTCGCGACATCGCGAAGCTCGGTCGCATCGGCGATCGGTCGGTGGTGCAAGTAAATCTGCGCAATCTGAACCTCTTCATCATTGGGACTCGTCAATGCGCGAAGTACGCGCGCATGAGCCTCGGTACGTCCCAAACAGGCCAGCACCGCGGAATGAGAGACCTTTTCGGGCTGCGCCGGCAGCAGTTGCAGCCGATCCAGGTCCTGGTCCAGCTCGTGGTTCTTGTTCAGCGCGCATACGAGGTCCACTTCGGCCGGACTCACTGCGTTTCGTGCCAGCTGGTCCCCGAACATCCGCATGAGCTCGGCTCGTTTCTCCACCGGCGATAGCCAGCCGAACTTGGCCGCGAGCTCCAGCATGCGCGCGCGAACCGCGGGCTGGTCGGCGTCGTGCACAAAGTCTAGGTATCGCGTACGCGCGGCCTTATCGCGCGCGATCTCGCCGAGCACTCGGGCAACCGCGGGCACTTGCCGTTCGGTCTCGCTCAGGGATGCTGCATATTTCTCGATGTGGTCGAGAAACATGCGTACTTCTGCCATCTCGCGATTCAGGAGCTGATGCACGAAGCCGAGCTTCTGCGCAGGCGACAGGCGATCATCGGAGAAATGGCAGACGTCCTGCCGAAAGCCCGCGTGCGGATCCGAATCGCTCGAACCGCTGGCCACAGTCATGGAGCTCGGGGCAAATAAACCGAGCAGCTTCGGGCTCGCCCGGCCGCTGCCGATCTCGCCGCTGGTGCCCGATTGAAAATAGCGGTCCAGAGTCGAGGCCGCCGTCGGCCCGAGGGGTGCCTTCGACGAAAAGCCATAGATCACGGGCACGTCTTTGAAGATGTGGCGCATGCGATCGCGATTGCTTTCACCATGCCGCTCGTTCAGCGCGCGCACGAGCCGCTCCGCATCGGCGCGCGAGTGCCCGGAACGAATCAGACTTCGCCCGATCTCGCCCGAAGTGTTCCTGAGCGGTTGGGCTTGCAACGTATTGCAGCCGAATAGATAGACCTCCTTCAGCCGGGAAAATAATCCAGGGCACGAGTCGCTGCACGACGCGCGCTCCATCTCGTCGACCGGCAGGGATTCGCGCGCATCCAGCCGATCCGAGTAAAACTCGGTGCCATCGTCAAAATGGCCGGAGATGAGGAGAAGATCGCAGCGCACATTCTTGCGGCAGGCCGATGCCAACCAATCGGGGCGGCCGCGCTCCACCAGCTCGACGAACTGGAAATCGTCCTGGGGCAAGCTCCGGCGAAATGTTTCCTTTTCGTCGGGCGAGTTGACGGTGATCGTGCATACCGTCTTCTTGTCGGCGCGCACATCGTGAGTCCACGCGGCGACGAGCAAGGCAGCCAGCAGGGCAAATTTCAGGGAAGCCGACATGCAAAGGTACTAGCGCGAAAAAGGGCGCTAGTATTGCATGTTTACCGTGCCTTGGAACAGGGGCCCGGGCCGGATGGCCGGAACCGTCCGGCCATGACGTGCGGCGGGTGCGCCAAGGATATCCCCTCGCGGACTGCTTCCGGCGAGAGGGTTTCCGCGCGCCTTACTGCCGGATCCTCGCCCAAAAATCCATGCGGGCGTTCAGAGCCGAGGAGAAGCTACTGCGCTCGCAAGGCGGCGGATAAGAACGTCGATCAGGTCTTCGCGGCCGGGAGGCCCGAGGCGATGCTGACGCAGTGTTTGCACGAGCTCGGGCGTGGCGATTGTCTTGAAGTCGGAACGGATCAGGATCCCGGCGATGGCGTTCTGGACGCCGGCCGACTCGGCGACGGGAAACAGACGCGTCAGCTCCTCGAGGCTTTCGGGATCGGAGACGCGCTGGCTTGCGAGAGTCTCCAGGGCACGAACCTGCGCTTTGGATTCGTTCATGCGCGCGATCCCCGACGTAACGACCCGAAGCTCATTCACGTCCGTTATCGGGCGGTTGTGCAGATATACCTGCGCAATCTGAACTTCTTCGTCATTGGGACTGGTCAGTGCCAGCAACACCTGCGCGCGAGCCTCAGTGCTGCCCAAACAAGCCAGGACTGCGGCATGAGTCACTTTGGTGGCCTGCGCAGGCGCCACTTGCAGCCGATCCAGCTCCTCGTCCAGTTCATGGTCCTTGTTCAGCGCGCACACGAGATCCACATCAGCCGGGCTCACGGCGTTTCGGGCCAGCTGACCGCTGATCATCTGCATGAGCTCCGCCCGTTTCTCCGCCGGCGACAGCCAGCCGAACTTGGCCGCCAGCTCCAGCATGCGTGCGCGAACCGCGGGCTGGTCGGCATCGCGCGCAAAGTCGAGGTACCGCGCACGAGCGGCTTCGTCGCGCGCGATCGCGTCGAGCGCCCGGGCAACCGCGGGCGACTGCCGCTCGGTCTCGCTCAGCGACGCCGTATACTTCTCGATGCGGTCGAGGAACATGCGGACTTCCGCTGCCTCGCGATCGAGGAGCTGATGCACGAAGCCGAGCTTCTGGGTGAGCGACAACCGATCGTCTGCGAATTGGCAAACGTCCCGCCGATGTGCCGCCTGCGGATCCCCGTCGGTCAAACCACTTGTGACGACCATTGAGTTGGCGGAAAAGCCTCCGAGCATCCTTGCACTTGCCCGGCCGCTGCCGATCTCGCCACTGGCGCCCGATCGAAAATAGCGGTCGAGCATCGAGGCCGCCGTCGGCCCAACCGGTGCCTTCGATGAAAAGCCATAGATCACCGGCACATTCCTGAAGATGAGCCGCATGCGATCGCGGCTGCTTTCACCGTGACGCGCGCTCAACGCGCGGGTCAGCCGCTCGGCGTCTGCCCGCGAGTGCCCGGAGCGGACCAGACTTCGCCCGATCTCCCCGGACGCGCTCTTGCTCACTCCCGGATTCAACGTGTTGCAGCCGAAGAGATAGACCTCCTTCAGCTGCGAGAATAAGCCGGGACACGAATCGCTGCATGAAACGCGCTCCATCTCGGCCACGGGCAGGAACTCGTCTGCCTCCAGTCGATCCGGGAAAAACTCGTTACCCCCGTCATAGTGCCCGGAGATGACGAGAACGTCACAGCGGATTCCTTGGCGGCACGCCGATGACAACCAATCGGCGCGACCTCGCTCTACCAGCTCGACGAATTGAAACTTATCCGGAGGCAGGCTCCGCTGAAACATTTCCTTCTCGTCGGAAGAATTGACGGTGATGCTGCACACCGTTTTTTTCTCGGCGTGGACAGTAGAGACCCAAGCCGCAGCCAACATTGCGGTCAGGAAGAAAATCTTCTTGGACGTTGACATCGGAACAAGCGATTAACCCATACCGGCCGGCGCCGGTAGCGGATGGCACGCATTCGCGGCAAGTTTCAATGAAACCTTTATCGCGCGCCGGGTCCGCACGCAAGCACACACAGTGGTTTCCGGGATGTGTGGCATAGGACGACCAGCGGTCTAGATTCTTTCGACTTGTCGCGTTAATTGACGCCGACAATTTTATGGATTTCATGGCGTGCAGTCGGTCAGACGGATTCTTGATTTTCTGTCAGTGTGCACTCCTATCGAGGTAGGACATCGCCCGACACGGGGCGACGATCCGACACGGGCGACGGTCCGACATTCCCTCCTTACGACGCGAGACGCCCCCCACACAACGCGAATTGTTTCTTCTTGACCCGAGCGGCGGGCGGGACTAACCTCGATCGTCTTCGGGAATCGGTGCGCTAAGCGGATAGGTATCTCGCAACGGCGATTACCGGTCTTGCGAGACAGGCTAGGAGTGGTGAATGCGAGGAATGCGATTCGCGCGGACCCTGACCATCTTGCTGGTTGGGCTTCTGTGCGCGCCGGGTCTCAGCCTTGGCGCCGCTATCAAGGGTAAGGTCGTCTTCGTCGGTTCCATTCCGCCCCCCAAGAAAGTCGACATCACCATCGATCAATACGTCTGCGGCACGGCAAAGGATGCAGGCGATCTGGTGCTATCGCCTCAGAAAGAGCTACGGAATGCGGTGGTATGGCTCGAGAACCCGCCGGCCAACGCGGTGGCGCCGGCCCAAGCCGAAAAGGTCGAGATGGATCAGAACGGGTGCGTGTTCATTCCCCGCGTCGTGGTCATCCCCGTCGGCGGCACCGTGGACTTCCTGAATAGCGACCGCCTGCTGCACAACATCCACTCCGCGCCAAAGCTCAACGCTGCCTTCAATCGCACGCAGCCGAAGAGCCGGACGATCCCGATCACTTTCGACAAGCCGGAGATCGTGCACATCAACTGCGAGCTCCACTCCTGGATGAGCGCGTGGGTTGTCGTGGCGGCGCACTCCTTCTACGCCGTTACCGGTGCGGATGGACAATTCACCTTCGACAACCTGCCGCCGGGCCAGTACAAGCTGCAGGTCTGGCACGAACGCCTGGGTACCGTCCCGGCGAACGTCACAGTCGGCGACCAGCCTGCTGCACGGGTCACCGTGGAGATGAAAGCTCCCTGAGAGAAGTCGCTTCTAGGGAAGAACGTCGATCTTCTTCGAGGCCTCCCAGGCCGCCGAGTGCGTGGGCTCCTCCACCGCCCGCAGCATTCCTCCTTCGTCGAGCGCGACAGTAAGCGTCACCGTCGGCAACGAATACACCGGATGAAGATAGACGCGCGCAATCTCCACGGTGTCCTTGTACAGCGCGATGTAGCGAACGAAGTGCTCGGAGAGCGAAGGGTGCTGTCCTCCGGCGCCCACGCTCACCGTCACTGTAAACCACTCGCCGCGCTTGACCGATTCTGGAGCGACGATCTTCGGCGTATGTTTTTGGTCGTAGCTCGTATGGATCTGACGGAACTCCGGCGTGAACTGCTCCGCCTGCTCGCCCGCGGCGTGCACTGGCGCAACGCCTAGGCTCAACAAGAGGAGAAGCACTGCGGAAGCGGCGCTTGCTGGAACTCGACGGATTGTTGTCATCTCGTCACCTCCGATTTGTTAATCAAGGCTCAGGAAGATATTGGCGAACCAACGCAAGAAGCTCGCGCGGGCTGTAGGGCTTCGCGAGATAGCTGGTGGCGCCTGCCTCTGCTGCTTTTTCCCGGTCACCGCTCAGCGCAAACGACGTAATCACGATGATTGGGATGTGACTGGTGCGGGCGTCCGCCTTCAGGACCCGTGTCGCATCGAGGCCGGACATCTTGGGCAGTTGCACGTCCATGAGTATGAGATTCGGTAATTCCTGTTGCGCCAGGGCCACGCCGCCCTCGCCGTCCACCGCCTCGATCAGACGGTACGACGTGCGGCTGAGGAGCTGACGCACGATCTTCCGGTTGTACTCGTTGTCTTCGATATAAAGGATCTTTTGCTCGGTCATACGCCCTCGTCTTTCGTCCGAAGCGGGACAGCGAAGAAGAAAGTGCAGCCCTTCCCGACTTCGCTCTCGACCCAGATGCGGCCGCCGTGCATCTCCACAAACTTCTTCGTAATGCTCAGTCCGAGACCCGTCCCCCCGAACTGGCGGGTGACGGTCGCATCAACTTGTCTGAACTCCGCGAAGACGTTCTCGAGCTCGTCCTGCGGAATACCGATGCCGGTATCGGAGACACGATAGATGAGCTCGTCCCCCGCAAGCTCCACCCCGATTTCAACCCGCCCCTGCTTGGTGAACTTTATTGCGTTGCCCGCCAGGTTCATGAGGCACTGCGTGAGGCGACTGTTATCCCCGTAAGCGACGGGAAGATCATCGGGGATGCTGGTAGCGAATTCGAGACCCTTCTCGGCGGCCAGCGAACGCAGCGAGACGTGGACGATGTCGACGACTTCGCGTGGGGAATACTCGCCGAGGGCCAGCTCCATGCGGCCAGCCTCGATTTTGGACAGATCCAGAACATCGTTGATCAAACGCAGGAGGTGTCGGCCGTTCACCTGGATGTCCATGATCGGCTCTTTCAGCGCGGGCGGCACCTCGCCGTAGAGATCGTCAAGGAGCATCTCCGTGAACCCGAGCATCGCATTCATCGGCGTACGCAGCTCGTGACTCATGTTGGCGAGAAACTCGGACTTCGCCTTGCTCGTTTGCGCCAGTTCGTCGTTCAGACGGCCGAGCTCGGCGGCGGCGCGGCGCTGTTCCTTGTCGAAACGCTGGAGCTCCTCGCTCATGTGGTTCATACGGTCCGCGAGAGCCCCGAACTCGTCGCGATTGGGAACGCTGATCCGTCCGCCGAAGTTGCCCGCCGCTACCTGGTCCAGGAAGCCCTGCGCGTCGCGCACGGGAAGTATAAAAGACCACGAGATCACGAAGCCGCAGAGCAAAGCGAGCGCCACTGCGGTCACCGCGAAGGCGCTGGTCAGGATCATAGACCGGCGATTGGCGGCAGCTACACTATTGCGTAGCCGAGTCATTCGGTTTTGCTGTGCCTCGACAAGCTGACCCACGCGCGTCGAAATTTCCTCATCGAGCCGCTCTTGGCGGCGCAGGAGCGCCCCGGTGACAGCACCAAGCTTGCCGTCGCGGATCGCGTTCGCGATGTCGGCCACGACCGCCATCGCCTCGTCTTGAGACGATCGTATCCGCTCGATGAGACCTTGCTCGCCTATACCCGCCGCCTCGAGCTTGGCAAGTCGGTCGTTGAACCGATTGTTTTCGCGCAGAATCTTCGCGATCGCCACTTCATCCTGGGAAAGCAGCGCCAGATCGGTGAAGTGCATCTGCCTGGCCAGTGCATGCTCGCTTTGCTGCGCCAAGCTGACCTGCTCGTGCGCCTCATCCAGCAGCTGGCTCTGCCGGGTCGTGCTCACGATAGTCAGAAGACTTACGACCGTCGTCGTGATGAAAAGGAGCGTGACGATCAGGAACGCAGCCAGCAGCTTGGTGTGTACCGAGGCGCGAATTCTCGCCACCCATCGCACCCCTACGCGTAGTGGCGTACGGCTCTCGACGAGCGCAGCGAACTCTTCGAGTTTGCCTTCCGGATGCTCCGCTGACGACGGATTTCTGAATGAGGATTGCACGCTAGTCTGATGCCGCCCTGTCCTTGTGCATCTCCGGCCGAGCCCGTATATTCCCCTCATCGCTGGGGCAACGTCGGTGAGAACACCTCCTCGCATCCTCATCGTCGACGACAATCCGACCAACGTCAAGGTCCTGCAGACCCGGCTCGTTGCCGAAGGCTACGAAGTCGTCACGGCCGCCGACGGAGAGGAAGGCCTGGCGACCGCCCGGCAGCAGATTCCGGATCTTATTCTTCTCGACGTCATGATGCCCAAGCTCGACGGCTTCGAGGTGTGCCGGCGCCTGCGAGCGGACTCCGAATTCCCGTTTACGCCGATCATCATGGTCACCGCAATGGCGGATTCGAAGGATGTCGTCGCGGGTCTCGAGGCCGGTGGCGACGAGTACCTGACGAAACCGGTGGATCACGCCGCGCTCGCCGCGCGCGTGCGCTCGATGCTCAGGATCAAGCGCCTGCACGATACGGTCGAAGGGCTCGCCGCCGAAGTGAAGGAATGGAACGCTTCATTGGAGCGGCGTGTTGCCGAGCAGATCGCCGAGCTCGAGCGCGTCGGCCGGCTGAGGCGCTTCTTCTCGCCGCAGCTTGCGGAACTGATCGTCAGCGGCGGCGCAGACGACCCGCTCAAGAGCCATCGACGGGAAATCACCGTCGTCTATCTGGACCTACGCGGGTTCACTGCTTTCGCCGAGGTCGCGGAGCCCGAAGAGGTCATGGGCGTGCTGCGCGAATATCACCAGGCAACAGGCAAGCTGATCCTCGAATACGAGGGAACGCTCGAGCACTTCACCGGTGACGGCATGACGGTTCTCTTCAACGATCCGCTGCCGATCCCGAATCCCGCCGAGCGCGCGGTGCGGATGGCGCTCGCCATCCGGGAACGCATCGGGCGGATGTCCGATGACTGGCGGAAACGCGGCTACGAGCTAAGCCTAGGCATCGGCATCGCGCAGGGCTATGCCACGATCGGTGCCATCGGGTTCGAGGGGCGCTGGGACTACAGCGCCATCGGGACCGTCACCAATCTGGCGGCCCGGCTGTGCGGCGAAGCCGCGGGCGATGAGATCCTGATCTCGCAGCGGGTATACGGAGGCGTGGAAGCGTTCGTGGAGGTGGAACCCCAGCAAGTGCTGAACCTGAAGGGATTCCACCGTCCCATTATTTCTTATCGCATCCGCGGGTTGAAGGCAACGCAGTCCTGAATCGCACACGCAAGGACCGAATCAAAGCACAGATTTCATCTCACCCTATCGATACGCGACCCAAGCGACAATCTCGCAGGACCACTCCGTTACGTGACGGCACATGCGGTGCGCCCGCTCCCTTCAGGGCCCCGTCGCATTTACAACAGCATTGGTCGACGTCAAACCAGCGACGGCTACGCCATCGACTGTGCACGGATCCGCGGTCACGGTATTGTGAGGTCCGTGCAGGATGGGGGGAACGTTGGTTAACGTGCAAACCACCCTCCCGTCGCGCGATTCCAGATCCATCTGGTAAACGCCTTCCTCGAGCTCGGAGATTTCTCCTGTTACATGGACGACGATTCCACGCTGGTAGAAGTAAAGTGCTCCGTTGCAGTCGGTCTCGTATCGCCCTCGGGATGGAGCAGCCTCCTCGTTCTGACACCAGACCCAGAACCCGAATGCCTCGCTGCTCGTGGGCGGTAGACCGATCCCGCTGAACACCACTTGCTCGGAATTCGCGGCCGCTTGCACCGCCGAACTTGGCATTGCCACGAGGGCTGCCGCAGCGACCGCGGCGAGGAGGATTGCGACTGGACTGCTGCATCGTTTCAACATGAGCATTCTCCTTGGCTAGAGGGCTGGTCGTGACCTGGACGTTTGTCCCTGATGTGGCGTTTAGCGTTAGGGATTCGCGCCTGATGGCCATCATGGTGCCCGGGGTCGTAACGATGATCGATCGCGCGAGCGCGCGTTCTCTGGCCACCTTTTTAGATGGCAAGCATAAGCCGGGCCGCTCCATACACGTTCCATATATTCAAAATGTTGGTTGACCACGAGTTTTGGCCACAAGCAAACATTGTAAGATTTGCTGACAAATTTCGGCCATTGCCACCGCCGAGGGATTGCTGCGGAAAGAATCGGAAGAACACACTCACGCCCGAAAAGGGACGTGAGCTAATCGAGCATTTGCCAACACGCTCGGCCGGCTCCGCGGCCTCTCTGCACCTCCATCGCGGTACGCCGGTCTTCTCGTCTGGTCGTATTAATTGTGCGGAACCAGGCGGGGCGCGATTTCCTGGAAGGTATACGCGCCCTTTGGACACTTCACGTCGGGATTCGTAGGCGCGAATAGCCCGGCAGGGTTGTTCTTCCAGAGCCACACGTGAAGATCATAGTGCGTCATCTCGCGCGGCATGAGCGGATGATGCCCAACCATCGGCCCGTCGAATGGGTGGCCGAAGAGCTGCGGCCGCTCCTTGACCTCGGGCGAAAGCGGAACGAAGTATTCGGCTGCGACGAGACGCAGCTTGCCGCCAACCGGCTGGTAGACCAACACCTGCGGCTGGAGAGGATCCAACCTGCCCATCAGCATGACATTGAAAAAGTGGACACCCATTCCGCCGCGGGGATAGGGCACCTGCCCTGCTGCCCCCGGTTTCGGATATTCGACGCACCCCAGTGTTGAAAAGTATCCGTCGTGGACCGCCATCACGGGATCCCGATACTTGTCCAAGGCCTCGCGCAGTTTTTGCAGCTCGGGCGTCATCTCTTTCGGGTTCTGGGCAGCCGCCGGTGCCGATGCGAGGATGAACAAGACCAGCGTGAATCCGATGACGACTGCTGGCCAACGAAATGCGGCTTTGACCTGCATAGCCTGTGCCCTTTCTGTGAAGTGCTAATGGTGTTTCAACTGATTCCAGACTCTTTCGCTCTTAGGCGGTAGTTTGGAAAATTCAACGGACGAAAAGACGTTCACGAAAAGAATAGATCTTGATTCCCTGTTCTGGACTGCAAATGGCTAAGCTGCTCTTATGGATCGCTACGCCTTTGGGTCCGCCCTCCATTTTGTTGCGTGCGTTCACTTCTTTAAAGATGCAGTCCCGACCAACAGTTTTTCGTACGACGGGTGATTGAGACCAGCGCATTTCGAAATTATCGCTTTGGGGCTCGTATACACTAAAATAATTAGCGCTCGCATTCGTAACGACAAGATGGTTGGTCTCGGGAGTAAACGCTACTGAGTGCGGATAGCGTAGCTCCGGGTCTTTTATAATCGTCACCGGCTCTGGCCCATATCTTAACTTGCCCCCTGAGAGCGTCCTGTTACGACGCTGAAACATACTTATAGAGTGATTCCCATGGTTGGCGACGGCAAGCCATCTTCCGCAATGGGAAAAAGCTAAGCCATCGGGTTTGGATAGGCTGCGGTGCTGCAGCTCGAATGCGGGTTCCAATTCAAAACCAATTGGGGAGTGAGAGAGCTTCCGGTAAAACGAAATGCTGCCAATTTCCAGGTTGCACGCGGCCAGATAGACATTATTCGGCGGAACAAAAGCGACGCCGTCCGAGAAATTTAACCTCGTTTTTGGCCCGCGAATCTCAAAAGCCGGGTCGGGCCCATAGTTTTCGTTTGCTCGATTTTTTTCATAGATGGCGATCGCTCCGCCTCGTTGTGCCACCGCGAGCAGCTCGGAATTCCCCGATAGTGAAAATGAGACATCGTGTGGATAGTTGAGCCCGGATCGCGGTCCGTCAATACTCCAATACGGCGCATCTTCGAAGAGGCCGTTTGCCTTTCGTCGAAACAGGAAAACAGTGTTGGTGTCTGACGTAGCGGCACCGATTGTGTTTCCCGACGAGGAAAAAGCTATTCCCTCGAATCTTTGTGATTTGCTCGGTGGTGCGAGACTCTGAACTAGATCACCACTTGCGTCGATCTCGAAGTGAGAATTGCCCGTCATCCCAATCTTAGCCCGTATCAAGGTTTCCTCGCATCGGAACGAGAAATGGATTGTTTCGACGACCTCTCGCAGGTTCGTGGGTGCAGCCTAATCCTGACTCGAGCACCTGCCTCCTCTGGAAACGGGTCGAGCACCGTTTGCCTTGGATTAATTTTGTACCCGGGAAGCCGAAAGCTGTTAGCCACGTCAAAAAATGAAAGAGGATTACTATCGGCAAGCCCTTGAATATTTGGTTGTGAGGGGAAAGGATTGTAACCTTCGAGCGTTATGCCGCTGATTGCGGTCGCATCGTCTTCGATTTCGGCCCAGACAGGAAGCACCATGCCAGAAGAGCCACTGACCTCCGGCGTCGCCGAGTGGACCCGCGCGGTCGAACTCGATCGGCTGCAACCGTCGCGCCCCATCGCCGTGAAGCTTCGGGGCAAGCACATCGCCCTATTCCTCGACCAAGGTGAGATCCTTGCCTGCAACAACCGCTGTCCGCACGAGGGTTATCCGCTGGTGGAAGGCGCGCTCGATGCCGATTGCGTGCTGACCTGCAACTGGCACAACTGGAAATTCGACCTCAAGACCGGCGCCACCCTTTACGGCGGTGACAACCTGCGCATCTATCCGGTGAAAGTGGAGGATGGTGCCGTATGGCTGGATATCCGCGATCCG
>DASXQW010000050.1:0-22964 GCA_036506975.1 Casimicrobiaceae bacterium | reverse complement strand
TCTCCGGGAGTCGACTCGAGCGATCCTCCAGGAAGGCCCCATGCGCCTTTAGCCCGATAGCTGTGTTCAACCAAAAGCACTTCCACAGGGGAGGTGCTCTCGTCGATCATGACCGCAACAGCCCCTACCAGCCACTTTCGGGCGAGCAGCCCCTTCAGGAACCCGGCCAGCCGAGGGGGAAACAGCCGCCAGACGCGAAGAGACAACCTATGGAGATCGGGGTGGTGCTCAATGAAGCGCGCTAACCAAGTGAACATCTCTCTTTACACTCCCATGAGCAACAAATGAGTAACGATACAGGACCCGACTCGATTGGATGCGCGGGTGAGCCAAGGGTTCCGGGCATGCCTGCCGCACGATGAGGGTCTCAGGCGAAACGAACACCCGCACTACCTTGAATCGCATACGCGCGCGCGCTCATCCTGACGAAGGACGGCGTTCCTATTGTGTCCATCAATGTTGTGACGGATCGCGAAGCGTTCGATGATCTCGTGCGCCTCAGTGCGCGCCGCGTTCCAATCGTTCACCTGGGCGCAGCGCCTGCTCGCAACTATTCCCGAGAACCAACTCGACGCCTTGCTGCGTGACCGACCGCGCTCGTACCGGCAGCTCGCCGCTCACATTTTTCAGACATCGAGACATTTCTGGATCTGGTGGCGCATGGCCGGCGGGTGGAGTTTGCCACATACAAGCAGGAGGTGCCGGCGCACATAATGTCCGGCGAGGAGCTCGGTCGATTCGGCTCCCCGACAATGTTTGGGCCGAGTCGGCTATGAGGTCTCAATCGACCTTGGCACCCGACTCCCGGACCACGACCGCCCACTTGTCGATGTCTCTTTTCAGAAGACCGCCGAATCCGTCAGGCGTCGTGGCGAGCGGTTCGGCGCCTTGCGCCGCGAACGCATCCATCACGTCCTTGGTCTTGAGCAGCGCGTTGACGTCGTCGTTGATCTGCTTGACAAGCTGCGGCGGCGTGCCAGCCGGCGCCAGCAATCCGAACCAGGGCGCCACATCGAAGCCGGGAACGCCGGCTTCGGCGATGGTCGGGACGTTTGGCAGTGCTGCCGCCCGCTTGCCGCTGGTCACCGCGAGTGCGCGCACCCGCCCGGACTGTATATGGGCGACCACGGATGGGATACTGGTGAACACGCACTCGATGCTGCCGCCGAGAAGGTCGGCGATCGCCGGGGCCGCTCCCTTGTAGGGCACGTGGACCAGCTCCACGCCGGCGGCTTTGCTGAACATGGCGCCAAGCAGATGATTGACGGAGCCGTTGCCAGCCGAGCCGTAGTTCAGCTTGCCCGGGTTTGCCTTCGCGCGCGCAATGAATTCCTTCATGTCCTTGGCCGGTGACGATGCGTTCACCGCAAGGACGAACGGCACGTTCGCCAAAGTGGCAACCGCGGAGAAATCCTTCAGCGGGTCAAAGGGAAGGCTCTTGTAGAGGCTCGCGTTGACGGCGTGAGTCCCGTCGTAGGCAAGCAGGAGCGTGTAACCGTCGGGCGCAGACTTCGCCACCACATCGGTTCCGATCAGGCCACCGGCCCCGGCCCGATTCTCCACCACGACCGGCTGGTGCCAACGATCCGAAAGGCGCTGGCCGATGATGCGGGCAAGCGCATCCGAAGCTCCTCCCGGCGCCTGCGGGACCACGATGCGCACAGTCTTCGTGGGAAAGGTCTGCGCGGACACAGTCGTCGTATAGCTGCCGCATGCAGCGATCGCCGCCGCGAATAGAATTCTTGCCGATTTCATGTGCAAGCCTCCTCAAGAACACCGATCAAAGTGATTCAGCGAACTGACGCAACTTCACGTCCGCCCGGTCCCATCTATGTTTGCGAATCGTTCATCTCAGCTCGAGGGTTGCGGCAGCGCAAGCGCCCTGCGCCAGCGCGTCGAAACTTCGGCGAGCTGTACCGGCGGTCTGGCGATCAGCGGGCGCGCGGTCTCGCGCACCATGCGCTTGTCGCGCTCGTCGGTGATGTATTCGACGGGAGATTTGCCATCGACCCGCGCGAGGAACAGCCCGGCGAGCAGGCTCGCGATGCGGCTCTCGATCTCCGCGCGCGGCTCCCATGTCACGCCTTCGAGATAGGCTTCGGAAAAAGCGGCATAACAGGCGAGGAATGCAGCCGACGACTGCGGCCTGGCGACGCACTTCAACAGGAAGTGATTGAGGCAGAACGCCGCATCGAACGCGGGATCTCCGTACCACGCGCACTCCGCATCGAGGAACACCGGTCCCTTGGGCCCGAGCAGGATGTTCTTTGGACTCACATCTCCGTGCACCAGTGCGATCCGCGTCCGCGCGGTGCGTTCAGAAAGCCCCCGCAACGAAGGTTCGAGGTCGGGATGGCGAACGGCCGTCGCCAGCAGATAAGGTTCGAGTCGGATCGCATGGAAGATGGCGTCGGTCCGGAAGCGCTGCGCGACATCGGCGTTGCCGGCACTCGCCGCGTGCAGGCGCGCGATGATCGCCGCCACTCGCGCGGCCGTTTGCGTCTGGGCGACACCATCGAGCAGCATCCGCTTCCACACCGGATAGCGTTCCGGATCGAGAAAGCTCATCGCAAAAATGCCCTGCTCGGGATCGCTGGCGATCGGCTCCGGCACGGCGTCGGGGCAGTGTCCGGCGGCAAAATTGATCCACGCCCACTCGTACGCGTTCCGTTCGATGGGCACCTGCCATTGCTGAGCGACCTTGAGCACCGGCAGGGCGCATTTGATGCAAAGGCTTCGATCGGGCAGATCGACGCGCCAGACATCGGAGGAGACGCCGCCGGTCAGCGGCGTCCAGATCGCATCGTCGCCAGGCTTCACGAGACGCTGGTTGCGCAAGAAATCACGCAGACGCGGGTCGGGCGTGGCGGTGGTCATCGCGCGCGCCTCGTCGCGAGCGCGGCGGCTCCGGCGAAGGATGCGCCGGATCGTTCCCCGATGCGCAGCAGCTGGTTGTACTTCGCGACCGTATTCGAAGTGCGCAGCGAACCGATCTTGATCTGACCGGCTGCTGTGCCGACCGCGATGTCGGACATGAACGCGTCTTCGGTTTCGCCCGAGCGCGCCGACACGATAGTCGCATAGCCCGCAACCTTGGCCTGCGCGATCACGTCGAGGGTACCGCTAAGCGTGCCGTTCTGGTTCGCCTTCACCAGCACGCCGTTGCCAATGCCTTCGTCGATGCCGCGCGCGAGGCGCTGCGGATTCGTCGTGAAGAGGTCATCGCCTACCAGTTGCAGCTTGCCGCCGAGCCGTTCGGTGAGCCGCTTCCAGCCCGCCCAGTCCTCTTCGTCGAGGCCGTCCTCGACCGATACCACCGGAAAGTCGTCCACCCAGGCTTCGATCATGCCGATCATCGCCTCGCTGCTCACGTCGCGGCCCTCGCGCGCCAAGCGGTAGCGTCCGTCCGTTTCCTTGAGCGTCGTCGCGGCGACGTCGATGGCGATAGAAATATCCTCGCCGGGCATCAAGCCTGCGCGCTCGATCGACTCGACCATCAGCTCCAGCGCCGCCTGGCCCGTTTCGCATCCCGGGCTCAAGCCGCCCTCGTCGGCGAGCAGTATCGGCAGGCCGCGCTCGCGCGACACCTCGGTCGCGGCTGAGCGCACTCGGGCAAGCAGGTGGATGGCCGCGTCGATCGACGCGGCGCGCATCGGCACGGCGAGAAAATCCTGCACGTCCATGCCGCGGCCTGCGTGCAGGCCGCCGCTCAGGATGTTGGTCATCGGTAACGGCAGTGTCGGTCGCATCTCTGCGAGATCGGCGATGCGCTCGTACAGCGCCTGGCCGCGCGACGCAGCCGCTGCGCGGCAGACAGCGAGCGAGACCGCTAGCGTGGCATTGGCGCCGAGGCGCTGCAACCGAGGTGTGCCGTCGAGCTCACGCAAGCGATCGTCGAGGCCTCGTTGATCGGCACCGTCCGTGCCGCGCAGCGCGCGCGCAATCTCGCCGTTGACGTTGGCCACCGCCTTCTGCACGCCGAGGCCCGCATAGCGCGCGGGGTCGCCGTCGCGCAGTTCGTGGGCTTCGGCGGCGCCGGTCGATGCACCCGAGGGGACACTGGCGCGACCGGAGCTGCCGTCATCGAGGATCGCGTCGACTTCGACCGTGGGCCGCCCCCGCGAATCGAGGATTTCCCGCGCATGCACCGTGCGAATCGCGACAACTCTCACGGGGTCAGCGCGAGTGATGCACGTTTTGTCCCAGCATCTCCGGCGTGATGAGCGTTATGCCGCGCTCGGTTACGTGAAAACGCTTCCGATCCTGCTCCGGATCGACGCCGACGCTCAGGCCGGGCGGCAACCGGCAGTACTTGTCGACTACCGCGCGCTTGAGCACGACATTGCGGCCGATGTCGACACTGGGCAGAACGACGGACTCTTCGATCGTGCAATAGCTGTGGACGTGCACGTTGGAGAAGAGGAGCGATCGCTGCACGATCGAGCCGCTGATGATGCAGCCGCCGGAAACCAGCGAGTTCGTGGCGATGCCGCGGCGCGCAGCCTCGTTGTATACGAACTTGGCCGGCGGCAGCTGCTCCTGGTAGGTCCAGATCGGCCAGGTTCTATCATAAAGATTCAGCTCCGGCACGACGTCCGTCAACGCGATATTGGCCTCCCAGTAGGCGTCGATCGTTCCCACGTCCCGCCAGTACGGCTTACCTCCGCTCATATTGACGCTGCTCTGCGCGAAGTCGTGCACGTACACTGCCGCGCCGCGCCTCACCAGCGAAGGAATGATGTCCCTGCCGAAGTCGTGGCTGGATGCGGCATCGTTGGCGTCGCGCAGCAGCTCGGCGTACAGGAACGGAGCATCGAACATGTAGATGCCCATGCTGGCCAGCGCGCGGTCAGGCCGGTCCGGATCCGGTGTGGGCTCATCGGGCTTCTCTTGGAAGTCAACGATACGCCGCTCGCCGTCGACCGCCATCACGCCCAGCGAGCGAGCGGCGGCCAATGGGACGTCGATGCACGCCACGCTCATCTGCGCGCCTCGGGCGATGTGATCGTCCAGCATCGCTCCGTAGTTCATCTTGTATACGTGATCACCGGCGAGGATCAACACATGGCGCGGAGCATGCCGCCGCAGTATGTCGACGTTCTGATACACCGCGTCGGCGGTCCCCTTGTACCAGCTCGGCACGATGCGCTGCTGCGCGGGCAGCAGCTCGACGAACTCCTCGAAACGGCCGTCGAGAAAGCTCCAGCCGCGTTGCACATGGCGGATCAGGCTCTGCGCCTTGTATTGAGTGCACACGCCGATGCGCCGAATACCGGAATTGACGCAATTCGAAAGCGCGAAATCGATGATCCTGAATTTGCCGCCGAACGGGACCGCCGGCTTGGCGCGCCAGTCCGTGAGCTGCTCCAGCCGACTTCCGCGCCCGCCGGCGAGGATAAGCGCAAGCGCGCTCTTGGTGGCTGCGCCCGGCACGCTGGGTTCGCGGATCGACGCACGGTCGATGGCGAGCATATCTGCCTCTACAACAGTGGCCATGGAGAGCTCCGGACGCGCCTCGCGTAGCTGTGGCCAACAAAGCCGTGATGTTCACGCGCCGGCCACGCGTTAAAATCAATCCTGCTCGCAGTGCGGTGCCGCGGTCAAGGAGCTTTTGGTGAACGCGTGCAACGACCTCATCGGGCCTGCACCGGCGGGCGCGCGGGGGTGTGCAACGATGGCCGTGCGGGCGCGATCAAAGCGGCATGGCTATTTCCCGTACCGACGATTCCGCCACCGAGTCCTGGGAGTCGGTCGCCTACTTTTCGATGGAGATCGGACTCGAGAAGTCGATCCCGACCTACGCGGGCGGGCTCGGCGTTCTTGCCGGCGACACCGTTCGCTCCGCGGCCGACATGAGCGTGCCGTTGGTGGCCGTGTCTCTGGTTCACCGCAAAGGCTACTTCCGGCAGCGGCTCGATGCTGCCGGCAACCAGACCGAAGAGCCGGTCGACTGGCCCGTTGCCGAACGGCTCGCGAGCGTTGCACCACGAGTGACCGTCGCGATCGAGCGTCGCAGCGTGCAGTTGCGCGCGTGGCGCTACGACGTGCGTGGCATTTCCGGGCACGTCGTTCCGGTCCTGTTCCTCGACGCCGACCTGCCGGAGAACGCCGCCGAGGATCGTTGCCTGACCGACCATCTCTACGGCGGCGATACGCGCTACCGTCTTTGTCAGGAAGTGATCCTCGGCATTGGCGGCGTGCGCATGCTGCGTGCTCTCGGCTACCGCAACATCCGACGGTTTCATATGAACGAGGGTCACGCGGGCCTGCTCACCCTGGAGCTCGCCCATGAAAAGGCGCGCGAGCGCGGTGAAACGACGATCACGCGCGAGGTCGTGCAGATGGTGAAGCCATTGTGCGTATTCACCACTCATACGCCTGTAATTGCCGGACATGACCAGTTCCCCTTAGACATGGTAGCGCGCGTCATCACCGGCTACGGCCACGACTTCGACGAGCGCGCGCGGGAGTTCTGCCTTGATGGCGTGCTCAACATGACGCAGCTCGCGCTCAATCACAGCCATTACGTGAACGGCGTGGCGAAAAGGCACGGCGAAGTCGCCCGGCAGATGTTCGCGCAGCGCACGATCGATTCGATCACCAACGGCGTGCACGCCGCGACCTGGGCTGCGCCCCCGGTGCAGACCATGCTCGACCGCCACATTCCCGATTGGCGACAGGATAATGCCGGCCTGCGCCACGCACTGGGCATCCCCAAGCTCGAACTGTGGGAGGCGCACACGAGTGCGAAGCACGAGTTGATCAAGTGCGTGAACGAGACGACCGGGGCGGCGATGGATCCGAAAGTGTTTACGATCGGTTTCGCTCGACGCGCCACCGCCTGGAAACGCGCCGACCTCCTTTTCTGCGACATCGCGCGCCTCGAAGCGATCCATGAGCGAGTAGGTGCCGTGCAGCTCATCTGTGGCGGCAAGGCGCACCCCAACGACGAGGTGGGAAAGGCGCTGATCCGGCGCATTTTCGAAGTCAAGGCGGCGCTCGGGCAGAAGATCAGGCTCGTGTACCTGGAGGAATACGACATGCGGCTCGCGCGCTTGATCACCGCCGGCGTGGACTTGTGGCTCAACACTCCGCAGCCGCCGCTGGAAGCATCAGGCACCAGCGGCATGAAGGCTGCGATCAACGGCGTGCCGTCGCTGTCGATCCTCGACGGCTGGTGGGTCGAGGGCTGCATCGAAGGCGTCACCGGCTGGGCGATCGGCGATGATGGCGGCGTCGAAAGCGACCCCGACCATGCCGCGGACGCCGCGTCGCTCTACGGCAAGCTCGAGCACCTGATCCTGCCGATGTTCTATGCCGAGCGCGATCGCTACATCGAGGTCATGCGTCATGCGCTTGCCATCAACGGGTCATTCTTCAACACCGAGCGGATGCTCGAGCAGTACATGCGCAAGGCCTATTTTGCGTAACCGCGTGCCCGCCGCGGGAGACCATGCCCACAGCCGAGAACGCAGTTGCCGTTCTCTTCGTGACCCCTGAATGCGCGCCGTGGATCAAGACGGGCGGCCTGGCTGACGTCAGCGCCGCGCTTCCGGCGGCGTTGCGGCGGCTCGGGATCGATGCCCGGGTGCTCCTGCCCGGCTACCCTTCCGTTCACAAGGTAGTGCAGGGCGGCGGCCGCGGCGATCTGCCCGCAGTGGAGGCGATAGCGGAATGCGGCGTCACGCATCTCGCCGAGGCTGTCCTGCCGAGCGGCGTTCCCGTCATCGTCGTCGAGCATCCGTCCCTGTACGATCGCCCTGGCGGTCCCTACCAGAGCGAAGCCGGCGAAGACTGGCCGGATAACGCTCTGCGTTTCGGTCTCTTGTCGAAAGTTGCCGCAATCCTAGCCGGCGCTTCGAGCCCTCTCGACTGGCGACCCGAAATTCTCCACTGCAACGATTGGCAGACGGGTCTCGCACCCGCCTATCTGCGCTTTGCCGCGCCGCCGGCGGAGCGCCGCGCGACTCTGTTCACGATTCACAACCTCGCCTACGCGGGCGCTTGGCCGCGGGAATGGGTCACGCGGCTCGGGCTGCCGGCGAGGAGCTATTCCAGCGAAGGGATCGAGTTTCACGGCCGTATGTCGTTCCTGAAGGCGGCTCTGTATTACGCCGACTCGATTACGACGGTGAGCCCGACCTACGCGCGCGAGATTCAGAGCGAGGCGCTGGGTTTCGGGCTGGACGGCCTTTTGCGCTGGCGGCGCGATGTGCTCTACGGCATCCTCAACGGCATCGATACGCGGGAGTGGGACCCTGCCACCGATCCTCTGCTGCCACGGCGGTACGATACGAGAACGCTCGACGCGAAGAACGAGAACAAACGCGCGCTGCAGCAGTCGCTGGGTCTCGCTCTTGAGCCCGAGATTCCATTGTTGGGCGCCGTAAGCCGTCTCGTACCCCAGAAGGGACTGGACCTTCTCGTCGACATCGCCGGCGCCATCGTTGGTCTGCCCGCGCAGTTGGCGGTGCTCGGCAGCGGCGACGGCGACCTCGAGCGCAGGTTTCTGCAACTCGCGGCGCGGAATCCCCGCCGTATCGCGGTTCGCATCGGCTTCGACAACACGCTCGCCCATCTGATCGAAGCGGGCGCGGACGCGTTTCTGATGCCATCGCGCTTCGAGCCCTGCGGCATGAACCAGATGTACAGCCAGCGCTACGGCACGCCGCCGGTCGTGCGTGCCACCGGTGGGCTTGTCGATTCGGTGGTCGACTGCAACCGCGAGACCATCGCCTCCGGCATGGCTACCGGTTTCGTATTCGACGAACCTGAGGCCGCAGCGTTCTTGGCTGCGATCAGGCGCGCCATCGCCACCTATCGCAATCGCGACGCATGGCGCGAGGTGCAGCGCAACGGCATGGCGAAGGATTTCGGCTGGGGCCGCGCCGCGCGGCAATACGCCGAGATCTATCGGGCGCTCGCCGGGCGATGACGAAATGTCGCGGTCACTCTGCACACGCGGCACGAGCACGTAAGATCGTTCCAGAGAACTTGGGTCGCTTGCTTAGCGCGCGCTTAACGAGCGTAATATCAGCTAATTTGTGCCTCTCCCGTTTACCGTCAGGGATGACCCGATGAACGCCGACGATTTCGCGCCTCTACGCCAGTCCATGATGGCGGAGATTGCCGCCACGGCCATTTATGTGAGCGCGCGGATCGGCAAAGCGGCTTTTGCCGGGCGGGTCATGCAAGTCATGAACAAAGTGCCACGTCACGCCTTTGTGCCCATCGAGCTTCAGCCCTATGCCTACGCCAATTCCCCGCTTCCGATCGGCTTCGACAAGACAATCTCCCAGCCTTTTATCGTCGCGTTGATGACCGATTTGCTCGATATCCAGCCCAATGACATCGTGCTCGAAATCGGCACCGGGCTCGGGTATCAGGCAGCCATCGTCGCGGCGCTCGCACAGAAAGTGTATAGCATCGAAGTCATCGAGGAGCTGTCAGAGCAGGCGAGACAACGACTCAGGCGGCTGGGGTACGTCAATATCGAGCTCAGGATCGGCAACGGCTATCATGGCTGGGCCGAACACGCGCCGTTCGATAAGGTGATCGTCACGGCAGCGCCGGACCTCATTCCCCCAGCGCTGATCGAGCAAGTGAAGCCCGGCGGCAAAATGGTGATTCCTGCGGGTTTGCCCGATGCTCAGCAACTCATCCTGGTCGAGAAAGACAGCCACGGAAAGGTGATGATGAAGGAGATTCTGCCCGTGCGGTTTTCGCAACTCGAGGGGCCCGACCCGCACGCGGGGAATTTTCAATAGTCACGCCTTTGGGCACTTCGGAGGATGTCTCCGTGCACGGCGTGCGCATGGACGCCCTTCAGCCCGACCGACGGCGCGACGGGCCGAGATAGGTCGGAACGATCTCCCCGACGGATGTCGGCTGGATATTGAGCTCCCGCAGGCCCGGCAGGTCCCGCTCGCTACATTGTCTGCCTTGAGAAGATCAACCTGGCCAGTGGTGAGAGGCGGATTCGGCAGGAGTTCGAACAACCGCGCCTGAGCCTCCGCCACCACGAAGGGCACTGGCACGAGCAACCGCCGCTTGCCGATGATGCGTAGCACGATCATGACCAGCTCGCGCATGGTGTATACGTCGGGACCCGCGAGCTCGTAGGTCCGGCCCGCGGTCGCGGGATCGGCGAGGATGCCCGCAATAGCTTCTGCCACGTTCTCCACATAAACCGGCTGCAGGCGCGAGTGGCCGCCGCCGATCAGCGGCAGCACCGGGAGCACTCGGGCGAGATGCGCGAGCGTGCCGAACAGCGCGTCGCCGGGCCCGAACATGGCACTCGGGCGGACGATCGTCGCACCCGGAAATTCTTGCTGGACCGCGCGTTCGCCACGGCCGCGCGCGCGGATGTACCGGGAAGCGGACTCGGGATCGGCGCCGATTCCGGACACGAGGACGAAACGCGCAGCGCCGGCCGCGGCCGCCTGCCGTGCCAGCGTCTCAGCGCCTCGTTCGTGTACCGCTTCGAACGTTAAGCCGCCCGTTTCGACATAAGCGGAAACGGCGTCGACCACGGCATCGACCCCTGCGATGGCGGTGACAACCGAGGCTTGGTCGCGCACGTCGGCACCGAAAACCGTGATCCGGTCCAAGCCCGCCGCGCGCAGAGCAGTGCGCGCGCGATCGGCATGTCGGACCGCGACGCGCACCGTCGTTCCCTCTTCAGCGAGGCGCTGCACGACGCGCCGACCGAGGAAACCGGTGCCCCCGAAGACGCAGACGGTGGTCACGGCGACCGGCGCCGCTCGTTACTTCGCATTCTCGTCTGCCTCGATAATTTCGTTGAGCACGCGACGCGCGACTGCTAATTTAGCCGATCTCAGCCGATGAGGCGACCAGCATTCAACGATCCGCTCGATCTGGTCCCATCCATACCCCTATCCAATAAGTAGATCGTAGGACATTGCCTGACGCGGCGACCCCGACTCAGGCGAGGGGGAACTTCCATGGCAACGCTCGGAGTCCAAGTTCTGTAGCACCGGGATCACATACCAAAGTCTTATTCGAAAGGATCAGCGATGAAATCTCTCCAACTCTCAAACGTTGCCCTGGGGTTCTTGCTCACTGCATTCACAGCGAGCGCACAAATGCCTGGCGTGCCGGCCTCGCCCGACGTCGAAAGCAGCAATCAGGATGTGCAACAGGCACCTGTCGGGACATCGGCCGTGCCGGGCCTGACGGACGAGCGACAGAACGCGATCTCGGGTCCGCAAGAGGACTCCACGCCGAGCCTGCCGGGAACGTCGAATGAGAACAAGGCGGACCCCACGGACCAGAACAATCCCAAATAGTTTTGATCCGGGCTCGCATGGCATCGTCGCTATAGGTTGCTGAGCGCGGCATGCGCGGCATGCGCGGCAAATGCAGTACCATGAAACCCGAATTCGAATCCCGTCGCGTTTGGACCACGATGGTCGGCAGCGCCGTCCTCGGCGCGGCTGCTATGTATATCCTGGATCCTGACAAAGGCAGGCGGCGGCGGGCCGTTGGACTCGACAAGGCGCACAGCTTCATTGCAAGTGTCGGTCATCTGATCAGTATCGGAGCGCACGACGCCTCCTATCGTATACAGGGGATCGGCGCGCGAGCCCGACGAGTCTTCAAGCGTGGCGGCACGCCCGACGATCTCGTGCTTATCGAACGCGTGCGAGCCACGATGGGTCGAGTGGTATCGCATCCCCACGCGATCCAGGTTGGCGCGTATAAGGGTCGGGTGACGCTGAGCGGACCCATTCTCGCCGGCGAAGTAGAGCAATTGCTCGATGTGGTTCGCTCGGTTCAAGGTGCAATCGAAGTCGAAAATCACTTGGTCGTTCATGACCGGCCCGACTCCATTTCCAGCCTGCAGGGAAATCCCGCGCGGTCTGGGACGCGCTCGCAAGTTACCCAGGAAAAGTGGACGCCTGCGCTTCGGGTGGCAACTATTCTGGGCGGAAGCTTGTTGGTGGTTTGTGGGATGCGATATCGCGGACTGAGCAGGATCGCAATCGCCAGCCTCGGCCTGGGCTTGACCGCACGGGGCGCGGCCAACCTGCCAATCAACCGGCTGCCCGGATTCGCACGGCAGCGGCGCGCGCTTGAGCTACGGAAGACGACGCAAACAGGTCACCGAGGCCAGGAGCAAGCCGCTGCGGGTGAGGAACACCTCCGCACCTAGCGAAATGCAAACGAAAAGGAGTGGCGCAGCGATTCCGCCTCGGGTAGATTCCGATCTCGCCGTTCGGCGCCTCGAGAAGGGGTCTACGAGAATGAATCGTCCCTGCCTGCTTGCTGTCGTGGTCGCGGCCATATTCGCCGTCGCCTGCGCGTCGACGGAGCCAAATTCGGCTGAGCAGCGATCGGAAAAGCGCTACTTGACCGGCAGTCGCATACCTGCTCCCGATGGGAGCACCTCTGCGAACGTGAAGTCCGTCGACGGCAAAGAGGGGGTTGACGATACTCTGCGGGGCCGTGACGTCGTTTTGCCCCCGAAGGGCGGACCGCAGTGATGACGCTGAAAATCAAATAGTTATCGCCTGGTCCCTCGCTTCGTACCGTAAATCAGCCATTCTTCACGCCTGAACCTCTGCGGTTGGGGGTTCGCCGATCGCCCCTCAGCGGCCGACCGCGATTTTTCCTGGCGCCCGCCCTCAGCAGACCCGGGCACTATCTATTTCGAGAATCGGAATTTCTCCTACGCCGAATCAGACTATGGCTGATGGCTAAGTGTTTGCAGACGGTCGATATTACCCCGTTGCGTCTTCAGCTTCTTGCGCCGTTCGCGCACTCTCATGGAAAGGACCTATCATGGATCGAACCACGGCAATCACGGGTAATCTCAGCGGTGGCTCCAACCTCGCCAATCCGCTTGGCGCCAAAGTAGAAGGCGTTGCACAGGCGGCACATCAGGCAACGGACAAGATCGCCGAGAAGGCAACCGCGCAAGTGGACCGCCTCAGTGGAACCGCCCACCGCGCAATCAACACTGCCGCCGATAGCGCAACTTCTGCGGCCGAATGGGCGTCGACGATTCCTGACCAGGCGAAGCAAGTGCAGACGCGACTGACGGAATCGGCATGCGCGTCGATACGCGCGCGTCCAATTGCTACCGTCGCCGGCGCGCTGGTTGTCGGATATCTGCTCGGGCGGCTCGCGCGCTTGTAAAGATCAAGAGCCACGAACTCTGCCGCGACCGGGATTCCGACGTCCGCGTGGTTGGGCTGGTTGTAGGATTTAAGCCGACCTCGATCGTCCAGCCGCCTTACACCAAATTCGGCGCGCGACCGATAGCCCGATCGCGGTGATCGGAGCAGCATCAGTCACTCGATGCCGTATCCCAGGAGGTCGACATGCTCACACAAACTATCCGTCGCACGATGTTATTCGTTGCCCTCGCTGCGCTGCCGGGTTTCGCGGTCGCAGCGGGATCGCAAGCTGGGGACAACGGTCGCCAGCCGATCGGCGCCGACAACGATACGCCGCGCCAGGCCATACCCAATGCTTCTACGAACGACGGGACATGGTACGACTACAACGGTCCGGCTTATTACGGGGCACCTTATTACGGCCCGCGGTATTACATTTCTCCGTACGACGGCGTCCCGCTTTATTTCGGCCCGACATACGATCCCTGGGATGTGTCGTTCTGCGATCGACAACCCCTGGCTGAGCGAGCTGCGTGCCGCGATGCCGCGGTAGCGGGCTACGATTACCGCTACTATCCTCAGTACCGCTACTACCCCGAGTACCGTTACTACCCTGAGCAGCGGTACTACTACTATCCGGGTGACACCTCGACGCGTAACACGAACACAACTAACCGGTGCTCGGCGCTCAGTGGCCCGGCAAGGGTTGACTGCCTCAAGGGCGCGGCGCCAGGCGGCGGGTGAAGCTGAAGTGGCGAACCGGTCGCGCCGTCCTACAGCATCTTCCCCGGTGTCCTACGGAAAAATCGGACGCGCGCCGATTGCTGAGAATGTTTAGCACGGGGAAACTGCAGCGCAGGTAGGGCAGATCCATGGCGCGATCCGGCATGCCGACCGCAGTCCAGATCGTCCATCGGATCTGATCCCTGCCCAGGTTATGAACCAACGCCTCGCCGTCGCGAGGCGTTTTTCTTATGGCCCCGCTCAGCCCTCGAGCGTAAATCCCACTTTGAGCGTCACTTGCCAGTGCGCGACCTTGCCTTCGGCGATGTGGCCGCGCGTTTCGGTTACCTGAAACCAGTGCAGGTTGCGGACGGTCTTGGACGCTTGCGCGATGGCGTTCCTGATCGCATCGTCGCTGCTCGTGGTCGACGAGCCCGTCAACTCGATGTGCTTGTACGTGTGCTCGGTCATCCTTGTCTCCGTCTGATCGTTGTTCCACCGCGGGCGGGGAGTTATTCGAGTTTGCCGACCCGCCGGACGGCGTCGGCCAGCTTCTTCGCGTCGGCGTCCCAGAACCGCTGCAGCTCCGGCGCGTCCAGATATTGAATCGGCGTCTCGACCGTCGCCATTGCCGCGCCGAATCTCGGATCGGCCGCGACCGCGCGGGCGGCTTCGCGCAGCTTTGCGAGTATCGGTTCCGGTGTACCCGCCGGCGCAAACAATGCGGACCACTGGAAGAACACGGCGTCGAATCCGGCCTCGGAGAGCGTCGGGATATCGGGCAACGAGGAAAGCCGCTTGTCTCCCCACGATGCGAGTACGCGGAGCTTCCCGGCCTTCACATGCTGGATCACCGTCGACGGTCCCGATGAGATCGCGTCGACGTTGCCTCCGAGAAGCGCGACCACCGCGGGACCTCCGCCCGTGTACGGCACGTGCAGAAGCTTGATGCCGGCAACGTCAGCGAACATTTCCATCGGCATGTGCATGGTGCCGTAGTTGCCCGATGAGCCATAGGTGATGGCGCCCGGGCGGCGCTTCGCATCGGCGACGAATTCCTGCAGCGTCTTCCACGGGCTGTCGGCGCGCACCGCAAGCACGGTCGGGTCGGCGGTCAGGCGGGCAATCGGCACGAGCTGATCGAGTTGGTAGAGCGGCGGCCGGCCGATCACTTTGTCGGCTTCGGGAAGGATGGAAATCGAGGACAGTGCGAGGAGCAACGTGTAGCCATCGGGCTTGGCTTTGGCGACGTACCCCATGCCGATGCCGCCGCCGGCGCCCGGCTTGTTCTCGATGATGACGGGTTGCTTCAGGAAGCGGCCCATCGCGTCCGCTGCGGGCCGCGCAACGATGTCGGCGACGCCGCCCGGCGGAAACGGCACGACCAGCGCGATCGGTTTGGACGGATAACTATCCTGGCTCCATGCCGGTGCGGCCAGCACGGTCGCCACAGCCGTGATCCCAAGCGCGCGGTACAGCAAGTGGCGGAGTTTCATTAGTCCTTCCCCTGGTCAGATACGCAGTCGAGTATGTCCGTATTATCGCCCATGGTGGCAGCATCGAGCATGCCCGATGCGATTACCGACAAGGCAACATACTTGCTACTTGCGCGCGGCCGCCATTTCAGTAGCATTGGCTCATCATCCAACCAGCGAGGCAAAGCAACATGTCCAAAGGCAAAGGCGGCACCTTCCGTGGCCGCGACGCGAAGACCGCACCTACGAACCCGCTGCCGCAGACCGCGCGGCGGCCGACCATGCCGTCGGTACCGCGCGTCGCGCCGCGGACCCGCGCCAGCCCGAAAGGCCGCTGAGCGTAACTCGTCCGCGTCGATCGTCGCATCGCCAGCAGGCGTCGCGCCGGGCGACGGCAGCGTTACGCGTAGTGCCGTCCGAACCGATTGGCGAGGAACCCTTCGAGATCCGCATCCTCCTGGCGCACAAAGCCGCGCTGGGGTAACGCGCCTTCTCGCACCATGTCGACCATTGCGCATACACCTGCCGCGGTCGTGATCTGGATCGCCGAGTACGGGCGCATCGCCAGAGTATTGCTGTAGATCTTCTTGGCGAAAGACTCCTGCGTAAGACGCCCGTCGAGGATGCCGCTTACCGTGACGAAAACGAGCACGACGTCCTGATGCGTCATCGGCACCGAAGCCTCGAGGACGTCCTTCAGGAGCTCTCTGCGTTGTCCGAGGCGCAGATCGCGGATCAGCATCTTGACCAGATCGCGGTGACCCGGATAACGAACCGTCTTGTAGTTGAGGTTCTCGACGCGGCCTGAAAGAGTTTCGCACAGCGTTCCCAGGCCGCCGGAGGTGTTGAATGCCTCGTACGCGATGCCGTCGAGCGAAAACGCCTCGACTTCCTCGAGTGCCAGCGTCTCCCGCAAGTCGCCGTCGATGATGGCCTCGCAGGGATTGCAGTATTCATTGATGAGCCCGTCGGTGCTCCACGTCAGATTGTATTTGAGCGCGTTCGTCGGGTAGACCGGCAGCGCGCCGACGCGCATCTGCACGTCGCGCAAGCTTTCGAACTTCCGTGTCATCGCGCGAGCAAGGATGGAGATGAATCCCGGTGCGAGACCGCACTGCGGCACGAGCGCCGTGCCCGCGCCGGCGGCTAGCGCCTTGACGCGCCGCGTGCTCTCGACGTCTTCGGTGAGATCGAAGTAATGCGCGCCCGCGGCCACCGCCGCCTGCGCGATCGCCGGCGTCAGGTAGTACGGACAGGCGCTGATCACCATGGCATTGCCGCCGATCAGCGCATCGAGCGCGCGCGTATCGCCGAAGTCGGCGCGCGTCGTCTTGACCCCCAACGCGGCGATCGGCACCAGGCGCGCCGAATCCTGGTCGGCGACCGTAAGCGCGTAGTCCCCGGAGGCATGCAGAAACTGCGCAATCGTTTCGCCAATCTTGCCGGCGCCGAGGAGGATGAGCGGCGTCATGTCGAGTTGCGACGGTGAGTTGGTTATCGAGGGGGTTTCGAGCGTACCCGAGGTTCTTGTCGAAATATAGGCTGCAATTTGGCGCTTTGAGGGTACAATTACTACATAATGCCGAAAATTGCGACGAATCGACGGCGGACCGGCGAACAACATTTGCTCGCGCTCCTCCGGCGTAACGCGCGCGAATCGACTGCGTCGCTGGCGCGAAAGCTCGGCGTCGCACGGACAACTGTGCAGGAGCGCATTCGCCGGCTGGAGCGTGACGGGGTGATCGCGGGCTATACGATTCGCGTCAGCGAGGGCTTTGCGCGACAGCGGATCACGGCGCAGGTTTTGATCAACGTCGATCCCAAGGCCGGAGAGCGCGTGATACGCGAGCTCGACGCCCGGCCGTGGGTGCGCGCGGTGTACGCGCTATCGGGGGTGTTCGACTACGAGGTTCGCATCGAAGGCGCAAGCACCGAGGAGATTGACCGCAGTCTGGATGCCATCGGGCGCATCGATGGCATCCAGCGAACGCAGACCTCGATCGTCCTCTCGGTCAAGTTCGAACGGTAGCGTTGGCACGCGCGGCCAGCACATAGGGTTGAGCCGAACGCGAAACCCGAGCTCAACGTTGGCACACCGCTGCCCACTCGGGATTTCCCCGGATCAAGTCCGGGGGCCACACGCGTAGCCCTGGCAGGCGCGGATTACTGGCCTTCCTTGCCCTTGTCCTTGTCCTTGTCCTTGTCCTTTTCCTTCTGGTCCTTGTCCTTGCCCCTGCCCTTGCCTTCTTCACGGCTGGGCTCGGGACGTCCGGCTTGAGGCGGTGGAGGCTGCGGCACAGGCGCAGCTTGCGGCGGTGGCGGTGCCTTCGCGCGTTCTTGCGGCGGCGGTTGTGGGACTGGCGCACCCTGCGGTGGCCCGCCACGACGCTCCTTCATCTGTTCCTGTGGCGGAGGCTGCGGTACTGGCGCAGCTTGCGGCGGCGGTCCGCCTTTGCCTTCGCGCATCGCGCGTTCCTGCGGCGGTTGTGTTGCCGGCGCAGCTTGCGGTGGCGGCCCACCTCGGCCTTCCCTCATCGCGCGTTCCTGCGGCGGTTGTGGCGCCGGCGCAGCTTGCGGCGGCGGTCCGCCTTTGCCTTCGCGCATCGCGCGTTCCTGCGGCGGTTGTATTGCCGGCGCAGCTTGCGGCGGTGGCCCACCTCGGCCTTCCCTCATCGCGCGCTCCTGCGGAGGTTGCGGTGCCGGCGCAGCTTGCGGCGGCCCGCCCTTGCCTTCACGCATCGCGCGCTCCTGCGGCGGCTGCGGCGCCGGCGTAGCTTGCGGCGGTGGTCCGCCTTTGCCTTCACGCATCGCGCGCTCTTGTGGCGGCTGCGGCGCCGGGGCAGCTTGCGACGGCGGTCCACCCTTGCCTTCGCGCACAGCGCGTTCTTGTGGCGGCTGCGGCGCCGGGGCAGCTTGCGGCGGTGGTCCGCCTTTGCCTTCGCGCATCGCGCGCTCCTGTGGCGGCTGCGGCGCCTGCGCACCTTGCGGCGGTCCGCCCTTGCCTTCGCGCATCGCACGTTCCTGTGGCGGCTGCGGAGCTGTGGCCGCGCCCGGCGGCGTCGGTCCCGGGGTGGCGGCACGCTCGGCCCGCGCGCCCTTGCCTCCACCCTCCTTGCTCAAGGGTTGGGGCGTAGCCGTCGTCGGTGCGACAACCCTGAACTTCGCCGTCTCAGCCGCGCGCGCCGGTGCCAGGCCTTTCAACTTTTCCGGTTCCAGCGGCTTGCCCGGCTGCGCGGTGAGCAACGGTGCCTTGGTTGCGAAAGACGGCGGCGGCGGCGGCGGCGCAGTTTTGGCGACGACGCGCCGCTCCAGCGCTGCCGGTGGGGGCCGCTTTGCGACGGCTGCGCCAGCGGCTGCCCCGGCTGCTGCCGCGCCGGCGGCGAGAACGCTGGTGTGCGTCGGCGCAACGGCCACCACATTCGAAACCGGCTCGCGCGTGATCACCTCTCGCGGCACCGGGATAACGTTCCTCGCGACGGGTTGCGCCCCGGTGAATGCCGCGGTCGACACGGCTGTGACTGCCCCAGGCGCTTCGCGGTTGCGATAGACGACATTGGTTACGTTCACGTTGTTGTAGACGTTGTTCACGACCGTGGTATTGACCACCGTGTTGCTGACGTTGACACTCGTGAAGTACGTGCGGCTTACGGCGTACGAAGGCTGGTAGACTTCCCCAGGCCCCAGCGGGAACCAGCCGATTCCGGTCACGGGTCCGCTCGATATCGACAGGCTGAAGCCGCCGCCGCCGATGAAGGCGACCAGTGCCGGGGCATAGATCGGCCGTACAGCGACCGGACCGGGCACCCAGCCCCATCGGTTCGACATGTATGCCCAGCGGCCGTAGTGGAACGGCGCGAAACCCCACGGTGCCTCGTCGATCCAGGTCCAGCCCCAGGGATCGATCCAGCCCCAATGTCCGGTGCGGTACGGCACCCAGCCGACCGCGACGGTGGTCGGGAACCAGACGTTGCCGTAGCTCTCGACGTTGCGCCACGTCCCGTATTCGTCGAGATCCGAATAGCCGACGACGTCGGGCGAAACGTAACGCGCGCTCACCGCCGCATCCTCGCGCCGATTGCGATCGAGGGACCAGCGGTCGAATTCATCCGGCGCCGGTATCGAGTCGACGAAGTAATCGCGCAGGCCTTCGCCCTGGAACGTGTATTGCTGGCCCGCACGGACGACGTACGCCGCGCCTTCGCCCCAGGCCTCGCCTTCGCCGCTGCGCACGCGGATGATCGTCGCATTGCCGTTCGGGTCGACGTCGATGCGATAGTCGCCAGCGCGCCGGATCGAAAAGGCCAGATTCGGCGTATCGATCTCGAATACCTGATCGGAGTAAACGCGGCGAACGCGCAGATTCAGCGTGCCCTGCGCAACTTCGATCTGCGTGACGCGATCATCGAGATTCAGAATCGTCGCGCTCGTGTTGCTGCCGAGCCGCGCCGATGCGGCACCGATCTGCAGCTCGGCACGCGAGCCGGCGTCGGACCAGACGCGGTCGCCGGTGACCAGCGGGCGGTTTGGCTGCGCCAGCACCCATTCCTCCTCGCCGGCCGGCGAGAAGCTGACCGTGCCATTGATCTGGGCCAGGCGCGCAACGCGGCCCGGCGGGTCGGCCAGCACCGTAGCGCAGGCGATGAGCGCGGCTGTGCCGCACAAAGCGGTAATCCAATTGCGAAAAAGGTTCCGGGATCGGTTCATGTTTCGTCCTCGGTGGAAAATCTCGTTGTCTGTCGTCGATTTGCGACGCAAAAGCTTGTACCGATTTCCAACGCGCGCAAGCATTACACGGTTTCGTGCATGGCTTGCCGCGCCGGCGGGTACCGCCTGCGCATACCGACAGCGCAGCAGGAACCGTGCCGTTGCCACCATTAACGCTGGGAGCGATTGCGGCGATGACAGCGTCGGAGACGCGGGACCGAAAATGCGGGCAGGGCTACACCGCCGCGCCGATCCTGTCGCGGCAGCGCGTCACCCATTGGGCGGTAAGCTCTTCCTGGACCCTGTTTTGCGCCAGACGCGCCTCGAGCCCTTCGAAGACGACGGCGTCGAGATTCTGATCCTGATTGAAGCAGGAGAAGACGTAGCTGATTTTTCCGGTCGCCGGATCGCGCTGCGGCTGCAGGCACTGCGCGCAGATCTCCTTCATCATGCATTGCATCGGCGAGTTGATCGAGCCGATGCCGCGCTGCGCCGGCTTGACGAATGCCTTGAGCTCGCCGTGCCGGGCGGCGGCGACCGCCCCCATCATCCGGTCCGAGCCGATGGCGATCATGCGATCGCCCTCCGCGAAGGGAATCGGTTGCTCGCCCAGCGCGCCGCTTGCGTACGCCACCATGGCCTGCACGATGTTGCCGACGAAGCTCTTGTCCTGCGCGCGTTCAGGCACGAAGCCGGGGCCTTGGTCGCAGCACCACACCACCACGTCCGCCGCCGCTTCGATTTCGGCCACCTTGTAGCGATCGATCATCTTGCGATAGCCGGCAAAGTAGAGCACGCGCGAGCCGGCATTGCGAAACGCCTGCCCGATGGAGAGCAGAACGGCATTGCCGAGGCCGCCGCCGGCGAGCACGACCGTCTCGTCGCCGGCGATCTCGGTCGGCGTGCCCGTCGGGCCCATCAACACGACGGGTTCGCCGGGCTTGAGCAAGGCGCAAAGATCGGAAGAACCACCCATTTCGAGAACGATCGTCGAAATCAGTCCCCGTTCGCGGTCCACCCAAGCGCCGGTCAGCGCGATGCCTTCCATCGCGAGCCGAGTGCCGTCGACCTTGGCGGCCAGCGTTTCGAAGTTCTGCAGGCGGTAGAACTGGCCTGGCGCGAAGCGGCGGGCAGCGGCCGGGGCATGCACGACGACTTCGACGATGGTCGGAGTGAGCCGCGCCACGCGCTCGACTGTGGCGGAAAGCTCGCCGTGGATCCCGGCGAGAAAGTCCGAATCGGCGAGCGGCGACGCGGCCGCCTGCCGCGCCAGCATGCGGCTCACGATCGGGTAGCCCTTGGTGGCGCTCGCCATCGCCTTCACGACATTGCCATAGAACGACGGATGCAGATCGCCGAAGAAGCTGATCGCGCGACCGTCGGGCTCGAGCGCCGTCAGCACGTGCGTCGTCGCGGGCTTTGCCAGCCCTTTCTCGGGCCGAACGTGCCGGCCGGTTTCGTCGATCGCCTCGAAATAACGGCCATCGAGGCGGAAATGCAGCGGGTCTTCGCGCGCCGCGATCGTGTTGGGCTGCGTGCCCGCGGCGATGAGGATCGTTCGTGCGGGCAGCTCCGCGTGGCCCGTCTCGTGCCAGACCCCGTCGCCGTCGGTGTGTTGCACCGAGACGGCAAGCGCGCGCGCACGGCCGTGGGCATCGACCTCGATCGCGCGCGGGGTCAACCCTTCCGCAAAGCGAATGCCTTCCTCGAATGCCTTCGCGACTTCCTCGTGATTGAGCGTATACGACGGGCTGTCGACCAGGCGCCGGCGATACGCGATGGTCACGCCGCCCCAGGATTGCAGCAGCTCGAGCACACGCGGCGGCCGTCCTTCCGCCGCCGCCGCGGTGCGCTCGGCGCGGATCGCGCGCGCGTGGCCGAGAAACTCTTGCGCGATCTCGCGCTCGTCGTCCGACCAGGTGGCCTCGACGGCGGCTCGACCCTGCTCGACCGTCAAAGCCTCGTAGCGCGCCAGAAACTTTTCGACCTGCACCGGGTAATAGGCGAGCGATTCGGTTGCGGTGTCGATGGCAGTGAGCCCGCCACCGATGACGACGACCGGCAGCCGGAGCTGCATGTTGGCGAGCGAGTCGCGCCGCGCCGCGCCGGTGAGCTGCAGCGCCATGAGGAAGTCCGACGCGGTGCGCACGCCGTTGGCGAGCCCGTTGGGCAAGTCGAGCACGGTCGGCTTGCCCGCGCCAGCGCAGAGCGCAATGTGATCGAAGCCCAGCCTGAACGCGCCCTCGGCGGTCAGCGTGCCGCCGAAGCGCACCCCGCCGTGCAACGCGAAACGCTCGCGGCGCTCGAGCAACAGCCGGATCACTTTGAGGAAGTTCTTGTCCCAGCGAACGGTGATGCCGTATTCCGCGACGCCGCCGAAGCCCGCCATCACGCGATTCTCGAGCGGCTCGCGCAAGGCAGCGCTATCGCGGATGGGCGCGAAGGGGATGCGCGTACCCGACGGCTCGACCCCGGACAATTCCGCCGGCACCGGTTCGATCTTGAGGCCGTCGATGCCGACGACGGTATGGCCGTCGTTGAGCAAGTGGTGCGCGAGCGTGAATCCCGCGGGGCCCATGCCGACCACGAGCACGCGCTTGCCCGTCGCTTCGCGCGGCACAGGCCGGCGCAGGTGCAGCGGATTCCATCGCGTCAGAAGCCCGTAGATCTCGAATCCCCCCGGCAGCGCCAGCACGTCCTTGAGCACGCGCGTTTCCGACTGCGGAATGTCGACCGGTTCCTGTTTCTGGTAGATGCACGACTTCATGCAGTCATTGCAGATGCGATGCCCGGTCGCCGCAACCAGCGGATTGTCGACGCAGATGACCGCCAGCGCGCCGAGCGCCCAGCCCTCGGCGCGCAGCTTGTGGAACTCGGAGATTTTCTCCTCCAGCGGACAGCCCGCGAGCGTGACACCGAA
>DASXQW010000049.1:0-9876 GCA_036506975.1 Casimicrobiaceae bacterium | reverse complement strand
TGCGCCGAGCCGGTCAGGATGAAAAACGTATCCGCGCCAAGGCGCGTGATCGTGAGGTCGCTCTCGAATCCGCCGCGCTCGTTCAGCATCGCGGTGTACACCATCCGGCCGACCGGCACATCGATCTCGTTGGCGCACAGCCGTTGCAGCACCGAGAGCGCATCGCGACCCTTGAGCACAAGCTTGGCGAAAGAAGTCTGGTCGAACACGACGACGTCCTCGCGGCACGCGCGCTGCTCCTCGAGCACGTAGGGGAGCCAATCCGGCGTATCGAGCGTCGGCGGCGACTCGGCGGCTCCGGCCGGAAGAAAGTAATTCGCGCGCTCCCAGTTGAGCTTGCTCCCGAATACCGCGCCCTTGGCCTGCAGGCGATCGTAAAGCGGCGAGCGGCGCAGCGGACGCACGGTCGAGAGCTCCTCGCGCGGCCAGCGCATCGCGTAATGCAGGCCCAGCGATTCGGCCGTGCGGTCGAACAGGTGGCAGCGGTTGGCGTGGAAGGGTGCGAAGCGCCGGATATCGACGTCCCAAAGGTCGAGCGGAGCCGCGCCCTCGACGATCCACTGGGCAATGAGCTTGCCGGCGCCGCCGGCGTTGGCGATTCCCGCGGAATTGAATCCGGCGCAGACGAAGAACCCGCGCAATTCCGGCGCCTCGCCGAGGATGAAATTGCCGTCCGGAGTGAAACTTTCCGGACCGTTCAGGAGCATCTTCACTTCCGCGGTTTCCAGGCACGGCGTGCGATGGATCGCGTTGCGCATCAGGATCTCGAAGTGATCCCAATCCTCGGGCAGGAGCTGGAATTCGAACTTGTCGGGAATGGCCCCGACGTCCCAGGGTTTGGCAACCGGCTCGAAGCCGCCCATGACCAGGCCACCGACTTCCTCCTTGTAGTAGATGTAGCCGTCGGGGTCGCGCATGACCGGCAGGTCCGGGCGCACGCCGGGAATCGGCCGGGTGACGAGGTAGAAGTGCTCGGCGGAATACAGCGGTACGTTCGCTCCCGCCAGCTTGCCGAACTCGCGCGCCCATTGGCCCGCGCAGTTGGCGACGGCCTCGCAGTGCATCTCGATGTCGCCGTCGGCGGTCCGGCAACGCACTCCGATGACTCGGCCGCGCTCGACGATAAGCGCGATAACTTTGGTGTCCTCGACGATCCGCACGCCGCGCATGCGGGCGCCTCTCGCGAGCGATTGCGTAAGGTCGGTGGGATTCGCCTTGCCGTCGCCCGGAATCCAAACGGCGCCGGCGAGATCGTCGGTGCGCAAGAGCGGATAGATCTTCCCGGCTTCCGCGGGTGTGACAAACTCGAATTCGATGCCGAAGCTTTTGGCCCGCGCCATCTGCCGCCGGAAGAGTTTCAGTCGCTCGGGTGTCTTCGCCACATTGAGGCTGCCGCACTGTTTCCAGCCTGTGGCGAGACCGGTCTCGGCTTCGAGCGTTGCATAGAGCTCGATGCCGTAGCGGCTCATGCGTGTGGCGTTGCGCGTCGCGCGCAACTGGCCGACCAATCCCGCGGCATGCCACGTCGTCCCGCAGGTGAGCTTGCCCTGCTCGAGGAGGACGACATCGGTGCAGCCCAGCCGGGCCAGGTGGTACGCCGTGCTCGCGCCCGCGATACCGCCGCCGACGATGACCACCTGCGCGGAATCGGGGAGAGATTTCGAATAGGGGTCAGATCCCGATTTCGCTTCGAGTGAAGGCATGTTCAACGTTACGGCGAAATCGGGGTTTGGTCCCTACAGCTTGAGCGCCGCGATGCCGAGCACGACGCTTACCGCGCCGGCAAGCCGCGGCAGGCCGAAGCCTTCCTTGAGCCACAACGACCCCATGAGCGCCGCGAAGAGCACCGAGGTTTCGCGCAGCGCCGCGACCGCGGCCACCGGCGCGCGTGTCATCGCCCACAGGACGATGCCGTACGCGGCGAGGCTGAACGCGCCGCCGACGAGCCCGCGCACGGCGCTGCTCCTCAGGTAACGAACCGCCACCTGGCCGCGCCTCGCGACCACCCACACCAGAAACGGCAGGCCCTCGAGGAAGATCAGCCACGACACATAACTCGCCGCGTTACCCGACGCGCGTGCGCCCTTCGCGTCGACCAGCGTGTAAATGGCTATCAGCGCCGCGTTGGCAAACGCCCAGTACGCCGCGCTCGCCGGATGCTTTCGGCGCTGCACGAAGGCAATGCTGACGATTCCCAGCGAGATGAGCACAATTCCCAGCGCCATCGGCGCGGTCGGCAGCTCGCGCAGGAAGGCCATCCCGAGCAACGCGACGATGAGTGGCGCGGTGCCGCGCATCAGCGGATAGGCGAATGAGAGGTCGCCGGTACGATAGGCTTGCGCCAGCGTCAGGTAATAACCGAAGTGGATCACGGCGGACGTGGCCATGTACGGCCACGCCGCAGCGGCCGGGAGCGGCACGAACGGAACGACCGCCAATCCCCACAGCGAAGATCCCGCGACGACCGTCGCGGTGTCGAGAAGGGCGTCGCCGCCCGGCGAGGATTTCAGCAGCGCGTTCCAGCCGGCGTGCAGAAAGCCGGCGCCCAGGACGGCCAGCGTGATGCCGAGGGTGAGCTCCACGCTTAGCCTGCCTACGCCGTGCGCGGCTTGGGCTTCTTCCAGCCGTCTTCGTCGGCCACGGCGCCAATCGGCGCCGCGGGCGAGTCGGGCGTAGGCTCAGGTGATTCCTTGAGGCGGGTCTTCGCCAGCACCCCTGCCTCCTCCAGAATCGGATACGCGATCGAGCAGATGTGCGAGTTGATGCGCTTCAGGTCGCTGATCAAATCGAGGTGCAGCGACGACGTTTCGATGCTCTGCGCCGTATTGTCCATCAGCCGGGAGATATGCGAATCGGCGTAGGAGCGTTCCAGGTCGCGGAACAGGACCTTTTCAGCGAGCAACTGTTGCGCGCTCTTGAGGTCGCCGTGAAGGAACACACTCATGCCCAGGCGCAGGTTGGCAACCAGACGACTGTGAAGGTCGCAGATTTCTTCCATGCCTGCAGCCGAGAAACTGCGTCCTTTGGTGATCTTCTTTTCCTCGAGGTCGTTGATGATGCGCTCGATGATGTCGCCGACCTGCTCCATGTTGATCGTGAACGAGACGATGTCCGCCCAGCGGCGGCCCTCCTTCTCTTCCAGCGCCTCGCGGCTGATCTGCGTCAGGTAGAGCTTGATTGCGGTGTAAAGGTCGTCGACGATGTCGTCCAGCTTGCGCAATCGCGCGGCGAGCGCGCGGTCGTTGGTCCTGAGCACGGTCAGCATTCCGGTCAGCATTTGCTCGATCACGTCGCCGATCCGCATCGCCTCGCGCGCGGCGTTGCCGATCGCGAGCGCAGGCGTGGCGAGCGCCGATGGGTCGAGGTAGCGCGGCTTGGCAGGATCGTCGACGTCGGGCTTCGCCGGCATCAGCCGTGTCGCGACGCGGGCGATCTGCTCGGTGAAGAACACGAACGCGACGGCGATGGCGACGTTGAAAACGAGATGGAAATGCACGACCAGCCGGTTTTCTGAAGGGTCGATCGCGGCAAGCAGCGTTTCCACGTGCTCGAGAAACGGCGCGAAGGCGACGCAGCCGATCAGCTTGAACAGAAAATTGCCGAGCGTCACGCGCCGCGCCTCGGGCGTCGAGTGCACTGTGTTCAGCATCGCCATCACGCCGCTGCCCAGGTTCGCCCCGAGCACCAGCGCCAGCGCGACATGAATGCCGATGACCTTCGACGCCGCGAGCGCTGCCGTGAGCAGCACTACGGCGAGGCTGGAATACGACAGGACCGCGAACACCGCGCCGACGAGCATGTCGAGCAGAACATCGCCGGTGAGCGAGGCGAAGATCACCTTGACGCCCGCGGCCTGGGTGATCGGCTTCGTCGTGAGCACGATCCACTGCAAGGCCATGATGATCAGGCCCAGGCCGACCAGGATACGGCCGAAGCGGCCGATCTTGCTGTTCTCGCGGCGCAGGAACAGGACCACGCCGGTGAAGATGAGGAAGGGTGACAACCACGACAGATCGAATGAGAAGAGCAGCACCATCAGGCTCGTCCCGACGTCGGCGCCGAGCATCACCGACAGCGCGGGCGCGGTCGCGATCAGGCCTTGGCCAACGAAGGACGATACGATGAGCGCGGTCGCGGTGCTGCTCTGCAGGAGTGCGGTGACGGTGAGACCGGCGCCGAACGCCGCGAAACGGTTGCCGACGCTCTGCCGCAGCACGCGGCGCAGATCGCCGCCGTAGAGCCGCAGGATGTCGGTGCGGACGAGATGCGTGCCCCAGACGAGCAACGCGACGCCGGCAAGCAGATTGAGAAGGATCTGCATCGCTCAGCCTCCTTGATCGGGGCTCGGAGCGTCGTTCGTTGCGTGTCGGCTGTCCTGCGCCGACTCGCCTCGCGCGATCCCCGCAAGCGGGGCCCCTCGCTGCGGGCTCGCGGCGCCAGCCTCGTTGGCAGCTTCTACTGCGCTCAAAGCCGCATCGATGATGTCGAGCGCGTGGTCGAGCTCTTCCTGCGCGATGATCAGCGGCGGCGACAGCGTCAGCACGTTGCCTTGACCGATCTTGAACGACAGACCGCGCGCCAGGCAGTGATACATCACCTGTTCGGCCTCGCGAGAGGCGGGGCGCCCGTCGTGGCGGAGCTCGATTCCCAGCAAGAGGCCGATGCCGCGTACCTCCGAAACCAGTGGATGCCGCCGCTGCATTTCGCGCAGGCGTTCCATCGCACGCGCGCCCCGCGCGCGCGAGGCTTCGAGCAGATGCTCGTTGGCAATGACTTCCAGCGTCGCCAGTGCGGCGGCGCAGCCGACCGAGCTCTTTTCATGGGTGTAATGGCCGAGCGCGCGATCGGCAGCGATGTCGAAATCGCCGCGAGCGACGAGCGCGGCGAGCGGAAAGACGCCCCCGCCGAGCCCCTTCCCGAGCACGACCATATCGGGAACGACGTCGTAATGCTCGAAGGCGAACATGCGTCCAGTGCGGCCGAGGCAGATAGGCACTTCGTCGAGAATCAGCAGGGCGCCGTAGCGGTCGCAGGCGTCGCGGACGATGCGGTAGTACTCCGGCGGCGGGATCTGCACGTCGGTCGAGCGAACCGTCTCGATGATCACCGCGCCGATATCCTCTTCCTTGCCGAGGACGTAATCGAGGTATTCGGCGCAGCGGAGGTTGCAGGCGTCGCCGCAGCCAAACGGGCACTGGCGCGGATCGCAGGGCGGCGCATGCTCGGTGCCCGGCAGCAACGGTCCGATGTTCTTGCGGAAGATCGCCTCACCGCCGATCGAGATCGCATCCAGAGACGCGCCGTGGAACGCATCCCACAGCGACAGCGTTTTATGGCGGCCGGTGACAAGCCGCGCGAGCTTCAGCGCCATGCCGATCGCCAGCGTGCCACCGGGCGCAAACAGTACCTTGCCCAGCGGCCTGGGCATGAGGCCCGCGAGCGCCGCCGCGAGCTCCACCGCCGCGGCGTTGGTATAACGCCGCGGCGAGAAGGGCAGGGTGTCGAGAGCGCGCTTCACCGCCTCGATCACGTGCGGGTGCCGATAGCCGACCTGATGCACGTTATTGCCGTGGAAATCCATGATGCGCCGGCCTTCGACGTCGGTGAGCCAGATGCCGTCGCAGGACTTGAGCGCGTTGAGACACGGCGTGGACAGCGACTGGTGCAGAAAATGCTCGCTGTCGGCGTCGAGCAGCGCGCGTGTTGCGGCGCCGACGTTTTCCGCTTCCCAGGCGCGGCGCAACGGCGAGAGGTTGACGTCGCCTTCGGATGCGAAATCGCTCACTTGCGCGCGCCAGTCGCGCGACGGCAATGGTTCGTTCATCGCAACAGCCTGCTCGCTGTACTGCACTGCGGCGAATACGTCCCTGCGTTGCTGAAGCTCTTCATCGTTTCCTGCGCGCCTTCATTGTAGCCGAGTCGCGGCTTCGCGGCCGGAACAGCCCGGTTAACGGCTCTGCCGCGGCGCGTTGGTGGCAATGTGGCGTACAGCGCGCCCACCTGCAGCCCGGCTCCGGTGCATGCGCGCACGACTGCCCATGACATGATCGTGGAGCGCCTTGCCCGCGGCCGCGGCGTTGCGGGACGCGATCTTGGCGACGATATCGCGGTGCTCGCGCGTGAACACCGGCAGCGAACCGCGCTGCGCAAGCGTTTGTCGCCGGAACAGTTTCAACTCGTTGACCAGGCGCCGGTAGACGGCGAGCAGCTTGGCGTTGTCCGCGTACTCGACCAGCCGGTCGTGGAATTCCAGGTTGAGGACGTGCCAAGCATCGAGGTCATTCTTACCCGCGGCCCGATCCATGCGTTCGACGATCGCCTTGAGTTCCTTCAATTGGGCAGCGGTCGCGGTCTGCGCGAGTCGCCGGCCGACCCATTCGTCGAGGGCCGCGCGGACCTCATAGATTTCGTCCGCCTCCTCGATGCCGATCTGGCGAACAAACACGCCTCGATTCTTTTCCTGCCGCACCAGGCCAGACTCCTCGAGGGCGCGGAACGCCTCGCGCACCGGGCCGCGCGACACTCCGAGCCGCTCCGCGAGCGCGACCTCGTTGAGCTTGGCGCCAACGGCCAATTCGCCGGCCAGGATCATGCGCTCCAGCTCCTTCTGCACGAGCATCGGGAGCGAACTCGACCGAACCAACGCGATGGTTGCGGTTGTCGGCCTGCCTGCCGACAACGGCTTGAGGGCGGTCTTGGGCATGCTTGGCATCGGGTTCCAGGCTCCGACGATGGGCTCCTAGGGTGTCTCGCCGCGCCGAATGCGTTCCTGAATGTCATCGATGCATGGCAGGAGGTCCGCAATGGTGTCGACGACGTAATGCGCTCCGCATTGATGCATGCGAGCGTAGGCGCGAGCTCGCTTGAGAGCCTTCTCCCGCTCCGGTAGCGCTTCCCACTGCTCGAGCGGCAGCCCGACCTCGTTGCCGCTGACGGCAAGGCCCACGGTCCACATCCCCGCGTTGAGCCCTTCCTCGACACCGGGAACGGTATCGTCCACTTTTACGCACGACTGCACGGTGGTGACCTTCAGGTTGATTGCGTTCTGCAGGCACATGTACGGGTAGGGCCTGCCCGCCGGCACATCCGACGCGCACACGGTGGAGTCGGGGTCGTAGCCTTGCCGCTTCGCGTCCTCGCGATTGATTTTCATCATCTCGCTCAAGTACCCGGTGGTGGACCCGATCTTGGCGCCGCGCTTGCGCAGTTCCGCCACTACCTCCAGCGTGCCCGGGATGAGCTTCGAGTATTGGGACAGGCACGCGAGCTGCAGCGGCACGAATTCGGCAAACATGGCATTCACGTCGTCGTCGTTCGGCGGGCGGCCGCGGATTTCCTGCCAGCGCCGACGCACCGCGTCCAGCTGCGAGATCTTCTGGATGTGCACTTTCTTGTGCGCCCCCATCGGCGCACGCGCCTCTTCCATGGTGATGGGCACCTTCTGACGCTCGTAGACCTGAACGAATACCACGGCAGGCGCCATGCAGCCGAAGTCCATCGTGGTGCCCGCCCAGTCGAGCAATACGGCCTCGATCGGGCCACGGTAGGTGCGGTGGTAGGAAAAACTCATGATGGTGCGCTTCCCTCGAATTGACAGTTCCAAATTTGCAGATTGTAGACAATATACAATGAGCGCCAAAATGTCAAATCGCCATTCGGACATGAGGTCGCAATCTTGATCAGGTATTGCTGGCGGCGTGCGCCACGAGTTACTCGCATTTCCCCGCACACGCCGCGTGGCGCGAAACAGGGTGCCGTAATCCAAATTAGGACAGCACCCGAATAACGACCATTTGCCTGTCGCATGCGTTTGGGCGTAGCATTTTTCGGTTTGGCTAACTTCTTTGGGGGAAAATCAATGCGTTTCTTGGCAAGCAAGTGTTGGTGGCAACGGGTCGCCAGCGTTGCGATCGGCGGTGCAATGGCCTGGGCCGCGCCGGCGCTCGCGCAGAAGACCGAACTCCTGGTCTATACCGCGCTCGAGACCGACCAGATCAAGGCCTACGAAGAGGCGTTCTACAAGGCGGTTCCGGACGTGACGATCAAGTGGGTCCGCGACTCGACCGGCATCATCACCGCCAAGGTTCTTGCCGAAAAGGCCAACCCGCAGGCCGACCTGGTCGTGGGCACGTCGGCGTCGAGCATGGCGGTGTTCGCCAACGAAGGCCTGCTGCAGGGCTACGCGCCAAAGGGGCTGGAGAAGCTCTCGCCGCAATACGTCGATCCGAAAAAGCCGCCGGAATGGGTCGGCATGGACGTCTATGGCGCGGCCGTCTGCTTCAACACCGTCGAGGCCGGGAAGCAGGGGCTGCCGAAGCCCGAGTCGTGGAAGGACCTGACCAAGCCGGTCTACAAGGGCAAGATCGTGATGCCCAATCCCGCATCGTCCGGGACCGGCTTCCTCGACGTCGCCGGCTGGCTGCAGATGTGGGGCGAGGCCGATGCGTGGAAGTTCATGGACGCGCTGCACGAGAACGTCGGGATCTATACGCATTCGGGCTCGCAACCCTGCCGGCAGGCGGGAGCGGGCGAGTTTCCGATCGGCATCTCGTTCGAGTACCGCGCGGTGACGACCAAGAAATCGGGGGCGCCGATCGACATCATCTTCCCGAGCGAGGGGCTGGGCTGGGACCTCGAGGCATCGGGCATCATGAAGACGACCAAGAAAGTCGAGGCCGCGCGCAAGCTCATGGACTGGCTCGCGACGCCGCAGGCGATGGAGCTGTTCTCCAAGAACTTCGCCGTAGTGGCGATTCCCGGCATCGCCAAGCCGCTGGAATTCGTTCCCGCCGATTACGAAAAGCGGCTGATCAAGAACGACTTCGCGTGGGAAGCGAAGAACCGCGACAAGATTCTCGCCGAGTGGAGCAAGCGCTACGACGCCAAGTCGGCGCCGAAGAAATAATCTGCCGGTCCGGTGCGTCCCGGCGAGCGGGAGCGCCCGGCGCGGCGGCGCATTCCTGGACGCCGCGTTGACGCCGGTTGGCAAGGTCCAGCCCGATTACCCGTTCGCCCTGAGCTTGTCGAAGGGCGACGGGTGATCGCCTGAAATTCGCATAAGAGAATCCGTTCGTGGTTCGACAAGCTCACCACGAACGGATTTGACCAGAGTTTCGCAGATCAAGCCGTGACCGCACCTGTTGTTTCCTCCGACGAGCCGTACCTCAAGCTCTCCGGAATCACCAAGCGCTTCGGCAAATTCGCCGCGCTGTCCGCCATCACGCTCGCCGTCGAGCGCGGCAAGCTCATGATCTTCCTCGGTCCGTCGGGCTGCGGCAAGACGACACTTTTGCGCATCATTGCCGGGCTCGAGACGCAGGACGAGGGGGCGATCGTCCAGGGCGGCCGTGACATCTCGCGCCTGCCTGCGATGCAGCGCGATTACGGCATCGTGTTTCAGTCCTACGCACTGTTCCCGAACCTGACCATCTTCGCCAACGTCGCGTACGGGCTCGTCAATCGACGCAAGGGGCAGGACGCGATCAAGCGCCGCGTCGCCGAGCTGCTCAAGCTCATCGGCTTGCCCGATGCGGGGCCGAAGTATCCCGGGCAACTCTCCGGCGGCCAGCAGCAGCGCATCGCGCTGGCCCGCGCGCTGGCGACCTCGCCGGGCCTTTTGCTGCTGGACGAGCCGCTGTCCGCGCTCGACGCGTTGGAACGCCTGCGCCTGCGCGGCGAAATCCGCGCGCTGCAGCAGCGGTTGGGTGTGACGACCATCATGGTCACGCACGATCAGGAGGAAGCGCTGTCCATGGCCGATGTGGTCGTCGTGATGAATCAGGGCCGAATCGAGCAAGTCGGCACTCCGCAGCAGATCTATCGCGACCCGGCGAGCGCCTTCGTCGCGGATTTCGTCGGCAAGGTCAACGTGCTCTC
>DASXQW010000048.1:0-3430 GCA_036506975.1 Casimicrobiaceae bacterium | reverse complement strand
CCCGCCCGCGGCCTCGACGGCAAGGCAGCTCCCGATACGCGAATCGAGGCGATGGCTGCACATTGCATTCACAGCATGAAGCAGGCGCAGCCGAGAGGTCCGTATCGGCTGGCCGGCTACTGCAGCGGCGGCGCCATCGCTTTCGAGATGGCTCATCAACTGCATGCACAAGGCGACACCGTGGAGCTGCTTGCCCTGTGCGACAGCGTGGCCCCCGGCTTTCGTCCGATGGAGCTGGCGCGAACGACCTGGAATTTCCTTCGCCTCAAGAACGTACGGCTGGTCCAGCAAAGGCTGTACCGGCTGGTGCTGCAGAATCTGGGCCTTTCGCACCGGCGCAAGTTCCGAACCGTGACCGAAGCGCACTATTGGGCGCATTTGAGTTACCGCCCGCGGCCGTATCCTGGCCGCGCAATCGTGTTCAGAGGATCGTACACTTACGATTCACACAACCGGAGCCTCGGGTGGGCAAGGCTCGCTACGGCAGGTGTGGACATCTGCATCATCCCCTGCAGCCATAGTGCGATGGTCAAAGAACCAACCGTGCGCGTCCTGGCGGAAAGGCTCGAGACTTATCTCGGACGGCTTGCGCTGCCGTCGCGAAATCAGGAGACCGATGCAATACTTCTCGACGCATAGAGCCGGATGCGGTGCCTGTTACATTGTCGCAGCGCGAGGAGTTGTCGCGTCGACTTGACGAGCTCGACCACGACGGCCCGGTTGGTATCCCTTGGGATGAGGTACTTCGCAGAATCCGCGGCCAACCCTAGAACGGTACCCGATCGGGCCCAAGGCTCGCCGCGGATGCCGCCGCGCTTCTACCTGGATGGCTCGTCGTTTATTGCGCGCGGGTTGCGTCGCTGCGGCACGATCGGCGGCGGGCCAGGCGCGACGGTCCGCTCGGTCGCCGTGGCCTCGAGCTCGAGGGCGAACTCCGCGACCGTCGGCCGCCGGAACAGGCTTCCCGGATCGAGATCGAGCGCCAGCGCGGCGTTCACCCGCGTCACGAGCTGCGCACCGCGCAGCGAGTCGCCGCCAAGCTCGAAGAAATTGTCGTGCGCGCCGATCCGCTCGACGCCCAGCACGTCGGCAAAGAACCCAGCGATCAGCTCCTCGTGCGCGCCGGCAGGCCGCGAGAACTCACGGCGCAGCTGATCGCGAAGGCTGGCGGCGAGCTCCGTGCGCTTGACCTTCCCCAGCGCGGACTTCGGTAGCTCCGGCACCAGCACGATCCGGCTCGGGACCTTGAACGCGGCGAGTTGCTCGAACGCGTAGTCGCGAAGCTGCCGTTCGGTCACGCGCGAGGAATTTCGTGCAACGACGGCCGCGACGACGTCTTCGCCCAGCGTCGGGTGCGGCGTCGCAAAGCAAGCCGCCTCCGCCACGTCGGGGTGACGCATCAGCGCCGCATCGACTTCATTGGGCAAGACCTTGAAGCCACCGCGATTGATCTGTTCCTTCGAGCGGCCGGTCAGAAAAAGGCAACCGTCCTCATCGATGTAGCCCAGATCTCCGGTGCGGAACCAGCCCTCGTGGAATGCCGACCGATTGGCCTCGGCATCGTTTTCGTAGCCGGCGAAAACTCCTCCCCCGCGCACGACCACCTCGCCCACCTCATGCGCCGGGAGGAATGCGCCAGCGTCGCCGAGGATGGCCACCTCGCAACCGGCCGGCAGTCCGACCGAACCGCCACGGCGCTGCCCGGGCGGCAACGGCTCCTGCGCGATGCTGCCCGCTTCGCTCATCGCATAAGCCTGAATGACCGGAACGCCGAGCGCCGCTTCGAGTAGGCGCTGCAGTTCGGCGGGCAACGCCGCCGAGGCCGAGATCACGAAGCGCAGCGTGTGCGCCGGTTTGCCGTGCCGCTCGAGCAGATCGAGCACTGTGCTCTGCACTGCAGGACTTCCGCTGTAGAACGTCGGACGGAACACATCGAGCCAGTCGACGAATGCCGCCGGGTCGAAGCCGGCAGTACAGACAACGCAGCCGCCTGCGCCCAGCGTCGGAAAGAGGTCGCGCCGGATGCCCATGCCGGCGAACAACGGCGCAACACAGAGGCACCGATCGGCGCCGCTCATCTGCATGTAGCGCGCCATCGTCAGGGCCGATTCGACCACATTGCGACACGTCAAAGGCGCTGACTTCGGCAACGCAGTCGTTCCCGACGTGTGCAACACGAGCACGACGTCCTCGGGCGCGGGGGGCAACGAACGCGCGACCGCGCCCGATCCGGGTGACGAAAGCTCGAAGCTTCCAGCGGGATCGGCGGGCGAAAATGCGAGCCTGACGATCCGCACCGCAAGTGACTCTGCGACCCGAAGCAGCGGCGAGACTTCACCGCCGGGGACGATCAGCGCATCGATACGCAGGGTTTTCAGGAGGTGCCGCGACGATGTCTCGTCGCTCGACGGATTGAGCGGTGCGCACGTCGCGCAGTCGGTGGCCGCGAGCAGCACCACGGCCATCTCGGGCCCGTTGGGCAGTGCGACACCGATGCGACTGCCGCGTCCAAGGCCGAACGTTGCCAGCGATCGTACCGTGCGCTCGACCTCGCGCACTAACGCCGCGAACGTGAGTGGCGGGCGTCCCGGCGCGAGCAACGCGAGCCCGCTCGGACTGCGTCGGGCCCGGCGCGCGATGAGCGCCATCAGCGTGGCGGGCATCTGCTCGAGGCTGCCGTCGCGAACGAAGGTCACGATGACTGCGATTCCCGCGAAGCGTGGCGCGACACGATACGCGGCGGCCGGGCGCCGTTGCCGCTCGCGGCGAGTGCGGAATCCGAATCGTACGCGAGCTTCACACAGCCGATTTCAGACGTTCTCGCCAGTACCCCGGGTGCCGCGCGGTATGCGCGAAAGCAATGACGACGACCTCGGCGGCATCCGCGCGCACGATCACAGCGTAAGGAAAGCGCCTAAGCAGCAGGCGCTTCACGCCGCGGGCACCTGCTGCGCGTGACACGGGTATCAAGGGAACAAGCTCCTCTTCGAGCAAATCGAGCGCCGCTTCGACGGCTTGCTCGAATTCCGCCCCGAGTCCTGGGCGCTCCTTCTCGTACCACGCCGCGGCCTCTGCGACCTCCTCGGCCGCGGCCGCGTGGATACGGATGCGCCGCATCAGGAGCGGCTCATGCGTGCCCGCATGCGACGGCGCAATTCCTCCCGGTCAATCAGCTCCGCGGTGCCGAAATCGATCTCCGCCAGTCTGCGGAGGATTTCCGCATCCCATGCCGACTCCGAATCCGGATCAGCCGGGCCGTCGAGGCTTGCGACTAGACTGTGCGCCAGCTCCGCGCGCTCGGCTTCCGAAAGACTCAGCGCATCAGAGCGCACCTTCTCCAACGTCGCGCTACCCATGTCGGCCTCCATGCAATGAACTGCACCACATTGCTAAGCATAGCAAATCGGCTCAGATATCGACCACCGTTACT
>DASXQW010000047.1:0-2688 GCA_036506975.1 Casimicrobiaceae bacterium | reverse complement strand
AGACGGCATTGCCGACGATATCCACCTATTCAATGACAAGCTTCGCGAGTGGGAGGACTACTACAATTACAATCGACCGCACGGAGCCCTCTATGGGCAGACCCCATACGAGCGGCTCTTGGCAAAAACCGCTGCCAGCGTGTCACCTGCGTCTTGAGACCTTACACCAGAGCGCATCGTCGTCAGTGAGGCATCGAGGCTGGCTCCGATTTAGGATATTGTAGTTGCAGTTGTGATAGCTTTGAAACCGTTGTGCTTCGAACGTCAAGGAGGACTTGCCATGACTTCAGAAAACACCAAGACCAGCGCACTCAATCGGCGCGAGTTCATCCGCCGCGCTTCCGCGGCCGCCACGCTCGGCTTGGCTGCGCCGTACGTCTGGGCGCAGCGAACCGACGACAGTCTGGTCGTCAACAGTTTCGGCGGCGAGTATCAGGAGCTCTTCGAAAAAAACGTTATCGAGCCGTTCGAGAAGAAGTTCAGCGTCAAGGTGGTGCATGACACAACCGGTACGTCGTCGCAGGACTACGCGAAAATCCGCGCATCGAAAGGGGCGCCCGGCTTCGACGTCGCCGCTGCGCTGAGCCCGCCCGAGGTGATCCTGGGCGCTAAGGAAGGTCTGTTGGAAAAGATCACCGACAAGGAAGTCCCGAATCTCAAATTCACATGGGAGAAAGCGCGCCAGACGCTGCCGCCCGTTACCGTGGTTCACACCCTCCAGTTCGATTCGCTTCTCTACAACAAGGACAAGATAGAAAGGCCGGGATCGTGGGCCGACTACTGGCAACCGGAGAAGCGCTATGGCGCCAAAGTGAAGGGCCACCTCATCAACTACAACCCCGCCAATCTGCTCTCGGTCTACGCGTTAATTCACGCCGCCGAGTTAGGCGGCGGCGGCGCATCGAACATGGAGCCAGCGTGGGCGCTGCTCAAAAGCCAGAAGCCCTATGTCGGCGTCGTCGTCACCACGTCCGCGGAAGCGGCACCGCATTTCGAAAGCGGCGAAGTCTGGTTGTCGCCTTATTGGAGCGCGCGTGCCGGCTACTACATCAGCCGCGGCATTCCATACGGGATGATCGTGCCGAAGGAAGGCGTGATCGCCAATATCGACTCCGCCAGCGTTCCGATCGGCGCCAAGAACAAGAAGCTCGCCTACGAGTTCATCAACTTCATGCTCGAGCCGGCAACGCAGCGGGCTTGGTGCCAGGCCTATTTCTGCAGCCCGGGCCGCGGCGATATCACCGACTGGCCGAAAGCCTTTGCGGAATCGCAGATCGTGACCAAGCAGCAGTTCGATTCCGTCAAGCTTCCCGACCTGGAGGCCATCGGCACCTACCGCAAGGATTGGACGCTGCGCTGGCAGGAGATCATGGGCTAGGCGCCGGCCGGACGGCGCTCTCGCATGGCGGAAGCACGCAGCCGCGTTCCGGCGCACTGGCTGCTGATCGCGGTGCCCGCGGCGGTGCTGCTCGCGTTCTTCGTGCTGCCCAATGCGCTGCTGCTGTCGGCGAGCTTCCTCAAGTCGCAGGCGCAGCAGCTCACCGATGAGCTGACGCTCGACAACTACCGGTTCCTGTTCACGCGGCCGCTCTATCTCGAGGTGTTCGCGCGGACATTCATTGTCGGGCTCGCGGTCGGCCTGATCGACATCGTATTGGGATTTCCGCTCGCCTACTTCCTCGTGCGGACGAAAAGCCGCTGGAAAGGACTGCTCATCGCGCTGTCGCTCGCGCCACTGCTGGCGAGCGTGGTCGTGCGCACCTACGGCTGGTACATCATCCTCAACCGCTTCGGCGTCGCCAACGACGTGCTGCTCGGGCTCGGCGTGATCAGCGAGCGGATCGCGTTCATGCCGAGCACCGGCGCCATCATCATCGGGCTCGCGCACGCGCTGCTGCCCTACGCGGTGCTGACGATCATGGGCTCGCTCAACGGCATCAATCCGAATCTCGAGTCGGCGGCGATGAGCCTCGGCGCCAGCCGCACGCGCACGTTCTTCAACGTGGTGCTGCCTCTGAGTTGGCCCGGGATTGCGGGCGGCTTCATCCTGGTGTTCTCGATCGCCATCAGCGCGTATGCGACGCCGGCCATTCTCGGCGGTCCCGCGACGCAGGTCGCGGCGACCGCCATCTACAGCTTCATGATGCAGCTCCTCGACTGGTCGCTCGGCGCGGCACTCGCGGTCATCCTCATCGTCTGCTCGCTGTCGCTGCTGTACGCGGCGTCGCGGCTGGGCGCGAGACAGGCGGCACTGTGATCGCGCGCCTGTTTAGCTCACGTTGGCGCGCGACGTCCGGACCGTGGGCGTTGCTGTGTACCGTCGTCGGCTTCGTCTATCTCTTTTCGCTGGGGCCGATCCTGATCACGGCCGCGGTATCGTTCAACCAGACCAATCGGTCGTGGTTCCCGCCGCGCGGCTTTTCGCTGCGCTGGTGGGAGCGCGCGTTCGCACCGGAATGGATCGACCCGCTGCTGTTCAGCCTGAAGCTCGGGTCGCTCTCCGCGATCCTTAGCATCTTGCTCGCGCTGCCGCTTGCCTTCGGCTTGTATCGATACCGCTTCCGCGGCCGCGACGCGCTGATCGCGCTGACGCTCGGACCGCTGATGCTGCCCACACTGGTGACCGGCGTGGGCCTGCTGCAGCTCTTTCAATACCTCGGGTGGCGCGAATACATCGGCTTCACGGCG
>DASXQW010000046.1:0-45658 GCA_036506975.1 Casimicrobiaceae bacterium | reverse complement strand
CCTCGGCAACCCTCAAGCCGCTGGGCTTCGACCCGGCGAAGCTTAACGGGCTCTCCGAACGACTGCTTCGCTCCCATTGGGAGAACAACTATGGCGGCTCGGTCAAGGCGCTGGCGGTCGTGAAGAAGCAGCTCGCCGAGGCTTTGGAGAACAAGGACACACCGCCTTACGTCTATAACGACTTAAAGCGCGAGCATCTGATGCGTACGGGTTCCGTCGTGCTGCACGAGCTGTACTTCGACAACCTCGGCGGGGACGGAAAAGCGGATGCCGCGGTGCGAAGCGCGCTTGCCGACGCATTCGGCTCTTACGACACCTGGGAAACCGAGTTTCGCCGGATCGGTCTAGGCCTCGGTGGCGGATCCGGCTGGGTCGTGCTCGGATACAACGTTCATACCAGCCAGGTAGAGAACTACTGGTTGTGGGATCACTTGCATGGTCCACCGGCCACGATGCCGTTGCTGGTCATGGACATGTACGAGCACTCGTACCAGATGGACTTCGGCGCCGCGACAGCCAAGTACGTCGATGCGTTCTTCCAGAATATCCGCTGGGAAACGGTGCTCGCTCGGTTGGAGCGAGCAAAGACACTCGCGAGGGGTTTGCAATCATGAAGACACTCGTGATTTCGCTGATCATCGGTTCATGCATGCTTGCAGTTTCGGAGGGAAAGGCAATGGCGGAAACAGTCAACTTCGATCAGGACAAGACCGGTGCGCTACCTGCCGGCTGGAAGTCCGGCGTCACCGGGCTTGGCTCGCCGAAGTGGACGGTCGAGAAGGACGACACGGCGCCCAGCCCTCCCAATGTGCTCAAGCAGTCGGGAAGCGGGACCTTCCCATGGTGCGTCAAGAGCGACACGTCTATCGAGAACGGCTCGGTCGAAGTGAAGTTCAAGCCGATCTCGGCCCGTGGCGAAGAACCAATGGCATACGTTGAAGGTGGAGTTTGCCGGAACGTCGATCCGCGTCGCACTTGACGGCAAGGTCTACATCGAGCAGCAGGACGACCACATCAGCGGAGTGGGTGCAGTCGGAGTCTGGACGAAAGCGGACAGCGTCACCGCGTTTGACGACTTCGCCTACAGCTCCGCCGCGAGCCGCTGATTCACCACAGGAGGCTGCATCATGACGTTTTCTTCAAGAATTACGGCACTCGCGATCGCTGCAACAATCTCGTCGACCACCTTTGCGGCGGATCCCGAATGGATGAAGTCAGTCGGCGAAGCACTGGGCAAGACCGGCTCATCCATGCCCGGAGGCATCTATCGCGTGGGTCTCCCGCGCAGTGATCTCAAGGTCACGCTGGACGGCGTGGAGATCAAGCCGGCCCTCGCGCTGGGTTCCTGGCTCGCATTCAGGAAAAGCGGCACTCAAGGGATGGTGATGGGCGACCTGGTGCTCCTGGTGAGCGAGGTCACCCCGGTGATGACTAAGCTCGAGGAAGCCGGAATCGAGGTGACCGCACTTCACAATCACCTTCTTCGGAACGAGCCTTTCACGATGTACGTGCACGTGCTGGGCCACGGCGATCCGGTGAAGCTGGCGACCGCCCTCCATGGCGCACTGGCCGAAAGCAAGACGCCCCTCGATTCCGGGACGTCGTCATATTCGACACCGCCATCTTCGTCGATCGATCTTGATACCGCCGCGATCGATAAAGCGCTAGGCCACAAGGGCAAGGTCAATGGCGGCGTCTACCAGATCAGTATTCCCCGCGCGGAGCAGATCAAGGATGGCGGGATGGATGTGCCTGAGGCAATGGGTTCGGCGAACGCCATTAACTTTCAGCCCACCGGAGCCGGCAAGGCCGCAATCACTGGTGATTTCGTCTTGATTGCGAAGGAAGTCAACCCCGTCGTGAAAGCGCTGCGCGACAACGGGATCGAGGTCACCGCGGTTCACAACCATATGCTCAATGACCAGCCGCGGTTGTTCTTCATGCACTTCTGGGCCAACGACGACGTGAACAAGCTGGCGAGCGGCTTGCGAGCCGCGCTTGCGAAGGTCAACACGGCCAAGCGGTAGACGAACCGTCGGTGCAACATCATCGGCAAGGCGCGCGGCGTTTTGGCGAGGTAGCGGATCTGTTCGGCTCGGCTTGGCGAACGCAAGACTATCTGATGATCAACCTTGAGTGGAGGTAACCAAGTCATGTCGGCAGTCGAGCAGAACACCCTCAAGCGCCGAGGCGTTGGCCTAATCGCGTCCGACCCAGAGCGCGCCTTTCCAGGGTTCACTCTGTTTGCCCCTCTCTTCGTGGAAAGCAGGACCGTGTATCTCATCGACCTTCAGGGCAAGGTAGTCCACAGCTGGAACATGCCTTATTCGCCAGGCCTTTCCGGCTATCTGACCGAGCGCGCAACGCTGTACTACAACGGACGCTCCCCGGAGAACAACTTCCTCAGTCGCTTTCCGTTCAAAGGTGGTGTGGCCTTGGAAGCGGACTGGACCGGCAAGGTGCTCTGGGAAGTACGCCATCCCGATCATCATCATGACGGAATTCTGCTGCGCAATGGAAACGTACTGCTGGATTGCATGGGCCCAGTACCCGACGAAATCGCCCGACGGGTCAAAGGAGGGATGGACGAACCCGAGATGCGATCGGAGCAGTATCTTTCCCGACCGAGGGCTGAAGCTGGCAAGATGTACTCTTCGTACCTCGCTGAGGTGACTCCTGCAGGGAAGACTGTTTGGGAGTGGCGCACCTGGGAGCATCTTGACCCCATTGCGGATGGCATCACCGAGGTGCAGGCGCCTCGGACGATGTGGCATCAGGGCAATAGCGTCAAGGAGCTGCCCGACGGCGATATCCTCGCAAGCTTCCGGCCGACTTCCACTGTCGTTCGCATCTCCCGCAGTACCGGAAAAATTGTATGGAAGCTTGGACCGCCAACGGTCTCTGGCCAGCACGCGCCTACGCCGCTGGCGAACGGCAACGTCCTGATATTCGACAACGGAGTTCATCGTCTCGATGACTCGATGCCGTACTCGAGAGTGATCGAGGTCAATCCAGCCACAAACGAGATCGCATGGAAATACCAGGATAGCCCGGCCTGGAACTTTTTCTCGCCGCGGATGGGCTGTGCTCAACGCCTGCCAAACGGCAATACGCTAATCACCGAGTCTTCCTTCGGCCGCTTCTTCGAAGTTAGCAAAGAAGGAGAGATTGTCTGGGAATACGTCAATCCATTTTTTGGCAGGCCTCTTTTTGGCGGCCGGGAAGGCTCCGAGAGCAACCAGGTCTTCCGGGCGTACCGGTACAGCGCGGAGGAAATCGCCCGGGCTCGTCGAAGCAGTTGACTGCCCGTTCGAGCCCTGGTCGGGGAGCCATTTAGGATCAAAAATGGGCACGCGACCGAGGCTTACGAAAGAATCCTCGTCGAAATCTATCGTTACCAGGTGATAGTCAAAGGTAAAGTCAACGCGAGACAACGTCTCCGGGCGAACCACTGTGAGCCCGAGCTCGCGAGCCCATGCAAGGAACCAATGGTGAAGGACTGGCAGCGAAGAATCCCACAGCGCTTCGCTGCGGTACGTCACAAAGAACGACGGCTGACTGTGTTCGCCGAATTCGATTCGGCAATTGCGGTTGGAGATGACGAGCAGGTAACCGGAGCGGCTGCCGTTGGGGGAGAGTAGGAATTCATCTCCGCCAAGGATCAAAGTTCCGGGTCCCGAGCCTGAGCCATCCGCAAATGCTCGCGCTGCGCAAGCAATTGCTCGAAGTTGATCGTCGCCGAGGGCGTCGCCCTTAGGTAGTAGCAGCACTGAACCGTGTCCAGCCCATGAAGCAGAAGGCGTGGCGTCGAATCACTATCCATTTACTTCTTCCTCTTGCGACCGGTGGCCTCGCGCACCGCGTGGTCCGTCAGTGAGTCGACGTTCGGTCGAATCTTGGAGAGCGTAGCTTCAACCTCGTCGATTGCCTTGAGGAACTCCGCGAACTCCGCTTTGGTCTTCTTTGCTTCGACCATCGCCATAAGCAGCGCCGATACCCGCTCTTGGATTCCGCGGTCAAGCGCCATCAGGCAAAGCGTGATGCGCGTCGATGTTGCTTGGAAGTCTCGACCGGCTAACGCGTGTTCCGGTCTTCGAGAAGGAAAATAGCTGTCTGCACCGCTTAGAAGCTCGTTGGGTGACTTGCCTAATGCCGCCGCGAGTCTGCCGAGCTTGAGTCCGCCGGGTACGACCTTGCCTTGTTCGTAGCGGACGATGGCGCTTCGGCTTATGCCCGCCGTCTTGGCTAAATCCTCTTGGGATAGCCCTAGGTCTTCTCGCGTCTTTAGCAGTCGCCCCGCAATTGTGGCTCGCTCGATGTTTGGCGGCGACGTAGGCTTTGCCTTCATTGCTTAGCCTTGCGCTTCGAACGCTTCGACAACTTCGACTTTGGAACGCGACTTGCGATTTCGCTTGGGTCCTTCCCCCAGAAAAGCTCTCGGACCAAAGTCGCCTGTGAGTGTCACCTTCTCCTTGGCAGGACCCGGCGCGGGCAGGATTTCCTTGCCGTGCAAGCGCCGCACAAGAGCATAGTTACGCGCCATCTGCAGGAGCACCTCGTCACGGTCATCAGTCTTCGGGTCGCCCGTCCAGAAATCTGTGGTCGTAGGGACCACCAGCAGCTCCTCGGTAACGTCATCGTTGGCGGCGATCTGATCGAGCCAAGCCTCGGCACGCGCTCTATCGATGCCACCCGCGACGACAAAGCCGTCCAAGAGGTCGATATCGGTTTGGTCGATGATGGTTGCGCCGGAGTCGCGCGGTGGCGCGGTCGGGTTCAAGACGCGGGGGTGATGCGAAGCGTCGTTGAACCGATAGCCGCGCTTTGTGAAGTACTTCCTTAGGGCAGCAAGTTTGCCACGATCGAGGAGGTACTTGCGCCCCTCGAACAAGGACAATTGGCTACGGCTGACACCGGTGGCTCGGGCTACTTGGCCCTGGGACATGCCTAGCGCCAAACGGGCATCGCGCAGTTCATGGGCAGCGGTAGCGAGGTCCCCATAGCTGTATCAATAACGAACAAGTGACCGATAGTGCGCCAACCAAAACGGCTTTGTCAAGCCGGCTTCGAGATCGCCGTCGATAGAGGGGGGCTGGCGAGAGATCGACACTGCGCGCCGCAGGCTGGACAATGCGCGGCTAAGCGTTGCTGACTGAAGCGCGCCCCTTGACTTGGGGCCCCGGCGCCGGTGCCTGCCGCTTGCTCTTGCCGGGGGTGGCCGGAAAAACGGCCACCCCCGGCAAGCGCGCGAAACACTCGCACTGGCGCCAACCCTAAGTCAAGGGGCGCTTTGCGCGAGCATTAGTGATCGATGTATTCGTAGGCCCCCGTGTTACACAGATGGGGGCAAGAAACTACAACGCACTTGCGGAGATACCGTTCGCCTCTGCCATGGTTGATTTGGAACCACACCGCAAGGATTCGTACGAATCACAGCCGCTTTTCATACTGGGTCGGCGGATGGAGCGACTGTTTTTGCTTGGCGTCGTGTTGATTGTGCTGGTCTTCGTCGAGATGTATGTCACGACTGCGGCAAAGCAAATTTCTGAGGACCGTTCACTCGCCGCAATATCCACCTTGCTAGACCGAATAACCTCGGAACAGCAATCCCTTACGCTGATTTTTCAAGCCAAGCCAATCAAGCCACTGCCCGCGGCGCCACGTACGCGCGCGCAGTTGAAACCAGAAATAACCCCTCAGACATCCGAGCGTAGTCAACTAGCGGCCGAGACACGGAAAGCACTTGGGTTGCCGGAACCGCCTCCGCCACGACCGCGACCCGAACGACTAAAGCCCGATATGTCGACCAGTGCTTCCGGAAGCGCGGCCAGGTCACTATCGCCTGCAGCGCCGCTTACCTATGCCGAATCATTGAACAAGATCGTTGGCGAAATCGTCGTCGAAACGAAGGTACCGCCTGAAGATCTTGCGAAATTCAATGACCCGAATCGGACGCCAAGCGAATTGATTGCGATGCTGCAAAAGCAGAAAGACGCAATGGAGTCACGGCCGACAGCAGTTTGGGGAATACAAACGCCACGTCTTCTGCAGGTTCAGTATGCAGGCTTGGATTACAAAATCCCATTCCTGCCGCTCTCTGTTACTTTGGCCGTCGCGTTGCTGCCCATGATGGTTGGCTGGATTGGTGCGTTCTATATGACGCGACAGCGCGAGCTAATCTATATTGCGGACTTACAAGACTACAAGCTCGCTTTTCCCCACATCTTGAATTCTCTTCCGGTCAGGTTCAAGAGATTCGAGGCAGTGCTCAAGAATGCTCCGAAGAGGCCAAACTTATTTGCATTCGCAATCAGAACCATGAGTGCTGTTACACGAAGCATCGTGTTATTACTGTTTCTTACGCCAATGCTATTTGCGTACGGTTACTCTATATATCAATTATGGGATATGAATGACCGCCAGTTGACGTGGCCCTTTGAGGTCGGAGGGACGATTCTGGTGGTGCCATTCGTCCTAGTGCTTGGTCTCATCCTTCAGGAATGGGTGGCTTTGCATAATAAGTTGTTTGACGAGTAAGTATCCGGCCTCAAAAGTTGCGGACGATACCCATGGAAGCGCGCTCAGCTCTCTATCGCGATTTGTGCAAACTCATTATATTGGTCGCTATTCAATTCGGTGTCGGTTCAACCACCGGGTCCGCTGCGGAGGAGCGCACCACGTTTACAGTTCTGACACCAATAACATGCAAAGAATGGAATAACGACAGAAAACTCGAAAAGCGTAACAGAGAACTGATGGATTCGTCTGCTGCAATAACCCACAAAATTTGGCTTAATGGATTCCTCACAGGTTTAAACGTTGCCGACAACTCCGGTAAGGATGTCCTGCGCACGATCGACGCGCCGACCGTAGTCCTATGGGTTGATCGTCACTGTTCTCAAAACCCGGACTCCGATCTGGTTGATGCAGCCACACGTTTATTTATCGAGCTTCGAAAGATAGAGACGAAAACAACCCCGAAGTCATCAGTGCTGGACCCTGGTTTGCACTTCGCCCATTTTCCAATTGTACCGGGCAAGTAAATCGATCTGTATTTCTTCTAGTCCGGCTGCGCAGGCCAACCAGACGGACAACCAAAAAATGGTTTTCTGGTTAGTTGTAATTGCGCCAAATCCCTCTACCGCGACCGCAAAATTAAGAGACGAATTCCTGATTTAACACAGCAAGTGAATATTGCTTTATTTGTGTAAGCGTATACATCGTGGGGACCTCGTGAGCTTCCCCAAACGGGGAGAAAATATCGGGTTGGCCTACTGGTAATCGCCCAGCGCACCGCTACGATAAGCAAGACAGTATTAACGCAATGCAATACGATTATTAGCTTTACGTGCTTTGACGACACCAGCCTGGGGTTCCTGTCGAATATCTTCGGCAAGTCAGATATCGCCCTCATACCCAATTTGGCGCCTTTACAAGCGGTGATTTTCGGAAAAGGAGTCCGCGGCCAACGCCCGATCGTCGTTCAAATACCCTACGACGAGCGAAAAGCTACCGGCTCCGAAATAGCGCGCGCGCCCATTACACGACAAGCCGATGAGGCATCCATTTCCGCTAACGGGAGCATCGCGGAATAATAGGTGCAATTAAATCAATCCCGGAGCCAATAGCGAATAATCGTAGGCACTACATCCTAGGCAGCGCGGGGTCGTGGCGTAAGCTTCCCGTTCGGTAGACACATGGCATGCCCTTTGCGGGCTGTGCACACTGCAGTCAGATAATCACGGCATTGGCGCCTGTGGTCGACGTTGCTCGTCGCTTTGTGACAATTTAAGACTTACGCGCGTCTTCATGCGCCATCGGCGAACAGGGGGAGGCAAAGAATGAGACGGAGCCTATTGCTGGGGTTAGCGGCAGCTACGCTAATCGCAGTTCACGCCGATGAAGGTACTCGAGCAGCGACCGGTGAACCGTCCGCAGCAAGTTCGACCGCAGCCAATGCTGTCACCGCACAACCTGATGCCATTCGCCGACTCGTGGTCCTGCTCCGGTCACGAACTACCGGCGGTGGTGTTGCTGAGCAAAGTGAGGCCGCGATCCTGAGCAGCTTATCCACCACGATCGCAGCCGACGTGAGCTATGTTGGGCCGCATCCGAGCGGCGGCCAAATCGTGGAGTTGACACAACCAGTGAGGCTTGCAGAAGCAAAGCGACTGGTAGGGCTGCTGCGCATGCGGCCGGATGTGATTTGGGCCGAACTTGATCCCTCGGAGATGGAGACGATGGCGACGGCTTCGAAGCGTGCGGAGACGTTGGCAAATATAACTAATGTGGTGCAACTCCTAGTGATGCTGTCCGATCCGGATACGCAGCTAATGTCGCGCGCTAACGGTCAGCTCGCGCCGGGGGTGTGGGATGAATTGCTGTCCCAGGCGGCTGGCGTCCCTCTAAGAGTTATCCGCGCTACGGTGGGCGGTGCCTGGATCGTCGCGCTACCTCGTTCGATGAGTTACAACGATGCCGCATCAATTGGTAAGGCCTTAACTGACAATGGAGTCGCGACATTCGCCGACCCAGATGCCCCTGTCGACGTAGCATTCGTTCCGAACGACCCGTTTTTTCCGCAGGCGCAGTGGAGCTTCTATGATCCGTTCTCATCACCCTATTTCGGGATAGACACGCCGCACGCCTGGGATATAACCACTGGCGACCCGAATATGGTCATAGCGGTTGTCGACACGGGGGTGCTGCCCCATCCGCAGATAGCGAACAGGCTTCTCCAAGGCTATGACTTCATCAGTGACCCGGCGAATTCCCACGATGGCTTAGGGCGCCACGCAAGCGGCACAGACCCAGGCAACTGGCGTTCGACCACGGATTGTCCGGGCAAGCCTGCTGCTGCAAGCAGTTGGCATGGCACTCACGTCTCTGGGATCATCGCTGCAACCGGGAACGACGGAGTCGACAGCGCAGGCATCAATTGGCAGTCCAAGATCCTGCCCGTGCGCGTTCTTGGGACCTGCGGAGGAAACACGAGTGACATTTTGGCGGGCATGCAATGGGCCGCGGGGCTGCCAGTCCCAGGAGTGCCCAACAACCCGACCCCTGCAAGAGTCATCAACATGAGCCTCGGGGGGCCAGGGACTTGTACGCCTCTATACCAATCGCTCGTCAATCAGGTTTTGGTGACTGGCGCGCTCATTGTTGCATCCGCAGGCAACGACGACGGCATTGCAGATAATCAAATTCCGGGCGCGTGCTTCGGGTTGAGCACGGTTGGTGCCACGGGTCCCTACGGAGACCGCGCGCCGTACAGTAATTTCAGCTTTTCGCTCGATATTTCCGCTCCCGGAGGCGACTTAACTTTCGGCATTGGCGGGGAAATCTATTCGACATTGAATGCCGGTGCCACGACCCCTGCCGGCTACATCTATCACGCGTACCAAGGCACCAGTCAGGCAGCACCGCATGTCACCGGAGTCGCTTCGTTGATGCTCGCGGTCAACCCGAGCCTGACGCCCGCGCAGCTGAAGCAAATCATGGCGGATACGGCGACGGGCTTTGCCGCGGGCTCTATATGCAACTTTACTATCTGCGGCGCAGGGATCGTAAACGCTTACGGCGCAGTATTTGTGTCGAAGGCCCTGGCCGTGAAGACCGCAGCCGTTGAGTATTACTACGCCGCTTGGAATTTCTACTTTGTGACTGCTGCTCAGGCTGAAATAGCGGCACTGGACGGCGGTGCCTTCGGTGGCCTGTGGCGGCGCACTGGCCAACAATTCAATGTTTACACACTTGCCGGTGCGCCGACATCAAGCTCAACCGTGTGGCGATTCTTCAGCACGATCTTCTCGCCAAGGAGTTCACATTTCTATACTGCGAACGTAGCTGAATACAACGCGCTGGTGACTGGTATCGGCTGGCAACTCGAAGGGCCGGTATTCAGTACGCCCATGCCCGCGACCAATGGTACGTGTCCTGGCGGCAGTATCCCGATCTATCGCCTGTACAACAATGGGATGGGTGGTGCGCCCAACCACCGATTTACGACGGACATCACTGTGCGCGCACAGATGCTTGCAGCTGGATGGATCGCCGAGGGCCAGGGCATTGGTGTAGGTTTTTGCTCGCCTCAGTAAGTGTGTAACGTAGCGGTCAAGTTAGATCACCCCACAGTGACGCTAGGAGTCGGGCGCGTGGCGCGGACGGTTGGACTCTTTCTTCGAGCGGCAGCTTAGGTCGTTAGAAGACCTGCACCTTTTGGACCCAGTGCCCAGATTTGTCCGGCTCGGGGAGCCAATCTAATCAGTAATTTGTATAGGCTTCCTCGAATCTTTTCCATCGCGCTGCATACAAAAATGCAGCAAAAAATCCGCTGGTCTCTCGTTTCACGCTGGTTTGTTGTGCCACATGTTCAGTGCGTTGCGTGCATTTCTGCGGTGACTCGTGATTTGGACTGTAGCTAGCTGTAGACAATTAATCCGCCGGTCGATCGTCCGAATCAAAGGCGGCAGGACGCGGCAAGGTCAGATGGATTCCAGTTCCATGTGAACTCGGCGGCCGATCGCAGTGGCAAAGTTGACCAGTGCATCGAGTGTTCAAGGCGGCGGGCGGCGAGATCGTCGGCAGCATTCACACCCCGCTGCAGAATCCGGACTTCGCGCCGTTTGTCCAGCGCGTCAAGGACGCCAAGCCCGAAGCGGTGTTCCTGTTCCTGCTCGCGGGCGAGCAGGGCATCGCCTTCATGAAAGGCTACGCGGAGCGCGGCCTGGCGCAGGCCGGGATCAAGCTGATCGCGACCGGCGACATCACCGACGACGGGGTGCTCGAGGCGATGGGCGAGCCCACACTCGGGCTGATCACCAGCTTCCATTATTCGGCCGCGCACGATTCGCCCGAGAACGCGGCGTTCAAGAAGGCGTATGCCGAGGTCAACGGCGACAAGCTGCGGCCGAATTTCATGGCCGTCGGAGGTTATGACGGCATGGCGCTGATCTACGAAGCGCTGAAGAAGACCAACGGTTCGACCGACGGGGATAAGCTGATCGCGGCGATGAAGGGCATGAAGCTCGTGAGCCCGCGCGGGCCGATCATGATCGATCCGGAAACGCGCGACGTCGTGCAGACGGTGTACATCCGCAAGGTCGAGAAGACCGGCGGCGGACTCTACAACGTCGAGTTCGACAAGTTCCCGGATCAGAAGGACCCGGGAAAGTAGGTCAGCGCATCAAACGCGCTCCACGAAGGCGGTAATATTTCGAAAGCTCGCTGATTCTTCATGGGAGAAAAATCGGTAAACCGGGCGAGAAAACTTCGCCCCACACTTCTGCAGTGACTAGTTGCGCGCGGATGAGTCATTGGATGATTGTGCAAATGTCGACGATTCACATTGCCAACGCCAAGCGTCTGTGCCACATTGCAATGGCGAAGCTATAGTTTTCCTGTCCGTCTGGGTCTGGAGATGCCGGTGGGATCATTTCGGCGTCGCGATTTCATCAAGGCGCTGAGTATCGGTGCTACATCGTTATACGCGCCATTCCATGCAGGAACGGCGACGGCGGAGCGTCGCCCGATGCCCGATGTAATCGTAGTGTTGCCTGGAATTCTCGGCAGCGTACTGCAGAAGGACGGTCGCGAAGTCTGGTCGCTTTCTCGCGAAGGCGTCACAGGAGCCTTCGCGACACTGGGCAGGAACATCAACTTGCTCAAGCTGCAGGATGACCCACCGGACGTTGACGATATCGGAGATGGCGTAACGGCCACGAGCCTGTTCCCGGACGTACACCTGATCCCAGGGTTGTGGAAGATAGACGGATACGGCGCGCTCCGCCAGTGGATCCTTGACACATTCGAGGTACGGGCAGGCGAGAACTACTTCGAATTTGCTTATGACTGGCGTCGCGACAATCGGGTGGCCGCAAGAGGGCTGGCGCGCGCGAGTCGCGGTTGGCTGAAGAATTGGCGCGAGCGCTCGGGTAATGCATCGGCGAAGCTCGTCCTGATCGCCCATTCGATGGGCGGTCTCGTTTCCCGTCATTTCATCGAAGTTCTCGAAGGTTGGCGAGACACGCGTGCGTTGATCACGTTTGGCACGCCCTACCGCGGTTCGGTGAAGGCCGTAGATTTCCTGTGCAATGGAATCCAGAAATCGATCGGACCCCTCAAAGTGTTCGACTTGACGGATCTGTTGCGCTCGTTCACGTCGATCTACCAGCTGTTGCCGATTTACCCGAGCTACGATCGGGGCGACGGCCAGCTCCTCCGTATCGGGGAGTCGGCCGGCATCCCCAACATCGACCCGGTTCGTGCCGCGAGCGCTTTGGCGTTTCACCATGGAATCGAAAAGGCTGTTGAGAGCAACGCTACGCGCGAGGCGTACATTCGTGATCGCTATCGAATCTACCCAATCGTCGGCACGTTCCAGCCGACGCTGCAATCCGCCAAGCTCGTGTCCGGGAAGGTTCTGACATCGACTGCATATCCCGGTCCCAACAGTCGGTTTGCGTATGACGGTGACGGTACGGTTCCTCGCGTGTCGGCAACGCCGATCGAAGACCGGGGGGATGCGAACCCGGTTTTCGTCGCCGAGCTGCATGGCTCGCTGCAAAACACTCGCATGTCGCTGATCCAGCTCGAGGGACTTCTGGCACCCCACGTGCCGTCGGCGATATTTCGCGATCTCGAATTGCCGCGTGTCGCGCTACAGGTCGACGATCTGTTTGCCGCAGGCGAGCCGGTCCAGCTAAACGTACAATGCGAAGACGCCGAACTGAGTCTCGATGCGTTCTTGGTCGATGCGGTGTCAGGGAGGGAAGTCGCGCGCCAGGTCATCCCGCCGCGACCGGCCACCACGCGCAACGCGATCTTCGACAAGTTGGCCGCCAGTACATATCGTGTAACCGTCGGTGCGCAGGGGCGATCCCAGCGTGTCAGCGACGTCTTTATCGTGGTCGATTGATTGGTCGTGTGAATGTCCCGGCGCTCAACAACCATTACGGATCGGGCACGCATAGCTGGCACTTGCGCTGCCATCGCAGCGAGTGCACTCATGCTCGCAACCGTCTGCTGGTCGCGGGAAGCAGGTCAACCCCCGGTCGATTCGAGGTTTGCCCAGATCGTGGTGCTCGAATCGATGGCGGCAACCGCGGCTGCCGAGCAGCGCTACCCTGCGGCGATCGATAGCCACAGCCGCGCATTGCAACTCGCCGAGCCACTGCGTCGGCCTCGACTGACGGCCGTGCTGCTGAGCCGGCTCGGTCAGGTTTACGAAGACGCCAACAGGATTCAAACTGGGCTGGTGGCCCACGAGATGGCACTCAAAACGCTCGAACACGATGCCTCGCTCGACTTGAGCCGCGTCATCGAGCGGTTGGGCGCGGGGAGTAAGGGATTCGATAGCCGGCCGGACCCGGTTTCACCGGATCTTTATCGAGAATCGGTGGCGCGCGATCTCGAAACGGAAGAGCAGGATCCGACGCTGCCAATCAAGGTCCTGATCAACATCGGGAACGGCTACTTGCGCCAACCGCAGGAAGGGGCTGCGTTGCGTGCGTACGAGCTCGCCTTGCAGCAGCCGGAAATCGCTCGAGCGCCGCTGCTCAAGGGGTTCGCGCTCGCGAACTCGGGCGAGATACTGCGCCGTCAGGGAAAGCTACCTGAAGCGCAGTCGACTCTCGAAACCGCGATTGTGTTGATCGAACGCAACGGCAAGCGCGAGGACACGCGCAGAGCATTGACATCGCTCGCACGTCTCAAGGCCGAGCGCTCCCAAACTGCAGAGGCATCGGGACTGTACGCACGCGCGATCACGCTGTATCGAGCCGCAAGCGATCAGCGCGGCGAGGCGCGCGCTCAATTGGGTCGCGGCTATCTGGAGCTCACGCAGAAAAGAATCGAAGCCGCGACCACGGCCTATCAACGCGCGCTGGAGGTCGGTGTTGCTCTCAAGGACGATGACGTGCTCTGGCAGAGTCATTGGGGCCTGGGGCGCTGCTTTCAGGAGCGCGGCGATCTGGATCGTGCCGCGGCTTCATTCTCCGCCAGCCTCGAGTTCATCGCGAATCGCGAAGGCGATCTCGCGACCGATGAAGGCAAGGTCACGCTACTTCACCAGGCGCGCGATGCGTTCGATCAGCTTCTACTTGTCCATCTCGAGCGCGCCAAGCGCGATCCCACCAAGTATGTCGACGCATTATCGGTTGCCGAGGAATCACGCGCGCGAGCATTGTCGCGACTGATGCAGGGTTGGACCGGTAGCGCCCGGCCATCGCCGAGTTCGCTGGGATTGACTGCGTGCTATCAGCCGCCGCGTCCTCGGGTGGAGTGCACCCCATCGCTGATGCGGGGAAGCGTGGCAAATCAGATGGCGCGCGGCACAGCTGAAGGTCCACTCGATTGCGAGCCGGCCGATGTGCGCTTCCCCGGACAATTCGCCATTGCAACGCCGAATGTTCCTCCTCTGGGAGCGCCAACTCCGAATGTCGCTCAAATGGCGATTGCAACGCCGCCTGGACCTCCGCCGGAAGCACCAACTTCGGAAGTCGCTCAAATGGCGATTGCCACGCGAAGTGCTCCGCAAATGGCAATTGGAACGCCCGGCATTGTCGAGCCGCCATTGCCTCCCGGTGCCGTGTTACCGCCACCGCGATTACCATCGTTGGACGTTGTCCTGGCGCCGCTACCGCGCCTGGCTTTCCATGTGCTGGACGATCGCACCGCGGTCTTTGCTGTCGCGCGCGATGGTCGGGTGCGTGGCCACGTTGTGCCGATCGGCACAGCGGCGCTGACCCAACGCGTCCGCGCGCTGCGTGCGGTTCTTGACGTCGATGAGTCGGCAAGGAACGTCGTGCGTTCCGGGAGCACGGTCGTGAGTTCCACGGCCGCCGACGCGAACGAGCTCCAATTGCTGCGGACGTTTTATGCTGAATTGATCGGCCCAGTCGCCGACGCCTTGCCCGTTGCGAATGATGTGTTGGTGATCGAACCGCATGGACCGTTGTGGCTGGTTCCTTTTGTCGCACTTTTGCAGGCCGATGGCACCTGGTTCGGCGATCGCTATCAACTCATCTATGCGCCCTCGGTGTTGGCGATGAATGAATTGCGCCGTACAGCGAGGCTTGAAGCCCGGACGGAGCCGCGCCTGCTGGCCATCGGCAATCCGATCGAGACCATCCGCCTTGCCGCCGCCGACGACCCGTTTCGGGGGTCGTTTGCACCGCTTCCCGGCGCCGAACAGGAAGCGAGACAAGTGAGCGCGTTGTTCTCCGATCAACGCGCAAAGTTGCTGCTCGGCTCCCAAGCGAACCTCGAGGCGGTGGAGCGGGAAGCCCGAAGCTACAGCATCCTGCATTTCGCGACGCACGGATTGGCGAATCCCGACCGTCCGCTCGATTCGTTTCTGCTCCTTGCGACGTCGACCTGTGACGATCGGCTTTCGGCGCGTCGCATCATGACCCTGCCGTTGTCGGCTGAGCTGGTGACGTTGAGCGCATGTCAAACCGGACTGGGCAAAGTGTCCGGCGAGGGTGTCATTGGCCTGAGCCGTGCCTTTTTCGTCGCCGGTGCGCGTTCGGTGCTCGTCAGCCTGTGGAGCGTCAGCGACGAGGCCACCCAACGGCTGATGACCGCATTCTATGGCCATTATATTCGTGACGGCATGACGAAAACCAAGGCCCTCGACATGGCGATGCGCGAAGTGCGTGCGCTACCGGAGTTCCGGAGTCCCCGCTACTGGGCGCCATTTATCTTGGTCGGTTCGGACTCGTAGATACGCAGGATCCTCCTCCCCTGCCAGCGGTGAAACGACGGCTATCTGCCTCGTACAACGGCTGCAGGCGGCGCGGCGCGATCTGTGCCTACCCGCCGAAAATCGATGGGGATCGGTAATATGATCCGGACAATAGGGACTTTTGAGACAGTGAAACCTGAATGAGATGCCCGACGTCGAATAAATACTGCTGGCCGGGGAGCGCCGGGCGATGTTGCTCGTCACGCGAGTGAAGAAGTCATAATGATTTCAGCCCCACGCGCTGGCGGGCAGGAATCGCGTAAATGACTGCGACTACGCCAAGGTACGTACGCGCGGCAGGCGTGACCTTGCAGCGCCTTCGTCGCCCAGCGGGCGGACCTGCCAATTGGCAACGTGAACCTCTCGACAAGGCGATCGTTTCGAACACTGATCGTCGCGTTTGGCGCTGCCGGGGCGAAGGCAGGGTAGGGCGGCACACCTTCGCGCTGCTGGCAGTTGTCTTGATACTCAATGGCGGCGCTGGCGCCGCCGACCCCGTGCTCGCGCCCACAGGCACTCTTCGGGCCGCGTACATCGTCGCGAACCTCGCGCAGGCCAGGCTCGACTCCGGTACAGGAGCGATTACGGGTGTCGTGGCCGACCTCACGCGCGAATTGGCGCGCCGCGCGGGCGTGCCCGCGAAAATCACGCCACTGCCAACGGCGGCCGCCGTGCTAGAGGCCGTGAGGAGCGATGCCGCGTACATTGGCTTCGTGGCACCGAATCCCGAGCGCACTGGCGTCGTGCTGTATTCCCAGACCTACATGCTTGTTCAACAGAGCGCGCTGGTTCGCACCGACTCGCCGCTGCGCTCCGTGCGCGAGCTGGACCGGTCCGGCCACATCATCGGCATCAACACCGACGACAGCGTGGGCGTGTGGTTGCGGGAGCGGCTGACCGCCGCCCGCCTGCGTGCCACGCCTGACTACACACTGCGCGAGGCAGTACAGTGGCTACAGGACGGGACCGTGGTGGCTTTCGCCGGCGGCCGTCAGCGATTGACTTCGGGAACGCAGAACGTACCAGGCCTGCGACTGCTCGACGACAACTTCTATGGCGTACCGCAGACCATCGCTGTGCCGCTCGACCGCAAGGACCGGTTGCAGTTGGTGAATGCGGCACTCGACGAGCTCCGCGCTAATGGATTCCTGGCTGATTCGGTTGCGCGAAGCGGCGTCGAAGGTCTTACCGTCGCGCCGGTGGACACGCCGAGTCGCTGATTGCCGCGGCCGTCCGCGTTAGGATCCGGTCATCACGCGTCAACTCAATTTCGCCGCGAATCCGCGCTGGACACCGGGACGAGCCATCATCGTTTCGTACCACCGCCGGACGTTCGGAAACTCGGCGAGATCTACTTTGTGTCGCGGGTGCCGCCACGCCCAACCCAAGATCGAAAAATCGGCAATCGACGGCTCATCCGCGAAAAATTCCTGGGCGGCTAATCGGCGGTCCATCACCCCGTAGAGTCGCCTCGTTTCCTTCGAATAGCGCGCGAGTCCGTAGCGACGGTCCCGCTCGTCCTCGACCGTCAGGAAGTGGTGGACCTGTCCGGGGATCGGCCCGAATCCTCCTTGCTGGAACATCAGCCACTCCAGAACCGGAATGCGTGCCTCCAGGTCTCGCGGCCAGAACTTGCCCGTTTTTTCACCGAGATAGATGAGAATCGCGCCGGACTCGAAAACGCTGACGGGTTTCCCGTGGGGTCCGTCCGGGTCGACGATCGCCGGGATCTTTCCATTGGGACTGATTTTCAGAAATTCCGGGTCGAACTGCTGCCCCTTGCGGATATCGACGATCGTGACGACGTATGGAAGCGCCATTTCCTCCAGCGCGACGCTAATCTTGCGACCGTTGGGCGTATCGAAAGCGTGCAGTTCGATGGGCATCGAGCATCCCCGTGCATTGTCGATCGAATGTTCCTGTGCCAGGCGGCTATTGGTGGTGCGGAGGCGGTTGTCAATGTAGCATCGCTCGCGGATCTCGACGCTGCAATGCAAGTCGGGCTGGACACAGGAGAAGATTATGGCATCGCCGACCTATACGTCCGCGCTGATTGTCGGTGCCGGTCAAGGACTGAGCGCGTCGCTCACCCGGTTCCTTAGAAGAGAGGGTATCGCCGTCGCAATCGCCGCGCGGGACACCGCAAAGCTTGCGCCGCTGTGCACCGAAACAGGCGCCCGTGCCTTCGCCTGCGACGCTCAGGACGAGGCACAGGTGCAACGGTTGTTCGCTGACATCGACCGCGAGCACGGCGCGCCGGACGTGGTCATCTATAACGCTAGCGCGCGCACGCGCGGACCCTTCGTCCACCTCGTTCCGGCCGAGGTCCAACTCGCATTGCAGGTTACCGCGTTTGGGGCGTTTCTGGTCGCACAGCAAGCCGTCGTCCGGATGATGCCAAAGGCACACGGCGCAATTCTGTTTACCGGCGCGTCGGCGAGCGTGAAGGGGTACGCTCAGTCGGCGCCATTTGCAATGGGCAAGTTTGCATTGCGCGGACTCGCCCAGAGCCTCGCGCGTGAACTGTCGCCGCACGGCATCCACGTCGCGCACTTCGTCATCGACGGCGGGATCCGGGGCGCCGCACGCGGCGACGACCCAAACAAGCCCGACGCGCTGCTTGATCCCGACGCGATCGCGCTCACCTACCTCAATATTCTCCGCCAGCCACGCAGCGCCTGGACCTGGGAGATCGAGTTGAGACCCTGGGTCGAACGCTTCTAATAAGCTAATGGTTTTTCAACCCGACCAAAAATCTATGACCTAGGCCGTCGTTGGTTTGAAGCCGGTCTTGGCGCCAGTTCAAAGTGGGGTCTATTAAAACGGTACATCTGAGTGTCCAAGGGGCGTTAACTGCCATCAGGTGCCCAAAAAACGACCCCACCGAGAAGCACATAAGTGGAGTGAACCCCTCGGACCGGACAGGGCAGGGATTCGTTGTGCCTATCATCGCGGACGCTGAGCGGCATCGACGTCGAGGTATCGCCAGATTGCCCAGCGGACCGGGTGGGGCTTGTAGTTCCGAACCCATGGCTGCACCAGGTGATCCTCGATCCGGTGTTCCATCAGGCGCCACGGGGCGTACGCCAGAACGAGCTCGGTCATGCGGTCGAAGAGCACGGTGCGCTCGGGCGAATCGGGCAAGCGGCGCGCAGCGTCGTAGAGCTTGTCGAATTCAGGCAAGCTGAACCGCGCGTGGTTTTCCTGGCCGACGTTCGGTCCGTAGAGTAGCTGCATGAAATTTTCGGCGTCGGGGTAGTCGGCGTTCCAGCCGTCGATGCGCAAGGGAATCTTTCCCTGCCGCGCCATCTTGCGCAGCTCCTGCAATCGGTCCTTTCTGAAGACCGTCTTGAGACCGATCGCGTCCATGTCCTTCTTGAATTGCTCGTCCTCTTGGCGTGAGAGCAGGGTGGGCGCCGACCAGCGCTCGAGCACGAGTGGCTTTCCGTCGGGGGTCTCGCGATAACCATCGCCGTCGCGGTCCTTGTATCCGAACCTGTCCAGCAACGCGCGTGCCGCGGCAGGGTCGTAGAGCTGAGCCGAGGTCTTCATACCCGGATCGTAGCCGGCGATGTCCGGCGGAATGGGGCCATTCGCGGGGACGCCACGGCCCTTGAGGATGACGCGGATGCACTCGGTGACGTCATATCCCATGCCGATCGCGCGGCGTAGCGCGATCTTTTCCGGTGTGTAGCCGCCCACGACCGGGTCCTCCATGTTGAAATAAGTCCAGCGCGTATTCGGCCGCAACAGAACTTCGTGGCGTACGCCCACGGCCACGAGATCGGAGCGGAGCTTGCCGTTGGTGAGCGCCTGGTCGACGAAATCCGCTGGAATTCGCTCGAGCAGGTCGAGCTCGCGATTGAGGAACGCGAGCCACACAGCCTGCCCCTCTTCGATGACCGTGATCTGAATGCGACCGGCGAGCGGGAGCTTCTTTCCGGCGAGCGCCGCGGCGATCGGCATCGCCTCCGGCGGCACCGCTCCCGCGGGGACGTACGTTGTGTCGCGGAAGTCGGGATTGGCCAACAACACGATCTTCGCGCTGCGCCGATACTCGCCGAGCATGTACGGGCCGGTGCCGACGGGGTGCGCGCCAAAATCGCGTCCGTAGGCCTCCACGATCTCACGCGCGACGGCCGCGGTGTTGGGCACTGCGAACACATAAAGAAAGCGCAGGTCCGGCGCCTTCAGGCGGATCCGCAGCGTGTAACGATCGGTGGCCTCGAGCCCTGAAATCGGCGCGTCGTAGTCAAACTTTCCCGACTTCAGCGCCTTGGCACGCACGTCATCAGCGCCAACGATCTTGCCGTCGATCAGCCACAGCCATGGGCTCTTCACCGCGGGATCCAGCAGGCGCTTGAGGGCGTACGCCTGATCGCCGGCGGTGAGTTCGCGCGGCTTGCCCTTGAACACCGGATCGGGCGTGAAGAAGATACCTCGCTTGAACTTGAAAACGTACGTCGCGCCGCCGTCCGCGACCGCCGGCATCGCCTCGAGCGTCCGTGGCACGAGCTTCACCGGACGTGCGAGGTAGTCGTAGTCCAGCATCGAGTCGTAGATGTGATCGATGATGCCGTCGGAACCTGCATCGGCGGAGAACTGAGGATCGAAGCTCATTTCGGCGCTGGTAAGGACGACGCGCAGCGTCTTGGCCGGGTCTGCGGCGCCGACCGGCGCAGCGGACAAACCCGACGCTAACAGCCCCATCATGAAAGCCCACACTAGCGCGCGGCGAGCGCGTGCGTTTCCGGAAGGCATGTCCATCGACCGTGGCTCCGTGACCATTGGGGCGTGTGGCGTCGACTATAATCGAAGTCCCTGCGGCTGGCCGCCTCCTCACTGCCTTGACCGCCCATTCGACCAGACCGATTCACGTCATCGACTCGCATACCGCGGGCGAACCCACTCGCGTGGTCATCAGCGGCGGCCCCGACCTCGGCGATGGCGACATGGCGCAGCGTCGAGACCGCTTCCGCGAAAGCCACGACGCGTGGCGCAGAGCGATCGTCAACGAGCCGCGCGGCTCGGACGTATTGGTCGGAGCGCTCCTGTGTGCGCCGGTCGACCCCGAAAGCACCTGCGGGGTGATCTTCTTCAACAACGTCGGCTGCATCGGCATGTGCGGCCACGGCACGATAGGGCTGATCGCGACGCTGGCGTACCTCGGTCGGGTGAAGCCCGGCGAGCACCGGATCGAGACCGCCGTCGGTCCTGTCACCACGACGCTGCATGACGACGGCACCGTGACCGTGGCGAATGTCCCCTCGTACCGCTATGCGAAGCAGGTGAGCGTGAACGTTCCGGGTCGCGGTGTCGTGCACGGCGACGTCGCCTGGGGCGGCAACTGGTTCTACCTGTGCGACGATCATGGGCTGCCGCTGGAAGTGAGTCGCGTCAGCGAGCTTGCAGCGTTCGCATCGAGCCTGCGCGCCGCGTTGCGCGAACAGGGCGTGACCGGACATGCCAACGCGGAGATCGATCATGTCGAGCTCGTCGCGCCGGCGGTCGATCCGCGTAACCACGCCCGCAATTTCGTGCTCTGTCCCGGCGGTGCCTACGACCGTTCGCCCTGCGGCACGGGCACGAGCGCGAAGCTCGCGTGTCTCGCCGCCGACGGCAAGCTGGAGCCGGGAGACCCTTGGCGCCAGGAAAGCGTGATCGGCAGCGTGTTCACGGCCCGTTACGCGCGCCCTGCGGAAGCGCTGTCGGATGTACCAGCGAACGCCGTGCTGCCGCTTATCCACGGTCGTGCGCACGTCACGCTCGACGCGAGCGTGATCATCGACCCCGCAGACCCTTTCGCATGGGGTCTGGCTTGACGATCGCGTGATTCGCGCCGTCGGTCGCGCGACGGCACGTTCGCCCGATTCCGCGCATGGAACCTCCCGGTTCATCGCTGGTGCCGTTGCCGGCCACGGAGCAGTCGTGCGACGTGTTGGTGATAGGCGCAGGCATCATCGGTGTGGCGATTTCGCTTCGCCTTCGGCAGGAGGGACGCGAAGTATTGCTGATCGACCGCGAGTGCGTCGCGGCGCAGGCGAGTCGTGGCAATGCCGGAGCGCTGGCATTCTCGAACGTGCTGCCGCTTGCCTCGCCTGGCATCCTGCGCCGGGCACCGCGTTGGCTCATGGATCCGCTGGGCCCCTTGGCAATCCGTCCGCGCTATTTGCCGCGTCTCGTCCCGTGGCTGTTCCGCATCTGGCGCGCGAGTCGGCGCGACCGCGTGCGAGCCGGCACCGCAGCGCAAGCGGCGCTCATGGAGCTATCGGCAGCCGAAACGCCGCTGCTGCTCGCTGCAGCGGGTGCGAGCCACATGTTGCGTAGCGACGGCGTGCTGCATCTCTACAAAAGCGAGGCGGAGCTGCGGGCGTCGCAGCCGGGTTGGCAGGCGCGCGCGGAGCACGGCATCGCATTCACGCATCTGCACGGTTCGCAGGCCATCGCCGAGCTACAACCGGGTCTGAGTCCCTCTCTCGTCGCAGCGACGTTCGTCCCCGGCTGGAAGACCGTCAGCGACCCATTGCGCGTGACCGAAGCGCTGGCCGGGGAGTTCGAGCGGTGTGGCGGCCGCATCCGTCGGGCCGATGCAGTCGCGCTTGCGCCCGGCCTCGACGGCGTCGAAGTGCAAGTTCGCGACGGCGCTGCGCTCGTCGCGCGCGGCGTGGTGATTGCGGCCGGCGCGTGGTCTCACCGCCTCGCGCGCACGCTCTCGGAGCACATTCCACTCGAGACCGAGCGAGGCTACAACACGACGCTGCCGGTCGACGCCTTCGACCTGAAGCGCCCGCTCACCTTCGACGGTCACGGGTTTGTCGTCACGCCGCTCGCCTGCGGCGTGCGCGTGGGCGGCGCCGTGGAGTTCGCCGGGCTCGACGCGCCACCCAATTTCGCGCGCGCAGCGGCGATGCTCGGGCTCGCCAAGCGCTTCATGCCCGGATTGCGCACGGAAGGGGGCCGCGAATGGATGGGATTTCGTCCTTCGTTGCCCGATAGCTTGCCGGCTATCGGGCCCGCGGCCGCGGACAATCGGGTGATCTACGCATTCGGGCATGGCCACCTCGGCCTCACGCAAGCTGCCGCGACGGCGCGGCTCGTTGCCGACATCATTGGCGGACGTCAGCCGCCGCTCGACCTCGCCCCGTTTCGTCCTCAGCGGTTCGGCTCGGCGCGGACGACACGTGTCAATTGACAGAGAGAGAAACGCTATGACGTTGCGAACACTCGCCACCGTCCGTCATCACGGCATGGAGCTCACCGACTACGAATTCAACGTGCCGCTCGATCACGACACGCCATCGGGCGAGCAGCTTGCGATTTTCGCGCGAGCGGTCAGGAACAGCGAAAAAGCCGCACAGACGCGGCCCTGGCTGGTCTTCCTGCAGGGAGGGCCGGGATTCCCCGGTCCGCGACCGCTCAAGAATTCAGACTGGCTCAAGCGGGCACTCGACGACTATCACGTGCTTCTCCTCGATTCGCGCGGCAACGGCCGCAGCAGCGTGGTGTTGCCGCGAACGCTGGCCCGGCGCGGCAGTCCACGCGCGCAAGCCGACTATCTCATGCGGTTTCGCGCTGACAGCATCGTCCGCGATGCAGAGCTCATCCGTCGCCAACTCGTCGGCGACGAAGAGCCGTGGAGCGTGCTCGGTCAGAGCTACGGCGGGTTCTGCGCCGTCACTTACGTATCCACGTATCCACACGGATTGCGCGAAGTCTTCATCACCGGGGGCTTGCCACCGCTCTCCGGCAGTGCCGACGAGTATTACCGGTACACGTATCCCGAGGTGCAGCGCAAGACACACAAATTCTTCGATCGCTACCCGGCGGATCGAGACCTCTGCACCCAGATCCTGGAGTACCTGCACAGGCACGACGTCGCCTTGCCTACCGGCGGACGGCTGACGGTTCGCCGCTTTCAACAGGTCGGCTTCATGCTCGGGTTCGACGAAGGTATGGAGAATCTCCACTACCTGCTCGAGAGCGCCTTCTGCCCGGGCGTCGACGGCGACGAGTTGAGCTTGCCGTTTCTGCGCGCACTCGAGAATTCGCAGTCGTTTGAAACCAATCCGATCTTCGCCGTCCTGCACGAAATGTGCTACACGCAGGGAGCTGCTGCGCACTGGTCGGCGGAACGGGTACGCGCCGAGTTCCCGGACACGAACTGGGCGCCCGGCCAGCCACCTTCATTCACGGGCGAAATGATCTATCCCTGGATGTTCGAGGACTATGTTGGATTGCGCCCGCTGCGCGAAGTGGCCGAGCTCCTCGCCGGCGAGGAACGATGGCCGCCGCTGTACGACCTGGGTCGGCTCGCTCGAAATACCGTCCCCTGTGTGGCGGCGATCTATGCCGAAGACATGTACGTCCCGCGCGCGCTTTCTGAACAAACCGCCGCATCGATCGCCGGTATGAAAGTCTGGCTCACCAACGAATACGAACACAACGGTCTGCGTAGCAGCCCTGCGGTATTCGAACGCTTGCTCGCGCTGCGGCGAGACCAGCTCTAGCCGGCAATACCCGGCACGCTCTCCGGGCGCCGCGAGATGCGGTGACTTCGGCGCTGGTGGCGCAGGCTCGTCGTCGAGCGGGTCCCGGCTCGCGGCAGCGACTCAACCCACGAGTCGCCGCGCACGAGCCACCCGCTTACGACGACGGCGCCACCTGATGCGCCTTCGTCACCGCGTCTCGCGGCGGCGCATGTCCAGCGAGCGCCCGTTTGCGCCGCGCCCGCCGTGACGGGTGGCGCGGCGAGAGAGTCGTGGGTTGACTCCCGAAGCCGGCGCCGGGTACCCGTAGGCGGGCGTCTGCGGCGCCAGGGCGCGGATGAGCATGCGCCGCCAAAGAAAGACACGAAGTCAGGCCGCGTGCCTGAGACCGACGTCGGGCAGCTTGGGCCGCGTCGCCAGCGCGTGCTTCATCATCGCGTCGATCTCGGCTTTTTCCTCGGCTTCGAGGGGAAGGCGCGGCGGACGAGTACGATAGGTGCCGCGTCCCACGATGTGCTCGCACAGCTTGATGCACTGGACGAGGTCGGGACGGGCATCGAGATGAAGCAGCGGCATGAACCAGCGGTAGAGGCTCATCGCCTCGGCATACCGGCCCGCACGAGCCAGCCGGAAAAGCGTCTCGCCTTCGCGCGGAAAAGCGTTCGACAGGCCCGACACCCAGCCCACGGCGCCGACCATGATGCTCTCAACGACAACATCGTCGAGTCCGGCAAACAGCACGAATCGATCGCCGACCATGTTGGTCAGGTCGGTGAACCGCCGCGTGTCACCGGAGGACTCCTTGAAGCAGACGATCGTCTCGCAATCGGCGAGCGAGGCCAGGATTGCGGGCGTGACGTCGTTCTTGTAGATCGGGGGATTGTTGTAGACCATTACCGGCAGGTCGGTTGCCCCGGCGATGCTGCGGAAATGCGCCGCGGTCTCATGCGGCTTGGACGAATAGACCAGTGCCGGCATCACCATGACGCCATCGAGACCGATGCGCGCGGCTTCTTTCGCCATGTCGATCGCGAACGAAGAGGTGAATTCGGCGATGCCGCTGAGGACCGGGACGCGCCCCCGCGCGGCACCTTTCGCCGCCTCCATCACCGCGATCTTCTCGTGCTTGGCGAGCGAACAGTTCTCACCCACGGTGCCGCAGACGATAAGGCCCGATACCCCGTCGCGGATCAAGCCCTCGATGACGCGCGCGGTGGCTTCGATATCGAGCGAAAGATCTTCGTGAAACTGTGTCGTCACTGCCGGAAAAACGCCGCTCCAGTCAGGTTTCAATTGTGCTCTCCCAGTTCGATTGCGGAAGGTGGCTGCGACACGTGAAATATCACTGATTCGTCAGCGCCGTCAAATGTCGTAGAGGCGGACTCGGTCAAGTGCGGCAACAACATGGGCATTAACGCACCGAAGCGCCGACACCGTCGGTTGCACACCCCATACCGCCATGGCATGATCCTCGCGCTCACGGCCCTGCTGCCGCACGGGCGCGGAGGATTTTCGAATGGCGCAGATCCTGTTCAAGAACGCCAACCTGCTCGATCCTCATGCGGACGCACTTCAAAGCGGGGTTTCGGTCCTCGTTGAAGGTGAATCGATCCGGGAAGTCTCCGCCAAGCCGATCCAAGCGGCGAATGCCGACGCAATCGACTGCCAGGGCCGCACGCTGATGCCCGGCCTGATCGATTGCCACGTTCATGTGATGCTGTCGGAAGTGAACATCCGATATCTCGAAGCCATCCCGTTGACGATGATGACCGTCCGTGCCGCCGCTCTCATGCGCGCGATGATCGATCGCGGTTTCACGACGGTGCGCGATACCGGCGGCGCGGATTGGGGCATGCGCGACGGGGTGGCGCAAGGTCTCCTGCCCGGTCCGCGCATGTTCATCGCGGGGCGCGCCATTGGACCCACGGGTGGCCATTCCGACGCGCGCCGGCGCACCGATACAGGGTCGGGGGCCTGCAAGTGCTGCAATGCGATGAGCTTCTGCCTTGAGGTCGTCGATGGCGCCGATGCCGTTCGCGCGGCAGTGCGCGAACAGCTTCGCCAGGGCGTCGACCAGATCAAGATCATGGTGTCGGGCGGGGTGGCCAGCCCCTACGATCCGCTCGACAGCCGGCAATTCTCGCTGGAGGAAATTCGCACCGCCGTCGAGGAGGCCGACGCCTTCGGCAGGTACACGCAGGCCCATGCCTATACGGCGGAGGCTATCACCCGTGCGGTCAGCCAGGGCGTGCGCACCGTCGAGCACGGTAACTTGATCGACGAGAAATCGGCCGCGCTGATGAAGGAAAAAGGCGCGTACCTCGTGGCGAATCTCGTCGCCTATTACGCGATGAGGGAACGCGCGAAGGACTTCGGCATGACAGCCGAGATGCTGGCGAAGAACGATCTCGTCATCGGCGGCGGGCTCAAGTCGCTGGAAATCTGCAAGCGCGCAGGCGTGCCGGTGGGATACGGCAGCGATCTCCTCGGCCAGTTGCAGGTGGACCAGAGCCGAGAGTTCCTGTTGCGTCGCGAAGTCCTGTCGCCGATCGAGATCATCAGGCAGGCCACGCTCGTGGGCGCCGAGATCGTGCGCTTGCCCGGCAAGCTCGGTGTGGTGAAGCCGGGCGCCTTCGCCGACATCCTCGTCGTCGATGGCGACCCGATCAAGAAGCTCGAATTGCTGACCGGTCAGGGCGAAAACCTGTCCGTCATCATGAAGGCCGGCCGCTTCCACAAGAACCGTCTGGCGGCCTGATGGGTCAGGGGGCGATTGGAGTCGCAGCGGAGCTTGCTGCGGCGCGTGCGCCGATCCTCGACTCCCGGCGGCTCGGCCGCTCCGCGCTGCTCGGTGCCGCCGCACTGGGCTACGCGGTCATCCTGACGCCGATACTCTTCGTCTGCTGGCTGAGTTTCTTCGCCAACGAGATCGTGACGTTCCCGCCGCAAGGCTACACGCTGCGCTGGTTTGCTCACATCTTCGACCAGAACAATTTCGTCAGCGGGTTCATCACCAGCCTGCAGGTGGGGCTCGCCGCGATGATCGGCGGGTTGATTCTCGGCGTACCCGCGAGCCTCGTGCTGGCGCGCCGGACGTTCCCCGGGCGCGAGGCCCTCAACACGTTGCTTCTCCTGCCGCTCGTGGTTCCAGGCATCGTAGCCGGCACGGCGATCTACGTGTTCCAGATCGAGATCGAACTCGCGACCGAGTTGCCACTCCTGGGCTCGCGCGCCGGACTCGTCCTGGCGCACATCATGATCACGATTCCCTGGACCGTGCGGTTGTTGACCGCTAGTCTCAGCGGGTTCGACCGTTCGATTGAGGAGGCGGCGCTGAATCTGGGCGCCACGCCGCGGCAGGCCTTTCTCAAGATCACGCTGCCCGTCATCAAATCGGGCGTGGTGGCCGCCGCGCTGTTCGGCTTCATCATCTCATTCGGTAATCTGGAAATGACGCTGTTCCTAGTCGCACCGGGACAAACCACACTTCCCATCGCCATTCTTCAGTATCTGCAATGGCGCATCGATCCAACCATCGCCGCGGTGTCGCTGCTGCAGATCGTGCTGATCGGGACGGGCATGCTGGTCACGGACCGCTATGTCAAGCTGACGCGGGTGTTGTGAGACGAGGCCCCATGGCGCGCTTGCAACTCACCGGTCTGACCAAGACGTACGGCGACTTCCGCGCGGTCTCCGACGTCAATCTCGACATAGGGCAGGGCGAGCTCGTGGTGCTGCTCGGGCCCTCCGGGTGCGGCAAGACGACGACGTTGCGCATGATCGCCGGCTTCATCTCACCTACGGCCGGCGCGATCCGCCTCGGCGGAAACGACATTACGCGGCAGCCGCCGTGGAAGCGCAATACGGGCCTCGTGTTCCAGAGCTACGCGCTCTTCCCGCACTTAAGCGTGGCTGACAACGTCGCGTTCGGGTTGCGAATGCGCAAGCTCGCGCAACCTCGAATCGCCGCGAAGCTCACGGAGGTCCTGCGCCTGGTGCGACTCGAGGGCCTGGCCGACCGCTTGCCGCGCGAATTGTCGGGCGGACAGCAGCAGCGCGTGGCCTTGGCGCGCGCCCTGGTGATCGAACCTGACATCCTGTTGCTCGACGAGCCGCTGTCCAATCTCGACGCCAAGCTGCGCCATGAAGTTCGGGTCGAGATTCGCGAGCTGCAGAAGGAGCTCGGGCTGACCACCGTGATGGTCACGCACGACCAGGAAGAGGCGCTGACCATGGCCGATCGCCTGGTCGTCATGTCCAACGGTGAGGTGCAGCAGGTCGGCTCGCAGCGTGACCTGTACGAGAAACCGGCCAACACTTTTGTCGCGGGTTTTGTCGGGCGGACGAATTTCCTCCATGGCCGCGTGGAAACAGCGGGCGTCTTCCGCAGCCAAAGCGGGTTGGGTATTCGCTGCGACGAAGGCGCTGCGGCCAATGGGCGGACGCTGGCCATCCGACCTGAGAGCCTGTCGCTTGCCGCCGCTCGGGTCGATGGCGCCGACAACTGCTTTCCGGGAACCGTCGAGTTCGCATCGTATCTCGGCGGCATCCTGGAATACTATGTGCGCTTGACGCCGCAGGACCGACTCATGGTACAGGCACCGAACAAGTTTTCCGACCCCGTGCACGCTGTCGGTGATCGGATCCATCTGCACTGGCCCGCGCAGGCGAGCCTGGTACTTGCCGATGATGGCGGCAGCACGGGCTGATCAACGAAACACCATCGCGAAATCGGGAGGTCATCGGTATGGAAAAGCACAGCTCGGACATCACACGGCGCCGATTGATGAAGGCCGCCGGCGCGCTCGCGGGCGTTGCCGCGATCGGTGGCTGGTCGCCGGCACGGGCACAGGCTGGAGGGCGCGTGGTCCTCGGCACCTGGGGCGGCGACTATTCGAAGCTCCTGTCGAAGAACATCGATACGCCGCTGATGGTGCCGAAAAAGTACGAAGTCGTGCACGACATCGGCGGCGATCCGGAGCGCCGCGCCAAGATGCGTGCCGAAGCACGGTTGCCGCGCGGCACCAGCGACCTGCAAGGACTCTCGGCCGCGCAGATGTACGAGATGAACGACGCGGGCCTGTGCCTACCGATCGACTACGCGAAGATCCCGAACGCGCAGTACCTGCTGCCGCAGATGCGATATCCGTACGGCATCGGGCACATCTATTCGGGCAAGGTCATTCTCTACAACCCGAAGCTCATCACGACGCCGCCCACGAGCTTCGCGGACGCGCTCGATTCGAAGCACGGCAACAAGCTCGGCATCATCGACATCCAGTACCAATTCACGATGATGGCCGCGGCCTTGGCCTCGGGCGGCTCGATGACCAACTACGAGCCAGGCAAGGAGCGCCTGATGGCCTGCCGCAAGGCGGGCGCCAAGATCCTGCCGACCAACGAGGCGATGGCGCAGGCGCTGCAGAACGAGGAAGTCGGGATTTGCATCATGTGGAAAGCGCGCGCCGTGCAATGGCAGAAGGCCGGCGCGAAAGTGGAGACCGTCGCGCCGAAGGAGGGAATTCCGCTGTACATCTCGGGGTTCGTCATTCCCAAGAACGCGCCGAACAAGGACGGTGCGCACGTCTGGCTGAACGCGATGCTCGAGCCCTCCGCGCAGGAAGCCTTCGCCGAAGATATGGGCTACAACGGCTCGGTCACCAATGCCAAGATCCCGCCCGAAACGGAAAAGCGCATCGGCTTCAACGCTGACGAGCGGAAGCGGCTGATCGATCTCGATTACGGCTACCTGGCTAAGAACGACGCCGCGCTTAAGGAGTGGTGGGACAAGACGTTCAAGGGCTGAGCCCGCGACTCGGGCGAGGTGGTCGATCATGGTTGCGGTGGCCGTACCTCCCGCGCGCAGGGGCGCGCCCGGGTGGTCGGCGGCCGCGGCCGTCGCTCCCGCATCCATCATCGTGACGATCGGCATCGTGCTGCCGATCGTCATCCTCTTTCGCTACAGCCTGAATCAGTACACGCCGGCCAAGATGATGGTCGACGCTTTCACGCTGGAGAACTACGCAAAGTTCCTCACCGATCCGTTCTACCTCGCCGTTCTCTTCCGGACGGTCCGCGTGGCGGCTGTGTGCACCGCCATTTGTGTGGTCCTGGCCTTCCCGATGGCCTATTGTCTTGCACGCACGCGATCGCGTTTCAAGAATCTACTGTTGATGGCGGTGATCCTGCCGCTCTTCGTCGGCAACGCCGTTCGCGCCGCGGGGTGGATGGTGTTGTTCGGGAATCGCGGGTTCATCAATTCGATTCTGATGGGAATGGGCATCACGCGCGAGCCGCTGCAGATCATGTACACCGAGTTTGCCGTCGTCGTCGGCGTCATCGCGGTCAATCTGCCTTTCGTCGTGCTGACGCTGCAGGCCGTGCTCGAAGGGATCGACCGCGCGATCGAGGAAGCCGCGCTGGGCCTCGGGGCAGGCCCATGGCGCACGTTTCGTCACGTTATCCTTCCGCTCGCCATGCCGGGCGTGATCGCCGGCACGATCCTGTCTTTCATCCTGGCGATGAACGCCTATGCCACGCCCGTCCTTCTCGGCGGCCCTACTTTCCAGATGATGGGGCCGACCGTCTACAACCAGTTCGCGGGACTTTCCAACTGGCCCTTCGGCGCGGCGATGGCCTTTGTGCTGATGACCGCAACCTTGCTGCTGACCGTCGCGTCCAATTGGCTTGCCCAAGCCCGGTACCGAAGACCGATGGCGCGCCCGATCAACGTGAAATTCGAGTGAAGGGACGATCACCATGCGCAAACCGTCCCTCGATCCGAAGACGTTTTCCGGCGACGCTTTGTGATCGGTGGCGCCGCCGCAGCGATGCTGGCAAGTACCGATACGAGAGCCGCCGACATCCGTTATCGGCTCGGACTCAGCCAGCCCGGCGGCCCGGACAGCAGATCGAGCAAAGACTCACGTGGGCGGCGCGGCATCCTAGTCGGCTATAATCCTCTACAATCTGCCGCGGATCGTCAGCGACATTTGGAGGAGCCCCATGCCAGAGAATGCCCGGCGTATCTGCGCCTCACTCGTCGTCGCACTATCACTCGTTGTCGGTGTCGCCTTCGCGGGCGAGATTCGCGTCGCCTGCTACTCGGATGGCAACGAGTGTGAAGTAACGCAGGATCTGGCCAAGCGCTTCGAAGCGCAGAACGCGGACGTCAAGGTCGCGATCGACAAAGTACCGTACAAGGCGATCGTCGAGCAGCTTCCGGTGCAGCTCGCAGCGGGCGAGGGGCCCGACATCGCGCGCGTCACGGATTTGGGCGGTCTTTCCAAGTATTACCTCGACATCACGCCGTATGTGAAAGATCCGAAGTACTGGGAGGCGAACTTCGGCCAGACGCTGCTGTGGATGCGGCCGACGCCGACCGATAAGGGCATCTACGGCATGATGACGCAGCTCACCGTTACCGGCCCGTACGTGAACAAGACGCTGTTCGAGCAGGCTAACGTGCCGTTGCCCGGTCCACAGGCAACGTGGGACCAATGGGTCGACGCCGCGCGCAAAGTCGCGAAGGCGACCCAGGTGCCCTTCGCAGTCGCGTTCGATCGCAGCGGCCATCGTTTCGCGGGTGCCGCGATCAGCATGGGCGCCAAGTATTTCGACGCCAAGGGGAATCTGGTTGTCGACGAAGGCTACCGGACGATGGCGAAGAAACTCTACGACTGGAACCGTGACGGGACGATGCCGAAGGAAGTCTGGGGCGGCGTCGGCGGCGCGACTTACCGCGACGCGTTCGAGGAATTCGCCAACGGCCGTGTCGTCATGTATCTCTCCGGCAGCTGGCAGATCCGCCGCATGGACACGCAGATCGGCAAGAATTTCGATTGGATCGCGGTGCCGAATCCCTGCGGACCGGCGGCGTGCACCGGCATCCCGGGCGGCGCCGCTTTCGTCGCGTTGAAGCGCACCAAGAATCCCAAGGACGTCGGCCGCTTCCTCGACTATCTGGCGAGCGAGCCGGTTTACGCCGAGTACATGGCGCGCACGGAGAACATTCCCGCGCACGCGGGTGTGGCGAAAAAGGGCGTCGACTACAAGATCTCGCCGCAGGCGAAGGCCGCGTTGAACACCTTCGTTGGCGAGGTTCCGAAACTCTCGCCGGTCGCCTATCAGATCCAGGGCTACAAGCTCAACCGCGCGGTCTTCAATCCAACGGCAGCGCGACTCGGGCAGGCGATTGCCGGCGAAATGTCGCTCGACGACGCCCTCAAGCGAATCAGCTCCGACATCGACGAGCAGGTCAAGGCCGCAGGGAAATAGCACGCCACGGCAGGCGCTTCGCACCGCCGACAATCGTGACGTCCGCTCGCCATCCGCTGCTCGAGCTGCCCGCGGCCGCCGGCCGTGCGGCGCTGAACGCGGTCGATGCGCCGATGCGCGCCCTCCAGCGCGTCCTCGGCGTGCCGCGCATCGGCTGGATGTTCGTCGCGCCGAACCTGGCGATCCTCGGCTTGTTCACGTTCCTGCCGATCGTCGTCAACTTCTATTTCGCGTTCACCGGAGGCGTGCAGCTCTATCCCTCCGAGCGCCCGTTCACGGGCCTCGACAATCTCGAGACGCTGTTCGAGTGCGAGAGCTACCTCGATCCGTCGACTTGCCGCAAGGACCTGTTCTGGCGCGCCATCTTCAACACCGGCAAGTTCGCGTTGCTGCAGGTCGGATTGATGATCGCCTTCGCGCTCATCACCGCGCTGGTCCTCAACCGCAAGATCCTGGGGCGCGGTTTCTTCCGCGGCGTGTTCTTCTATCCGGTGCTGCTCTCTCCGGTCGTCGTCGCGCTGATCTGGAAATGGGTGTTGCAACGCGAAGGCGTGCTGAATGCGGTGCTCGCGGGCGCCGGCGCGTCGCCGGTCGGCTGGCTGTCCGATGCAAGTTGGGCATTCTTCTGGTGCGTGTTCGTCAGTATCTGGGCGCACATGGGCTTTTACACGCTCATCCTGCTCGCCGGCCTGCAAGCGATCCCCGCGGACCTGTACGAAGCGGCGGCAATGGACAGCGCTTCGCCGTGGCGGCGCTTTTCGCGGATCACGCTGCCGCTCCTGATGCCCAACCTCATCGTCGTGCTCGTGCTGGGTCTGATTCGCGCGGTCCAGATCTTCGACGAGGTGTTCGTGCTGACCGGCGGGGGACCCGGGTCGGCGACGACGTTCATCGTTCAATTCATCTACCAGACGGGGTTCGCGGAGTCGATCCATCAGTACGGCCTCGCCGCTGCGGCGTCGCTGGTGCTCGCGCTCTCGCTGCTGGTCCTCACGCTGCTGCAGCTGCGCATGACACGCAAGAACCTTGCCGGCGGGAAAGCCGACGGCGATGGCTAGCGTTACGACGATTTTGGCCGCGCGGCGAGGACGCGGCAAACCGGATTGGACCGACTGGTTCTCCTACGGCTATCTGCTCCTCGGTCTCATGCTTATGTTCGGCCCCGTGCTCTGGCTCGTTCTGTCGTCGTTCAAGAGCGCCGCAGCGTTGAACGAGTTCCCGCCGCAGCTCCTGCCTTACGGACAGAAATCAATCGCCGTACCGGGACAGGAAAAACCGCTGCCGCTCTATCGCGTCACCATGCCCGACGGCGCCACCCGCGAGCTGGCCGAGGTGCGCCGCATCGGCATCCAGGCCACGCTCGTCGATCCGAAGGCGCCGGACCAGGAATACAAGGTCAACATCCGCGACCGCAAGCCGGTGCGCGAATTCCGACTCGCGACCGAAAACTACTCCGAGATCTTCGACAAGTTCTCCTTCGGCACGTATCTCTGGAACAGCGTGTTCATCACCGTCGTCGCGACGCTGATCACGCTATTGTTCAACGCCATGGCCGCGTTTGCGCTGTCGAAATACCGCTTCGGAGGGCGCGATGCGGTGTTTCTCCTGATCATCTCGACACTGATGATTCCGCCGACGATCATCCTGGTGCCCAACTTCCTGGTCGTCTCGGAGCTCGGCCTGCTCAACAGCCTCTGGGGCGTCATCTGGCCCGCGGTGGCCACGCCCACCGGCGTCTTTCTGCTGCGTCAATACATGCTCACGATCCCCGACGAGCTGATCGACGCGGCGCGCATGGACCACGCGAGCGAATGGCGGATCTTCTGGCGGATCATCCTGCCGCTGTCCGCACCGGCGCTCGCCGTACTCGCCATCTTCTCCGTGATGTGGCGGTGGAACGATTTCCTGTGGCCGCTGATCGTGCTGTCGCGTACCGAGAAGTTCACGCTGCAACTCGCGCTCAACGCCTTTCAGGGCGAGCTCACGACGCAATGGCACTACCTGCTCGCCATGACGGTGATAACGTTGCTGCCGGTCACGCTCGTCTTCGCCTTCCTGCAGAAGTACATCACGACCGGCATCGCTTCTGCCGGCGTCAAATAGCGGATCGGAACATGGCCGCGTTGCAATTGAAGCGAGTCGCCAAGCGCTACGGCGCGACGACGGTGATCCACGAGGTCGATCTCGACGTGAAAGACGGCGAGTTCGTCGTCTTCGTCGGACCCTCGGGCTGCGGCAAGTCCACGCTCTTGCGCATGATCGCCGGGCTGGAATCGGCGAGCGACGGCGACATCGTGATCGACGGTGCGCGGGTCAACGACGTGTCCGCGGCGCAGCGCGGGCTTGCGATGGTCTTCCAGTCGTATGCGCTCTACCCGCATATGACCGTCTACCAGAACCTCGCCTTCGGCCTGGAGAACCTGCGCACGCCGCGGACGAAGATCGGCGAGAAGGTGCGCGAAGCCGCTCAGATGCTTCGCCTCGAGGCGCTGCTCGAGCGCCGGCCGACGCAGCTCTCGGGCGGGCAGCGGCAGCGCGTGGCGATCGGGCGGGCGATCGTGCGCGACCCGACGATCTTCCTGTTCGACGAGCCGTTGTCGAACCTCGATGCCGAATTGCGAGTGCAGATGCGCGCCGAGATCACCGCTCTGCACGCGCGGCTCGGCACGACCATGATCTACGTCACGCACGACCAGGTCGAGGCGATGACCATGGCGGATCGGATCGTCGTCCTGCGCGCGGGTCGTGTCGAGCAGATCGGCACGCCGCTCGAGCTGTACAACCGGCCCGACAACCGTTTCGTCGCCGGCTTCATCGGCTCGCCGCAGATGAATTTCCTGAGCGGCCGCATCGCTTCCATACACGATGCAGGAGTGCGCCTCGCTCTCGATGCGGCACCGGAATCGGCCGCGGATGCGACGTTGCGGCTGCGAGGGCCGGGTGCCACGGTGGAGCAACCAGTACTGCTCGGGATCCGTCCGGAGCACGTAACACTCGGTGCGCCCGCGGCAGGCTCGCTGCACGTGACGGCGACGATCGACCGGGTCGAACAGCTCGGCGCCGCGAGTTTTCTGTATTGTTCGCTGTCGAGCGGCGAGCGGCTGACCGTGCATGCGTCAGGGCAAGTCAGCCATACGAGCGGCGAGCGCGTCACGGCGAACCTGCCCGTGACCGATACGCACGTCTTTGCCGCCACCGAATCCGAGACGGCGCTCGCGCTTCGCTAGTGTCCCGTTCCATAAGTTCCGACGATAAAGGAGCGAGCGAAATGGGCCGCCAGGCGAGGCGCGAGGCCGCAACCGTAGTGCGTACTACGGTTAGGCCGAGCAACAAAGCATGGCGGCCTATTTCGCCGCGAACTATCAAGCGAATTTACGGAACGGGACACTAAGAATGCGGCCGCTGGTCAGCGCCAGGTTTGCGGGACGATTCCCCGATTCCGTCGTTTTCGATTTTGAGTCCGGGTGGCAATGCCGGGTATTCGTGCTGGCCGACGATCTTGTGCGCGTTCTCTTCCAGCGCAATGGAACGCTGAAGGAGCCCAGGACCTGGATGGTCGCCCCGGGTGGCATCGACGTGCCGTGGGAAGGACGTGATCGGCTCGACGTGAATGGTTTCTCCCTCGCGGCGTTCGCGATCGCGGAGGGTGACGGCGAAGTTGCTCTCACGACTGCAAAGTTGTCGTTGACCGTAACGCTGGAGCCGTTCGGCGTGCGCTGGGCGGCCGGCGGCAAGGTGTTCGCGGCCGACCGGCCGACGTACTCGTACCAGTGGAGCGAGCGCAGCGGGCTCCTTCGCCACTACATGGCCCGGGCCTTGACCGACCGATATTTCGGCCTCGGCGACAAGACGGGGCTGCTCGACAAGCACGGTCGCAGGCTGCGCACGCTCGCGGTCGACGCGCTCGGATATGACGCGGAAACCTCGGATCCACTCTACAAGCACTGGCCGTTCATGATCGGCCGCGACGGAGCCTCCGGCGTCGCCTACGGCTTGTTCTACGACACGCTGGCCCCGACGGTCTTCGATCTCGGCTGTGAATACGACAACTATCACGGGTTCTATCGCTACGCCGAGATCGACGATGGCGACCTCGACTACTACCTGTTCGTCGGCCCGTGGATCCGGGATGTCGTCCGCCAATTCACCGAACTGACCGGACGAATGGCATTCGGGCCGCGTTGGAGCCTTGGGTATGCAAACACCGCGATGAGTCTCACCGACGCGCCCGACGCGCAGGCGCGGCTCGCCGAATTCGCCGACCGCATCAGGACCCACGAAATTCCGCTGTCCGCGTTTCATTTCGGCTCGGGGTACACGAGCATTGGCAAGCGCCGCTATGTTTTCACGTGGAATCGCGACAAGTTTCCCGAGCCGCGTGCCGCGATCGAAAAGTTCCACGCGCAGAACGTGCGCGTGATCGTCAACCTCAAGCCCTGCCTGCTCGACGATCACCCCGCGTACGCGGAGGTCGCCGCGCGCGGCGCATTTGTCAGCGATGCGAAAGAGTACCTGCCGTGCATAGGCCAGTTCTGGGACGGCGAAGGCGCGCACGTCGATTTCACCCATGCCGACGGTATCCTCTGGTGGAAACAGAGTCTGCGACGGGAGGTGCTGGACTACGGCATCGACGCCGGCTGGAACGACAACAACGAATACGAAATCTGGGACGACTATGGCCGCTCGCACGGCTTCGGACAGCCAATCCCGATCGAGCGTTCGCGTCCGCTGCAAGCGTTGCTGATGACGCGGGCGACGGCGGAAGCGCAGGCGGCAAACCGCCCCGACGAGCGGGTCTATACGGTGACGCGCGCCGGACCGCCGGGAATCCAACGCTACGCCCAGACCTGGTCGGGCGACAACACGACGAGCTGGCACACGCTGCGCTGGAACCTGCGCATGGGATTGACCATGAGCCTGTCCGGCATGTTCAACACCGGTCACGACGTCGGCGGGTTCGCGGGTCCGGTCCCCGATCCTGAGCTCCTCGTGCGCTGGGCGCAAAACGGTGTGTTCAGCCCGCGCTTCATCATGAATTCGTGGAAGGCCGGCGGCGAGGTCAACACTCCCTGGCTGCATCCGGAAGCGCTGGAGCCGATCCGGTCGGCGATTCGTCTCCGCTACCGGTTGATGCCGTACCTGTACACGCTGTTCCGTCGCGCGGCCCATTTCGGCGAGCCGGTGCTGCGCCCGTTGTTTTACGAATTCGATGACGATCCACGAGCGTTCGCCGACTGTGAAGAATTCATGTTCGGGCCCAATCTCCTCGTGGCGAGCGTCGTTGAGCCCGGAGCGCGCGATCGACGCGCATACCTCCCGTGCGGAGTCGACGGTTGGTACGACTTCCACACCGGCGCCTATCATCAGCCGGGAAGTGAGGTCATCGTCGCCGCACCGCTCGACCGCATTCCCATGTTCGCGCGCGCCGGGGCGATGGTTCCGCTGACAGGCTGCGACGATTTCTCCCGGTTGCACGACGAACCATCGCGGCATCTGCGCGTGTTCCCCGCTCACGATACGAGCAATGCGACCTTTGCGCTTTACGAAGACGACGGGATCAGCTTGCGCTACCGCGACGGCGATTACGCCGAAATCGTATTCGACTTGCAGACGACCGCCGCGGAAATCGTGCTCGCGGCGCGCGTGAGTGGGCGCTACGCGCTGCCGTATCGGGACATTGCAGTGGAATTTCCGCTCGGCGAGAAGCGACACATTTCGCTAAACGGGACTGGCGTTGGGTTGATTTTCTCCACGCGATCGTGACGTTTACCCATCCAACTTGTTCATGCCGCTATTGGACCCGCAGCCATGAGCTAGCCGGTCTGGGTTGAATCCCTTCCTAGCGCAAATTCAAAACGGGGTCTATTCTTGTGAGGACTGATGGTGAACGCGAGCTAGTCGAGCAACCGTACTCGCGACGACCAGAAGGAAGCCTACGGCTTTCACCGTGAACGACCGCGGCGGACCTATCTTCGAGGACAAGGTGCGGCCGATCTAGTGCCGCCAGTCGATGCTGCGCTACGCGCTACAGCGTTCGCAAGGAAAAGGAGATTTATCATCGCAGTCGACGGCAAGACCCTCGGTTTGGCGCTCTCGGGAGGCGGGTTCCGGGCAACGCTTTTCGGGCTCGGTTCGCTTTGGCGTCTGAACGACGCCGGCCTGCTCGGCAAGCTCGACCGCATCACGAGCGTGTCCGGCGGCTCGATCGTCGCCGGCGTACTCGCGCACCGATGGTCGCAACTGACGTGGGACGACGGCCGCGCCACCAACTTCGTGCCGGAAATCGCCGATCCCGTGCGCGCGTTTTGCGACAAGACGATCGACATCGGCTCGGGTCTACTCGGCCTCATCACCCCCTTCAAGACCGCCGGAGATTTCCTGGCCGACCGCTATGCGAAGAGCCTGTTCGGCAAGACCGCGCTGAAGGACCTCCCTGACGCGCGCACGCCGGGTAATCCCAAGTTCATCTTCTACGCGACGAATCTCCAAACGGGGCGGAGCTTCCGCTTCCGACAGGACATGCTGGCTGACTACATGCTCGGCATCTCGAGCAAGACCGATGTCCCGCTCGCTTTCGCGGTCGCGGCCTCCAGCGCGTTTCCTCCGGTTTTCTCGCCCATCGAGCTCGAAACCGACCCTGCCTCGTGGAAGAAGGGAGGCAACCTGCCCAACGTGGACGCGCTGCGCAAGAAGATTGTTCTCACCGATGGCGGCGTGTACGACAACATGGGCCTCGAATCGCTGGTGGACAACGCCGACATCGTGCTGGTGAGCGATGCGGGGGCGCCGATGGAGATCGAGGAGGACCCTCACGGCGACTACCTGCGCCAACTCGGTCGGGTACGCGACATCCTCATCGACCAGACCCGCGCGCTGCGCAAGCGCTGGTTGATCGCGGAATTCGAGGCCGGGCGCAAGCGCGGTGCCTACTGGGGCGTCGGCACGAGCATCGAATCCTATGGCGATGCGACGTCGCCATTCAAGGACACCACCTTGACGGATGATCTGGTTTCCGTCCCGACTCGCCTCGCGCGCTTCGAAGACGAGACGCAGGGCCGGCTGATCAATTGGGGGTTTGTGTTGTGCGATGTGGCGCTCCGCCGGCGTGCGAAAGTTGCGATCCCGACCGTAACCGAGCTGCCTCTTCCGCAATGGCCGCTCGAGTAATCCCGGACAATCACAGCGCAACGGTCAGGCCGCCCTCCTGGTCAGCGTAAACGGCGTCGTAGTCGAAGTCCTCCTTGAGCGTTGGCGTCTCCCACACCCCGTTGAAGGTGGTGTTGTAGTTGAAATACAGCGTCGGCGATGCGCCGCCGTGCTTGATGACGCGCGCGATAGCCTCGCGATCAGGATGCTTGAACTGCGCGCCGTTGGTCGATACCAGATATTTATTGCATTGAACTTGCTCCAGCAGATCCACGCTGACGTTGTGCTTGCTGGCGTGATGCGGCAACTTGAAGGCGGTGAGCGCAAGACGCTGGCCAGGTCCAACCAGACGCTCGATCGCCGAAGTCAGCGTCGTCGGATGCGCGTCGGCACCGAGCAGGATGCGCTTTCCCTCGAATTCGGCCAGCAGCGAAATGCTGCTGCCGTTGGCGGGCGCATCATCCTCGTCGAAAGGGGTCGCCGCCAGCGCTTCCACGTTCGGGACGCCCATCGGTTCGACATCCGCATCCTCGACCACCGGCGGTAGTTGCTCGAGCGGGTCCAGCCCCGCCTTGGCGCATTCACGTTCCCATACGGGCTTCAGCTTGAGCAGCTTGTCGCGGGTCGGCCCCAGCACGGTGAGCTTGAGCCCACCGTCAAGCGTCAACGAGGGCAGCGCGCCGTCGTCACGCACGCGTACGGCGCCGCGGCCAAAGCGGGCGTTCCAGGGAATCGCGAGCTCCAGCAGGCGCGTTGATAGCCGCTCACCCTGCAGCGCGCCGAAAAATTCGACGTCCGAGGCGGGCGGGGTATCCGCGGCATCGAGGTGCGGAAAGCCGTTGAACCAGACCTCGTCGAACTTAGCACCCAGCTCGCTTTTTTCCAGCATCTTCACGATTCCGCCGATGTGATCGGCGTCGATATGCGTGATGACCAGCAACTCGAAGTGGCGATCCGCAGGAGCCAGGCGCTCGATGCGCGCCTTGAGCGTCTTATATGCGGGCTCGGTGCCGCCATCGATCAGGACCCGGCTCGGCGCAGCGGCAGCGCCATACTCGAGCAGGAGTCCGTCCCCGTGGGCGGAGGGAAGCATTTCGATCTTGAACATCCGGGACCTCCGCTATTTCGCGTCGAACCAAAGACGGATCGTGGTGAAGGGAAAGCGCGGATCGGCGCTCCAGGCGACCCGGCGGATCCGCTCCAGCGCGGCGACGACGGCGCGATCGTCGCGTCCGTCGGCCTTGTCCTGGTTGGCGATGCGCGTCAGCCCATCCGCCAGACGCCGCACGCCCGCCGTGTACACCGGAATTCCGCGTCGCTCTGCCTCGAGGAATGCGCTGCGCGCGGTTTCGACGGACGATTTGCCGTCGCGCCCGGCGAGCGCAACCCAGCCGCGCAGTACTGCACCGTCGGGGAGCCACGGGAACCATTTCGCCAGATTGTCGATCCAGTTGAGCCATTGGACCACTTGTGCGTCCTTGCCGCCCTGGCGCAGCCATTGGTCCACCAGGACATAGGCGCCTGCGCTCGCTGAGAGCGGATTCACCATCTTGCCGAAGAGCAGATCCAGCGCCTCTTGGGCGAGGAGCGCCGCGGCAGCGTTGTCACCGGCGGCAAAGTAGCTCAACACCGAGGCGATGCGGTCGTCGCGAGCGATGGTCGACACGGACCATGGCACATCGAATTGCACGACGCTTGCATCCGCGTCCAGGGGCTGATCGGGACCCACCATGAGCTCTACCGCTGCCTCTTGCCCGTCCACCTTCCGCCATGGGTAAGGCAGTACGCAGAGCATCTGGCGATTCGAACCGTCACCGACCAGTGCATAGCTGCGCACGAATTTGTCGTTCTCATAATCGAAATGGTTGGACGGCGGGATGTGATACACCTTGAACGGCGGCTCGTTCAAGCTCGTCAAATCCTGCATGGGCGCCGAGAGCTTGATCGGGACAGGCCCGGACCCAGGGTCGAGCGCCAGGTGGGTGGCCAGCGTTGTCGCAAGCGCATCCCTGCCGTCCGGCAATTTGGAAGCGGCGAACCATTGGGCGCCGACATCATCGACGAGCGACCAATGGATTTTCACGCCCTGCGCCCGCATCAGGCTCAACGTTTCGCCCGCTACGACGTTTCCCAAGGCGTGCTGCCAACTCATCCACTCATGTGACGCGTGGCCGATCTCGAAGACCACGGGAACGCCATCCGGACGGCCATCGACCTCGGCGACGCTGCTCAGCACGTCGCCGGACGGCAGGATCGCCGTAAACTCGTACTTTCCGGGATCCAGATTCACTCTGCTTTCGGCCCCGCTCGTACCCATCGGCACGGTAGCGCGTTTGACGCGTGCGCCCGCGCCGCCACCGTTGTCGAGACGCCGCACGTCGACGATGGCGCCACCGGTCAGGGGCTCGCCTTCCAGATACTTGTCGATTCGAAGCCGCGCGTAGGCCATTACGCCACCGGAATTTTCACCGAACGGAACGGTGGTGCAACACGCGACGTGCTCTGCCCGGACTTTGCGGAAGGCGTGGCAATATTCGCTGCAAACTGATAGTCGCCCAGCACGAGGTCGAGACCCCACGGTGTGGCGTCCGGCACTCGGGTCTGCTGAACGCCATTGCCCGACACCGCGAACGTCGCGTTGGCGGTATCCGACTCGGGATCGCACAACACATCTACTGGACATTCCGGCAACCCGGCCAACTGATGGAACGCCAAGGGCGGCCCGACGTTATTGGTCATCGACAACTGACCGGCGGCCGCGGTGTTCGCTACCGCGCGACGCAGTTGATGATGGATGCCTCGGCCCAAGGTATCGGTCTGGAGCGCCCACGCGCCCGTGGTGTCATCGGCGCCTGCGCCCCGAAATGCCTTGAGCAGCGCCTCCGTGAAAAAACTTGGTTTGCCCGGCCGTCCGAAGGCAGTGATACCGGGTACCGCGCCGTAGTAGACCGGTGCGTTGCGCGGCGGCGAGCTGATTTGCGCCATTCCCGGGATCACCGGACTGCCGCTGAAATTCTGGGTACGGATCAGCAGGCCGGAAGCCACCCGGCACGCGTCGACGAAGAAGAGCTGATTTCTGGCGGCGCAACTATCCATGCCGAGATAGAACTCGTCGAAGTCGATCGCCAGGCTGAGCGACATTTGTGGCGGCGCTTGCAGGCTGCCGTAGTCTTCCGGGAGCAGCGTCATCTTCAGGCCACGCGCCACGCCATGCCCGCAGTAGAAGAACATCATCAGATTGTCCGCATGCGCGTGGCCGCGCTGGAACCACGCCTTGATCGCCGCATCGATATCGGCGAATCGGGCGCGCTGAATCGTCGTCGACGCGCCACCCGGCGGAACAAATTGGTCCGTGCTCGAATCCGAGACCAGGAGATCGAGACTCGCCAGCGGGCATGCAGGATTGTGATAGCCGGCAGGAGAAAGCAGCCACTCGGCGAACGCCCGCGCCGACTCGGGTGGCGAGCTGAGCTGGCCCATTCCTTCGAAGTGGGCAAATCGCGGTTGCGTGCCGCCATCGAGCCACGGATACTCGCCGACGCCGACCACTAATGCGTGCGCGCCACGCTGGAGAGGTTGATTGACCAGTTGAGTCATATTACGGAATCGTGAGTCCGAGGGTTTTGCGGTTGCGACACGCCCGATACGACGCTATCCCCGTCCCAACAAAACATATATGCCGCCGAGTAGTGCTCGAGTGGTCAGTTCAAGGCTGGATCTCGTAGCGATAACCATGCTGCGCCGTGGGCTCTGATTTGACAATGTGAATATTCATCTCGCAAACCATCGAGGCCTGGGAGGCCGCAGGCCGGGCCGCATCCGGCCAACGTCCGGGCGAAGGGGAGGTGATCGCCACGTCGCGATCGAGCGGACCCATCGTTCGCTATTAGTCCCTCTCGCTCTGGGCCGGACAGAGCGTCGGCCTTGTGTCGAAGTTGCAGCCAGATGGCCACATCGTGCGAGAGATTGCCGAGGAAGCCCGACTGATGCGCGCAGGAGAGGGCGCGCGTGCTAGACAGCTTGAGCTGACAATTCGCGGCGGCGAACAGCCTGCGACCGTTCGTGATCCGACTTGGTTTTGTACATCGCTTCGTCTGCGCTGTGCAGAAGTTCTTCGCTGGTGGTTCCCGAATCCGGGTATGCCGCAACTCCAATGCTGGCTGAAATTTTGATCGTCAATTGATCGATTGGATAAGGAAGCGAAACACGATCGGCCAGTTTGCGAGCCACTTCTGCGGCCCCTTCCGTGCCGGTAAGTACAAGGAGGATCCCGAACTCATCACCACCCAAGCGGGCGGCGATATCGGAGGCCCGAATTCCGCTCTTGAGCCGCGCTGCGACTGCGCGCAGTAACCGATCACCGGTTGCATGACCGTGCGCATCATTGACAGCTTTGAATCCGTCGATGTCGAAATATAAGACGGCAAGCATGGATCCGGTCCTGCGGCAAATCGACAGGTGATGGTCGACGATTTCAGTGAACAGCAGACGGTTTGCAAGACCCGTCAGCGCATCGTGATGTGCTAGATGCTGGGCTTCCTGTAACATTCTTGATGCCTTCATCAAGGCCCGGCCTACTTCATCAGCTTCCTTCAGGTGGAGGGAAGGAACCGTCACTGCTTCGCCCAAGCCTAAGGCGAGCGCGGGGTCGCAAAGGCCGCGAACGGCGCGGGCAATCCGGCCGCCGATGACCCAGGCCAAGGCCAGGCTGCTCATGAGCAGGATCGCCAGGCCGAGAATGAGCCACCATAGCAAACGCCCCAGTTCGCTTGTCACGTCCTTAAGAGGTATTCCTATGGCGACGGTCCAGTTGGAGACAGCGGACCGGCTGAATACCGTCAGAACTGGAATGCCTTCCAGCGTCGTACTCTCCAGGGAGTCCTCGGCGACCTCTCGCATTCGCTTGATCAATGCCGGAGAACCTTTCTTCCCGAGGAATCGATCCATTTCGTGCGTGCGGGCTACAACCGCGCCCGTGCTGTCAAAGATTGCTGCAATCCAGTCTGGCGGTAGACGCTGCTGAGTGAATATGCTCGACAGACGTTCGGGAACGATACCCGCGTTCAGGGTGTAAACAATTTTATTTTCCACGCGCACTGGAACTCCGATGGCGAGTACCGGCCTGCCGATTGCCGGCCCCGGAAATAGATCCGTGATCACCGGCCGACCCGTTTCGAATATGCGCGCTAATTGCTTTGAACGAGCGGAAGGGAGCGGTTCACCGAATGACCGAAGTGTATTAATCCGGTGCTGACCGTTCGCGTCGATCAGAACTATATTATTGGCGATCAGGTTTGGCAGCACTTCTTTCGCCTGGCTGTGGAAAGCCCGAAAGTCATTGGAGGGCAGATGGGGCGAGGTGGCGAGCGCGTACAAGGCCGATTGCACGCCGGCCAAGTCACGGTCCATTGCAGACGTGAGTGCGCGCGCCGTCGCAATGGAATCGCGTACGAGTCTTCCGCGCTCGTGCTCGTAGCTATAGGAGATCAACACCACGGCCATCAAAGACGCTGGGACGACGCACGCGATAACGAGCAAAGCGAGTCTGGAACGGATAGTGGGGATGCGACCTGGCCTCATTTGTCGCTTAGGTTCCTTGTAGTTCGCTATTCATGTGCCGTTCCGATGCGAACCCCGAAGCGACGCAGGGCGTCACGTAGTGGCGCCCAAGGGAGCAATAGAGGCGCCAGTGGTCGTTGGCCAGCCCTAGGATTCAATTGAGCAAGCGTCGTGCCCAAGAATCGTCGGCTCGTCTATGTTGCTGAGTCGAGTGGCTCTCTCAGCCTCATGACTCAGCCGGCGCTCGCCGCCGGCGTCAGTGAAGTGCTCACCAAGCCGGTCCAGTCGCGCGAGATCGCCATCACGCTCGCTCGCGTCCCTCGGCTACGTTCACCGACACCAGCCCTAGCGCCTGATTGGCGAGGTGCGCCGTAAGGTAGGCAAACGGCACCAAGCCCGATCCAAGGCGGAGGTCGCGGCGCGTTATCCGATAGGCTGGCAGGAA